>NZ_JAFY01000002.1:1019143-1358858 GCF_000526375.1 Aminiphilus circumscriptus DSM 16581 | reverse complement strand
CCTATCTATTGAACCAAAAAGCCAGTACGCCAGCCCAGCAAAAATAAAAGGATAGCCAAACACAATCAATTGTCTCCCCCAGCTCAGATCGAACCGTAATGTAATATCCGTCCGTATCAACCACAGACCAAAAGGGAGGACAGCGCACGCCACAATCATCTGAACGAAGAGAAGTCCGTCCACGCCCTTGCCAAGCCAGACAACAGCGATAAGCCCCAGAGCAAGCCCCAGCACTCTATGCAGAAAGGAGAGGAGCAGGAACCTGAATGGTGCAAAATGGAGCCTGAGTACATCCAGTATATACTGCAGCAACTGCGCGAACACCATCAACCCAATCGCAGAAACAAAAGCGACGGTAGTCATTGGGAGATTCGCCTCATGTACCCATTCGGAAAAAAAGGGAGTAACGCAAACAAGAGCAAAACTACCTGCAAGGAAACCAAAGAACAGCAAAACGACAAGGCCGGAAGAAACAACAACGGGGCGATCTTGAGAAGCGGTCTCCTTGTCCCAATAGAAACGCTGCACGGCGTTATTTAAACCACAATTCACAAAAAGCCCAAAGAGTGCTGTTGCAGTTCCCAATAGTTCCAATGCACCAAAGACTTTCGGCGAAAGAGCCGCCGCAATGATTGGAAACGAGACAAAAGCAACCAGTCTGAGGACGAGGTCGCCACCCCCGTAAATGAACGTGTCTTTCATCAAACTTCTGAACATTAATCCACAATCCTGTTGTTAACCAACGGATGCTTCACCTTTGGCCTACGCTTGCAATACTCGCTTGTGCGAGGATTGTAAAGATTGAGCAGCGTGTGCGCATCCATTCGGCCGTATAGATGTTCGATCACCGCGCTGAACATATGCTGTGCAAAGTCAAGTCCATGATATTTCTCCACATATTCACGTCCTGCTCTACCGAGTTGATGACGAAGCTCCGGGCGCGTCACCAGTTTCCGCAACACATCCGTAAGCGTCTCCGGGCTCGCGGAAACGATAGGGCACTCCAAGAAATACGACCAGCGACGGAAGGGGCGGAACAGCGCGTCGTCTTCGAGGTTGGAAATGACAGGCAAACTGCAGGCCATACCCTCAATTGCGTTGAGCGCGTAGGCTGTGGCAATTATTTGCTCAATTAAAATATCTGCTTTTTGAGTGAGTATTTCTCGGACTTCATCGTTCTGCTTTTTTTCAATTAACAAAAACTCTATATTTAACCCTTCAGATTTTAGTTGTTCAATAGAATCAATAATAAATTCCGTTCCCTTAAAACCTCTATGATTAGGTGCATGAACAATAACGACCGATCCATTATGGCCATTGGCAGTGCTTTTTTTTGTTGAACTTGTCCACAATGAAAGATCAAGAGCGAATATGTTGGGAACAAGGATATCCCACCTCCCAAACCCATCTGGCCCCATAAAGTGTGGTATAACAACATCTGCATTTCTACACCAATATTCGACACGTGTAGCAATCCACTCCTGTTTGCGAGCAGCCTGAGGATAGGATATCATCAATGCATGAATCGTGTCCAAAGAACGTATTCGGCGATATACATAAGAGTCCGAGCCATAAGGCAATAAAACAATTTTCTTACCTGCAATCTTCAATAAAATATTCTCGAGCCACCAGTATGGAGTGCCCCCAAGAAAAAAACCATCTGACGAAATAAAATAAATATTATATTTAAACATAGATTCAAAAAATGCAAAAAGTATTTTTACAAAATTTGGAGTATATTTTCCATATCTTTCTTGAAGAATTAGGTCCCAGTCAGACCTTTTGTTTATCGTAGAATAGAAACCATTGGTAAATGTGTGCGACTGGTAGCCCATTATCGACATGGCCTTTGACCAATATGCATTACTGATTATAGGAGTAACACCCCATACTAAACTGGGAGATTTTGTCGATGCTGGCAAAAAGTATCGCGCAAACAAAGCAAGCAACATCCCCAGAAAGAAAAAGATAGGAAAGCAAAGAAAAGCCAATGTTTTGAGTAGAAACTTCTTGAAAAAGTAGAGCATCTCTTTCTTCACACTCCTTCTCCGAGAATCGTGAGACTCCCCTCCAGGTTCTTCGGGTACGCCAAGGTCGTCACATTGATGCTGCCCAAGGCTCCACTGCGAAAGCGGAGGTTCACCACGATGCTATCCTCCGCCTCGATTGACATGCTCCCCTAAAATAGGACCACTGGAAGATGAGGTACGTTGAAAATATCGGACACCAAAGTTACTATCCAACCAAAACGGAGGTGTCTGAATGGCAAAGAACGCAACGAACGGTCGCTATTCGAAAGAATTTCGGCATGAAGCCGTCAACATGATCATTGAAGGCGGCTTGACAGCATATGAAGCATCGCGTCAACTCTCCCTGCCCAAGTCGACCCTGGAAAACTGGGTGAGAGCGTACAAGGCCGGAAAACTTTCCGATATTGGCGGCGAGCGGCGGCCTCTCACTCAGGTTGAGGAGGAGCTTGAGCGCGTCAAACGAGAGCTTGCTCAAGTAAAACAGGAGCGCGATATCTTAAGGAATCTCTGAGAAACTCCGCGCGGATGTCGCCGTTTTTTCCTTGAGACCGTAAAATGAATCCCAAAGCCACCATGTTCCTCCGGTGCGACCTTCTTTCCAGGGGGCTGAGGTACGATGAAGCGACAGAAAACTTTCGCGAGCGCCATTTCGTTCGAGAAATACCGAAAACCCACAAAACGGGAACTCTTTCTCGCCGAAATGGAACAGATAGTCCCTTGGAAAGAGCTTTGCGCTCTTCTCGAACCCTTCTATCCGAAAGAGGGAAAGGGACGTCCTCCCATAGGGCTGAAGAGAATGCTCCGGATCCACTTTCTCCAGAACTGGTTCAACCTCAGCGATCCCGGTGTAGAAGAAGCCCTCTATGACGTGGAGTCCATGCGGCGCTTCGCCCATCGTGGATGCCACGATCATCCATGCTCCTTCATCGACGAAAAACCGGGAGAAGAAACGCGACCCGGAGATGCATTCCACGAAGAAGGGCAACCAGTACTACTTCGGTATGAAAGTCCATGTCGGTGTGGACAAGGAAAGCAAACAGGTCCACAGCCTCGTCACCAAGGGGCGAACGTGCACGACTCCACCCGAATCGGTGAACTCCTGCACGGAGAAGAAAAAGAAGTCCGGGGAGATTCGGCCTACATGGGCAAAACCGAAGAGATCCGGACGAAAGCCCCGCGCGCCGTGGATTATACCCAAAAAAGAGCCACGAAGCACAAAAAGCTCACCGAAGAAGAGAAAGAGCAAAACCGTCTTCTTTCAAAAGTCCGTTCGCGGGTTGAACATGTCTTCCACGTCGTCAAATGCGTCTTCGGATTCACCAAAGTGCGCTATAAAGGTCTCGCCAAAAATACCGGTGTCGTGTACGTGCTCTTCGCTCTGTGCAATCTCTACATGGCGAGAGGTTTTCTCCTGTCCACAGGGGGTAGTGTCTCTAAAAATCGCTACCGGGGTTAAAAAGGGTCGGGAGACGGAGATAATTCCTCACATTCCGCTGCCAGAGGTGCGGGAAACGTGGTCTTTACGGGGCATTTCCTCTTTTCCTCCCGCTGTGAACATTTTTCGAGAAGCTTGTTCAGGGTTTCCTTAAAAAAGCCGCCGCGTACTTTGCCCGGGAGTCGCTGTCCGGTACGCGGTAATCAGGCGGTTTCGATCGAAGTATCCGGTTCCTCGGCTATGCCGGGTTCTGGAGGTTTCAACCAGTGGCTACTACGCCTGGCTGAAACGACCGGATTCTCCCCGGAATCAAGAGGAAAAACGGCTCGAACTCGAAATCATAGCGGCTCATAAAAGAACGGAAGAAACCTACGGTCCGGAACGTCTGCAGAAAGAGCTTGCCTGCCACGGCGTTCACATTGGAGTTCACCGGATCAAACGGATTCGCAGGAAACTGGGGCTTCGCTGCAAACAGGTCAAAAAGTTCAAGGCAACCACAAACGCAAACCACAAGCTGCCGGTTGCCACAAATCTTTTAGAACAAAACTTTGTCACGGAGGCCCCGAATCAAGTCTGGGTAACGGATATCACTTACATCCCCACAGCCGAGGGCTGGTTATATCTTGCCGGTCACAAGGATCTTTTTACCGGAGAGGCTGTAGGCCTGAACGCTCTCCACCGCACCACCCATCCATTGCACGAGATCCACATAGTGAGCCGCCTGATTGCACAGACATCCTCCGTCGTATTCCCAGGTTCCCCACCATCGGGCCGCATCATAATACTCCTGGGGACGCGCCCAAAGCACACTGGAAAGAACCATGTTGATTCTTCCGAAACGCCCCATCTCCAAAGCCTGTCGTGCCAATCGAACAGTCCAGTTGAAACGGTTCTGCTTCACCACGAAGAGATGAACCCCCGCGGCATCGCAGGCCCTTATCACCTCATTCACATCACCGAGACGGATTCCCAAAGGTTTCTCCGAGAGGACATGTCTGCCGTATTTCGCGGCAAGCGCCGCTTGCGCAGGATGGAGTCCCGAAGGCGTGCAGAGGGACACCACATCACATTGCGTCTCCAGAAGCATTTTTCATAGTCCGTATATGCCGAACAACCTGTTTTCGAGGCAAGCGCCTCCGCCCGGGCAGGAACCACATCGCAACAGGCCACAAGCTCGACGTTGGTCAAGCCCGACAGCCCCTCTACATGATTCTTGCTGATCCTTCCACACCCAACAAGGCAACTCTGACCATGGTTTCGTCCTCCTACTCCCCTTGGGTTTTTCTGAAAACCGAGACACCGCTTCGAACCCTTGTCACCAGAAAACGAAGCACTTCCAGAGGCCGCCACTGTTCCGACAATATTTTGCACAACCCTCTGGCGTCACTGTAAAAGAGATGCAACGCAAGGCTTGCCATCCCTGCAACACACGGAAGCAGCTCGGAGCGAAGCCCCCACACGAAGAGAGGCATTCCCCACGCCAGGGCGAGCAAGGTCTGCACTCCTAAAAAGCGTCGCATAGCTCTGTTTAAACCGGATGGAAGAACGTACCAATGGAAAAGTAACACTGACCAGCCCCCCTGGACGAGCTGGGAGCGGAAAGTGCATCGACGTATCGGGACAGAAAGACCACGTCGATCACCCAACACGCGCAAGGAGCGACTTCCTGTCAAGCAAAGAAGGTGCTCCTTTCTGCCGGAGACGCATTACACCTTCTCCGCCACGACCGTAATGCCCGCATCCTCCACGTCCATTTTTCGGATACGCAACTCCGCCTCCGCGCACCATCGCGTCACTTCCTCCGGAGTTTGCCTCCAACAGTTGGACGGACGATACCAGTCGAAATTCACATGGTTCATTTCTTCGTCCGTCCAGTCGGGACGATAATAGGCTTTCATCACGTACCAATAAAAAAGCCTCTGGATATCGATCCTTCCTTTGGGAATCCCCAGAAAGGGAACGGCCTCGGGCACATCCACTTCAACCTGCAGTCTTCCGAGTGCCGCACCGAGACGGGTAAGCGGCATCAAGGCATCCCAAGCTTCCTGGTCGCTCATGGACCGGATGTGGTTTCTGACATAATCGTCCACGAATTCCCGAACAGGCCCCTTTTTATTGTAAACATAAAAAAGGAACATCCCTCCTCGTCGAAGCAGTCCGGCGAGATAGGACACGGCATTCTCCGTTGAATTCGTGTGGTGAAGAACACCTTCGGAAAAAATCACATCGAATACCGGGCCGCGAAAGGGGAGGTTCGTCAGGTCCGCCTGCAGAAATTCCGCCGGAAGGCCTCTCTCTGCAAAACGCTGTTTGGCGACATCAACGGCATTGGAGATGTCCACGCCAAGGTAGCGCACGGAAGCAAGGTGGTCTCCAAAGAGCAGCAGAGAGGAAAAACCGGAACCGCACCCGGCATCGAGGAAGTTTTTACGGCCATGAAGCAGCGAAGCTATTTCCGACGATTCTCCTCCGAAATAGCGCTTCAGGAGCCACTCCTGACATGCCTGCTTCACAGAAGGCGATTCGTAGGTGTCCCTCTTCTTCCACTTGAAACCGAACGCTTCCTTTGTCTGTTCCTGCTTCTCGGAATACAGCCTTTCCTGCCGAAGAATTCCTTCGGAGAACGTGTAGGTTGTGCCACCGATGATCGCTCTCATTCCTTCAAACAAGGATTCTGTCCCGTTGTCTCTCGTTTCCGCATTGGAAAGAATACGTTCCGTCCAGTACATCTATCCCACCTCCAAACGACGCAACGCCGTCTCAATTTCTGTTAAATGCTCCTCCACATTCCGCCGAAAGTAGTAAGGCGCTTCAAAAACCTCCCGCATTCATTCCCCGTACACCAGATTTGACAATATCTCCAGCCGTTTCTCAGCGAGCACTTCGCAACTTTTCGTCCTGAGCTAGCAAGGTAGTCCCACATAAGACCATAGAAAAATATTTTTATGAATTTTAGTATTTAAAAAATAAAAGCATCATTCTTCAAGAAAGCACTTTTGTCGCCATCACTCGATGCGACTTTGCAAGGAGTTCCATATGCCTTACTCCCACTCGGAATATCGCTCAGTACCAAACTCCTTGCCCCAATAATACATCTATTTCCGATGGTAACTCCCTTAGCGATGATCGTGTTGGGACCAATGTAGCAGTTGTTGCCAATGCGAACGGGTGCATAATCGTAGTTTGCCTTTCCTCCGCTGACTGCCCATTGAATGGAGTCATGAGTGTAAATTCTGAACACCAGCGGAAATGGAGCAGTTTGATCCGATGACAAGACCTCCGCTCCCATCAAGGATCACAAAAGGGCCAATCCATGTATTCGCGCCGACTTGAACATCCCCGAGCACGATGGCGGAATCGTAAACGGAAGTTTTTTCACCAAATCCCAAGAAAGCAGCCTTCTCCCAGCGATCCACTACATAATCTCCAAAAGGAAGCGTTCGTTTGAAAGCGTGGTTTATATCTCTCCTCCTTTTTTCCCAAAAATGGACGAGCATCAGCCTAAAAATTTCATCAACTTTAGTATCATTTGATTCCAAAAGAACACAAAAGCCTCCAAAAAGTTAATTTTCTTTGTTCATCACATCACCCGACCAAGGTATTCTTCCACATTTAACAGCGACCAAACCAGCAACCGCCGGTTTTGGATTCCCCCAAGGTGCTCCTCCACAAGAGAGTGCAGCACACCCTTGTCCATATATCCAAAGATTCTTGCATTATCCCCCATCAATGTTTTGTGCACATACTTCATGCTCTCCCCCTTAAACCAAGAAGCATCCGGAGCGGAGAAACCCTGTTTCTGCGCGGAGGTGATCTCGTCCGGGATGTACCGTTTCATGACTTGCCGCAACAGGTTTTTCCCGTCGTTCGTCTTCTGGAAGTACTTGTTCTGCTTGTTCCCCGGCTCGTTCTCGTTGATACGCACAATCTGATCGAGGTTACGGAGCTTCATTCCGACGGGAAGCCGCATGGCAAAATCCACCAAGTCGTTGTCGAGGAACGGAACCCGAGTTTCCAGGCTGTGGGCACTGGAAAGCTTATCCTCTACGACCAGCAGGCCATGGAGAAATGTCTTCGCCTCGAAATACAGGGAATGATTGATATACTCCTCCGGCGAGCAGGGTGCCTGATTCCGGTCCACGAAAACGTTCCTGAAAATATCCCGGGTCCAGACGTGTTTCACCTCGTTCCAGACGGGCTTGAAAAGCTCCCGCAGGACCGTATTGGGAACGAGACGCTGCCAGTATTGGTAGTAACGGTCAATGTAGTCGTCAAAATCGGCACAGACCGCCGCCCGGTAATACCGCCAGGGATATCCTCCGAACAGTTCATCCCCGCCTCCGCCGGAAAGGACCACTTTCACGAACTTGGAAGCGAGCTGGGCGGCATAATAGTTCGGATAGCTCTGTCCCACCCGCGGCTCTTCGAGATGCCACGCCAATCGGGGCATGACCCGCTCCATGTCCCCCGCTTTGAGAACCATCTCGTAGTGCTCCGTCTTGAACAGATAGGACATGTATTCGGCCTTTTCCCGCTCGTCGAATCCGAGCTCGAGACCGGAAGCGGAATGGAGATCGAAACCGCACGTGAAGGTTTTCATGTAGGGGAGTTCCGTGGCCGCCACGGCGGTGATGGAGCCCGAATCCATGCCGCCGCTCAGATAGGCCCCCACGTCCACATCGCTCACGAGTTGACGCTTCACGGCCTGACGGAACAGGCGATCCAGTTCTTCCGCGTATTCTTCCTCCGAACAGACATTCTCGGGCTCACGAAAATCAAAATCCCAATAACGGTGCACCTGCAGGGTCGTTTCCCGGGTGCCGAGAGAAAGCCTTGCCCAGCATCCCGCAGGGAAGATCCTGATTCCCTTGAGAAGGGTCCTGTCCGTGAAGATGTTCTGAAACGTGAAATATTCCAGAAGTGCTTCCAGATCCAGATCACGCCGCACATCGGGATGGGCGAGGATCGCCTTCTGTTCCGAGGCGAAGAGAAACTTCGGGCCGAGAAATGTGTAATAGAGCGGTTTGATGCCGTAACGATCCCTGGCCAGAAACAGTTCCTGCCTCGTCCGGTCCCAGATCGCAAAGGCGAACATGCCGTTGAACCGCTCCACGCACGCGTTCCCCCACTCCATATAGGCGTGGAGAACAACCTCCGTATCTGTGCGGGAACGAAAGACATGGCCTTTTTCCTCCAAATCCTTTCGGAGTTCACGGAAATTGTAGACTTCTCCGTTGAAGGTGATGACGAACTGTCCGCAGTCCGATGTCATGGGCTGGTGTCCCAGAGGGGAAAGATCGATAATGGCGAGCCTCCGATGACCCAGCCCTAGAAAACTGTCAATGTAGAATCCCTCGCCGTCGGGGCCCCGGTGCGCCATTGCGTCGGTCATTTTCCGGAGCGTCACCGGCGAGACGGGCCTTCCGTTCACGTTGAAGACGCCGGAAATACCGCACATCAGTGCTGTCCTCCCGCCCGTATGGCATCGATGACGTAGGCGAATTCCTCGTCCGTCATTCCGAAATAGAGAGGAAACGCCACGCTGAGGCGATCCGCCGCGTAGGACATGGGGTAGTCTTCGTCGGAAAGGCCATAGGTGTCTCTGTAATATCCAAGCGTGTGTACCGCATGGGTTCCCTGGCGCGTGGAAACCCCATGTTCCTCGAGAAACGACATGAAAGCGTTTCTTTTTTCATGGAGACTGTCTATGCGATCCCGGGTGAGGCTCGAAAGATCTTCCGGAGAGGCGAAAAGGCACACGTAGGACTGATACCCCGACACATAGCCTTCGGGAACGAGAGGAGGCACAAGCCAGGGGAATTCGCGCAACGCCTCGTCATACCACGCCGCCACAGCCCGGCGTCCTTCGAGAAGCATCTCCGCCTTCTTCATCTGGGAGACACCCAGGGCACCCTGAAAATCGGTCATACGGAAGTTATAGCCCACCACGTTGAACTCGGGAAGAAAAAAGCTCCCCTTCTGGCCGTGCCGCTCCCGATCCGATCTGGACGCGCCGTGATCCCGCAGGGAAGAGACGCTTCGCGCCACGTCGGCGTCGTCGGTGATCATTATGCCGCCCTCTTCAGTGGTGATGGCCTTGCGCGGGTGGAAGGAAAAGCACCCGGCATACCCGAAGGTGCCGGAGTGTCTTCCGTCGAGGAATCCACCAAAGCTGCATGCGCAATCTTCGATCATCTTCATTTCGTAGTGGTCTCGTAGTGGTCGGCGAGCTCGTGGATTTTTACGAGGTCGGCGCAGAGACCGAAGGCGAAACGATCCTGAAACTCCGCGACATACGGCCCCTGCACGATCCATCCGGTATCGAGAGGCTTTACAATGTTTTCCCTCTCCTCCGCGTCGAAATAGGGTTTCGTGATGGGTATTTTCATCGTCGTCCTCACGGTCAGGCCCTCTTTCTTCGCTGTTCGACGAGCTCCTTGTGGGCACTGCGCCACTCGATCAGTCTGCGCAAGCCCTCCTCGAGCTCCACGGTATAGGTGAATCCCAGCTCTTCCTTCGCAAGGCGCGGATCCCCGATCCGGTTGGTGACGAAGGTCTTGCCGGCGGGCTCGTACTGAATCTGCTGATCCGATCCGGTAACCTTGAGAATCATCTTCGTGAGATCGAGGATGGATGTCTGGACACCGGAACCGACGTTGTAGTTTCTGTCGGTGGCCGGGGACTTCATGGCGCAGATGTTCGCCCGGGCGACGTCGCTGACGTAGATGAAGTCGTAAGCCTGCGAGCCGTCGCCGTAGACCTGAGGCGGAAGTCCCTGATCGAGGCGGTCGAGCATCTTCATGATAACGGCGATGTAGGTTCCTTTGTAATCCTGACGAGCTCCGTAGACGTTCATGTACCGAAGCCCGACGTAATCGAGGCCGTAACGGTTGTAATAGGCGCGGCACATGTGTTCGCAGGCAATCTTGGTGGCCCCGTAGAAGGTCTTGTTGTTGTAGGGGTGTTCCTCGGTCATGGGAAGTTCGACGGCATCGCCGTAGACGGAGGCCGAGGAAGAGTAGATGAGCTTTTTGACCCTGTGACGGACACAGGCCTCAAGGACGTTGAACGTCCCTTCAATGTTGACGTGGAAGGCGCTTCGCGGATAGTCGTAGCAGTGAAGCAACCAGAGAGCGGCGAGATGGAAAACGTAATCCTTGCCCTTGACCGCCTCGTCGAGAATGTCCGTCTGAAGGATATCTCCCCCCAGCTCAAAGACTTTGACGCGGGGATCCCGGAGGGCCTGTGCAATGTTGTCCTGCGTCCCCCGGCTGAAATTGTCGTAGATCACGATCTCCGCCACGTCTTCCTTCAGGAGTTCGTCCACCACATGGGAACCGATGAAACCGGCACCGCCGATGACAAGCACTCTTGCGCCCTGAATGGAATTTTGCTCAGTCGTCATCTTTTCCCTCTCCTCTTCACAACCTCATGACGCCTCAAGAACTTCATGACATTCTCCAAAATCACACCCACACGACGTCATTGGCTATTTCTGTTTTCTCAGCAAGGACACCAGCTCGATGGATGGCCGGGCGTCTTCAAGGCCGAAGCCACCCCCGGCGAGGATATCCCGATAGACCTCCGTGTGGAGATCGGTAAATCCTTCGGTGAACTCCACTTCCTCTCCATCGACCAAAATGGACCGAAACGTGGTCTTTCCTTTTTCGCGCACTTCGGAGGGCAAATCCTTGTTGTCGATGGAAAGCCGCCAGGAGACATCCGCCCTCTCGAGATCCAGGTTTCCCGCGATCCGCTTCTCGCTCGACTCCGTCACCTCGTAGTTTCTCATGGCACCAAAAATCCAAAGCAACATGTCGAAGAAGTGGATGCCGATGTTGGTGGCGATGCCGCCGGATTTACGCTCCTCGCCCTTCCAGGAATGAAAGTACCAGTTGCCGCGAGAGGTGATGTAGTCAAGCTTGACCACGTGCTTTTTGTCCGAGGCGGAAGCATGCGCAAAGCGCTCCCTCAACGCACGGATCACCGGATGGAGCCGGAGCTGGAGCACCGTGTACACCCGCTTTCCCGTCTCCTGTTCCAGTTCCGCCAGAGCGTCGAGGTTCCAAGGGTTTAAAACGAGGGGTTTCTCGCAAATCGCATCCGCGCCGACGCGAAGGGCAAAGCGCACGTGAGCGTCGTGAAGGTAATTGGGAGAACAGATGCTTACATAATGAACCCGTCGCTCTTCTCCGAGACGGCGAAGCTTTTCCACGTGACGGTCGAATCGCTCGAACTCGGGGAAAAAAGCGATGTCGAAACCGAAACTGTCGAGAATACCCACCGAATCCGCAGGATCCGTCGCTGCCACGAGTCGGTTTCCCGTATCTCGTATGGCGCGCATATGGCGAGGAGCAACATATCCTGAGGCACCGATCAGGGCGAAATTCTTTCCGGACATGGGAACGTCATCTCCTTTTGATGAACGAGCAACGAGCGTTTTTACCGTGAAACGCTCGTCAGAAACTTTTTGATAGCGACGACGATTTTCTCCGCCGCATCACCGTAACCGTAGACACCCTCGGGGCATGAGACCCGCTCGCTCAGGAAATCAAGGACTCTGCGTTCCATTTCTTCCTGCGCTGGTGCGCAAAGGACGTTCCATCCGCAGGAAATGAGTTCGCGCCAGCCTGTGTCGGGCATGAGCACGAGAGAACGCCTGCCAGCGAACCATGCTTCCTTTTGCAACCCTCCACTATCGGTGACGACAAATGCAGCATGTAGAAGTAACGACATCAGTTCAACATATCCCAAAGGTTCCGTAACACAAAGACTTTCCAAAAGCGGTTGGAGAGAAAACTCTTCGATTTTTCTGGCTGTTCGCGGGTGCAGAGGAAGCACGCAGCGCAACGACGTCCGGCGGGCAATTCGTCGAAGACCGGAAAGAATTTCTTCCAGGGGCTCCTTGTGATCCACGTTGAAATCTCTGTGGACGGTGGCGAGAAAGAAGCCGCCGGGCACGAGGCCGTTTTTGTTCAATATGTCCCCCCGGTCGAAGAGCGGTTTCATCACCTTGAACACATCGAACATGACATCCCCTACAACGTGCACACCTTCGCGAATATTTTCCTCCCGGAGATTCGTCGCTGCGGCGTCGGAACAACAAAAGAGCAATTGCGACACGTGATCCGTGAGCACCCGGTTGATTTCCTCGGGCATGTCTTTCGGTGCCTGGCGGATCCCCGCCTCTACGTGCGCGAGAGGAATTCGAAGTTTTGCCGCCGCGAGCGCCCCCGCAAGCGTGGTGTTCGTATCGCCATAGACAAGAACAAGGTCTGGTCGCTCGGCGACGAGCAATTCCTCGAAGCGGACAAGGACATCTCCGGTCTGTTTGCCGTGCGATGCGGAACCAACGCCGAGTTGATAGTCCGGAGACGCGATGCCGAGCTGCCGAAAGAACACGTCGGACATGTTGGCGTCGTAGTGCTGCCCGGAGTGAACGAGCACATGGCGCCAGATGTGTCGCTCTCTCGCAAGTTTTCCAATGAGGGCTTCTTTGATAAATTGTGGCCGTGCACCGACAAGGGAAACGACTGTTCTTTGTTGCAACAAAGACTCCTCCTCACGAAGAAAGCGCTTCTTGAAAAACCCACTCATTCACGAAAAAAGGTCCAAAAGTTTATGGTATGCGCGGCGAAGAATCTCTTTCTTGTCAATGAACGGAGCCGCAAGAGAACGGACTCGATCTCTGGGCACTTCGCGCCATTTTTTCACGGTCTCGAGGGCTTCCGGAAGATCCCGGATCTCAATATTCCTGTAAAAGGGGAACTCTTCGGGAAACGCAGAATCCCGATGACCCGAGAGCACGGGAATTCCCGCCGCAAGAGATTCCCTCACCTTCAGCGTCGTCGCTTCACACATGTTGTTTCTCTCCAAGGCGAACGAAGAGAGGGTGCAGTCGCATTCCTCAAGAACGGCGGCCAGGGCGTTTCGATCCAGAAGGCCGTGAAGAAGCACTTGAGAGCGCAACCGGGGATGCCGGGCAATGAGGTTTTGTTCCCGCTCCGAAACCGCGCCCACAAGGTGCAGCATCACCGGTTCGGAAAAATCTTGCAAGACCGCGAGAACTTTGTCCAAGCCGTGCCAGGGCGCAAAGGAAGATGCGACGAAAGCGATCCGGATGGGGCCCCTACCTCGTTTGTCTGAGGCAAGGGGCACGTCGGCAAGAGAGATTCCGTTGGGCAGAACAAATCCCGGCACGGGACAACCAGCCCTGCTTCGCTCATACTTCAGAATTTCTTCAGTAACGCCGATGATGCCATCGACCCGTCCGAGCGTTTTCGAACCCCAAAAGCGTTCCATCGCAAGAGCAGCGCAACACTTGAAGGAGCGAGCACCTGCCGCTATTTCATCGATTTCTTTCGTGTGATGAACCGTCAGACATGGACGCGTCCCGTCAAGAAAAAAGGCAAAAAACGGATCCGCCGTCACATAACGAACGAGAAGAACGTCGTATTCTTTTCTGCGACGTCGCATTTCTCTGGAGAAAAAAAATCGTCTCGCCATGTCTCCCGAGAAAGGCCGAGGAAAGAAATGCGCAAAAGGCTCCGACGTTTTTGTGTTCGTCCACAGAGAAACAGACCAGGGAAGACCAAGTTCTTCGGCAGACCGCTGTTCCGCTCTCAACTGATAGAGAACGCCGGAGGAAGGGTTGCCGATGCAGTTGGCATGGAGGACTCTCAATTCCGCACGGACACCCATGAAATCAGCTTTCCGCTCCGTTGGCGGTCCAGACCACCAGGGCCTTGTCAAGGCAAAGCGAGTCTTTCATGTGCTCCACTTCATCCGCTCTGAGGACAAGAATGCGGATCTTCCGCTTGAGGATCTCCTCGGCGGTGCTCACGAGACGCTGCAGGTAGTTCCAGTCGATATCCCCCACAAGCACAAGGTCGAGAATGCCCGAGTCAACGCCGCGGGCGTAGTCGCCGGTGATGAAGGCCATGTGCAGATTGCCGATGCGCGAGAGGACACGTTCCACGAGCTGGTCGATGCCGAGGGTTTTGCGGACGAGATTGTGGATTTCGGGAAAGAGGGTGTGCTGCGTGTTGGCGGAAAAGACCTTTGTCCGCCCCTCCGTCTCGGAGGCGAGAAGTCCCGCCTTTTCGAGACGGTTGAGTTCCACCCGCACGGCGTTGGTGGACTCGCCGAACTCGTCGGAAAGCTCCCGAAGGTAGCTGCGGGCCTCGGGGTTCAGGAAGAACTTGCACAGAAGCTTGATACGGGTTTTTGAGGTGATGAGGGAATCGAGCACGAGAACAACTCCCCTACCAAGAAACGCACCCAAAGGATTGCGCTGTTACGAGTAAGAATATGACTCGATACGCTTTATGTCAAGCACAAAAATCGCTCTTCCCCATCGCAGAAGACGCTCTTGAAGCTCCTTCCGCGTCAGAAAGTCAGACACCCCGTCGGAGATACCACGCGGCGCAGGCACGCAACCCTTCCCGAACGGTCAGAACAGGAGTGTATCCCAAAAGGGTTTTGGCCTTCGTCACGTCCGCGAGAGAATGGCGCACATCCCCGGGGCGGAAGGGCTCGTAGAGGGGGCGGAGAAGCGCCGCATCGGGACGGACAGGCTCGACCAGATCCCGGACGATTTCGTAGAGTTCGTTGAGGGTGACGCGCTCTCCAACAGCGACGTTGAAAACTCCCTGCACACTGCTTGTTCCGGCGAGCAGATTTGCCTGCACGACATTGTCCACGTGACAGAAGTCGCGGCTGGTCTCGCCGTCGCCGTAGATGGAGACAGGTTTTCCCTCGGCGAGGGCCGCGAACCACCGGGGAATGACCGCCGCGTAGGGACCCTCCGGATCCTGACGGGGACCGAAGACGTTGAAATAGCGGAAGCCAAGGCAGGAAAGGCCGAAGACGGAGGAAAACACCGCCGCATAGTCCTCGTTGATGCGCTTGGTGAGTGCGTAGGGGGAAAGCGGTTTGCCGATTGCCTCTTCCACCTTGGGCAGGGTGGGGTGGTCTCCGTAGACCGAACTCGACGAGGCGTAGACGAAGCGGGAAACTTTCGCGTCCCGGGCGGCGAGGAGCATGTGGACGAAGCCGTCCACGTTCACCTCATGGCTGGTCAGAGGATCCTCGAGAGAGCGGGGGACGCTCCCGAGCGCGGCGTGATGAAGCACCACGTCCACACCCTCGCAGGCCTCGCGACAGGCTGCGGCGTTGCGGATATCTCCCTCGACGAAGCGAAAGCGCTTCGCCGCCTCGTCGCCGCAGGAGGCCAGAACCTCCTCCAGGTTTCTGCGGCGCCCCGTGAGGAAGTTGTCGAGCCCCACCACGCGCTGAGAAAGGCGCAGCAGAGCCTCCACGAGGTTGGAGCCGATGAACCCGGCGGCACCGGTGACGAGCCAGTACCGCGGTGAGGCGAGCAGATCGTCCAGAACGGACCGGGGAAGGCCGTAGGGAAGGGGACTTCCGCCGGCGCGTTCGTGGAATTTTTCTTCGGTCATCAAAATCGCTCCTCTCAGGGAGGCGTCTCGGAAGATCTCGGCGCCTCCTCCACGTTACGGACACACCACAGACACAAAAAGCACACGACATGCCGCAACGCCATGCTGCGGCGCGGACACCGCCGCAACACCGATCACGAACGATGACGCCATCATGGGCGCCGCTTTCGGCGACGCCGACGCCCATCGATGCGCGAAAGTCCGCCGCAGCGCAAAAACCGCACCGCCACGGACTGCATCATGGGCCTTGACGGCACGATGTGCACCACCTCCAGCGCGAGGCGCTCTACAAGCTCCAGTAGAGCACGTCCTTGCCGAAATGTTCCGGTTCAAAGAGGGATTTCACGTCCACGAAAATCCCCTTGCGCTCCCGCAGGATCTCCTCGAAAAAGGTGCTTCCCCGCTCCCGGTAGTCGTCGTGCGCCACGGCGAGGATCACCGCGTCGAGGTCGCGCATCTCCTCAAGAGGCGTGAGGGTCAAACCGTACTCCCGCTCCGCCTCGGCGCTCGTGACAAGGGGATCCGCCACGAGCGACGCGATTCCGAAGGAACGGAGTTCCTCCACAATGTCCGGCACACGGCTGTTGCGCAGATCCGGCACGTTCTCCTTGAAGGTGAGGCCGAAAATGCCCACCCGGACCTCGCGGGGAGAATATCCGGCCCGGGAGAGAAGTTTCACCGTTTTCCGCGCCACGAAGCGCCCCATGTCGTCGTTGATGCGCCGTCCGGCGAGGATGACCTGGGGAATGTACCCCACTTCCTCCGCCTTGAAGGTGAGATAGTAGGGATCCACGCCGATGCAGTGTCCTCCAACGAGCCCAGGTCGGAAGGGAAGAAAGTTCCACTTCGTTCCCGCGGCGCGGAGCACATCCTCGGTGCGAATGTCCATCCGGTCGAAGAGAAGGGCCAGTTCGTTCATGAGGGCGATGTTCAGATCCCGCTGGGTGTTCTCGATCACCTTGGCCGCTTCGGCGACGCGGATGCTCGGGCAGGCATGCACGCCCGCCTCGACGATGGCCCCGTACACCTCCGCAACGGCCTCGAGGGTCTTTGGGTCCTCGCCGCTGACGACCTTCACGATAGTATGCACCCGATGGTTTCTGTCCCCGGGGTTGATACGCTCCGGCGAATAGCCCACGGTGAAATCCTCGCCCGGCACAAGTCCCGACACCCGGGCGAGCAAGGGGCGGCAGATCTCCTCCGTGACCCCGGGATAGACCGTGGATTCGTAGACCACGATGCTCCTGGGAGAAAGCACGGAACCCACCGCCTCGGTAGCCCGGATCACGGGACCGAGATCGGGCCGGTTCCACCGGTCCACGGGAGTGGGCACGGTGACGATCAGAACGTTGCACCCCCGAAGGCCCTCCGGTTGGGAGGTGACCCGGAGCGACGACGCCCGAAGCTCCTCCGGCGAGACTTCTCCGGTGCGGTCGAACCCGTTCCGGAGCCCTTCGATGCGTTCCTCGTCGATGTCGTAACCCACGACGGGAAACTTTTTCGCGAAGGCCACGGCAAGAGGAATGCCCACATATCCCAATCCGACAACGCCGATGCGATAGGTCATGAACAAACACGACTCCTTTTTTCCGCACATCTCCTTGTCCTCCCAGAAGGAACAAGGAGTGATCCGACGAGCGATCCGGTTCGAAGAGCCAATCCCGGAAGCGTTTTCCGTTTTTTCTTTTTTTCAGGCGTTCATGCCGTTCCCAAAAGCTCCCGGTAGAGCGCCTCGGTAAGGGCGAGCAGACGTGACGTGTCCATTTCGAGAGCCCGGCGACGCCCCCGCTCCGCCCGGGCCCTGGCTTCCTGCGGGTGGGCGAGAATCTGGCAGAGGGCCGTGCGCAACGCGACCGTGTCCCCCACGGGAACGAGAAGACCGCAGTCGTCCTGGAGCAAATCCCGGATTCCCCGGGCATCCGCCCCGATCACGGGGGTCTTCATGGCAAGCGCTTCGAGGACGCTCACCGGAAGCCCCTCCCGCTCGGAGGGAAGGACGAGGGCGGCGGCGCCCTTGAGCAAGACCTTCACATCCCGGCGGTAGCCGGGAAAGCGCACGCGTTCCGCCACGCCGAGCGCCACCGCCAGCCGCTTCGTCGCCTCCAGAAGCGGCCCTTCTCCGGCGCAGACCAGGTACGGAGCAGGCGCAAGAGGCGGTAGTCCTGCGAAGGCCCGCAACAGATCGCGATGGCGCTTGCCCGGATTGAACTCCGCCACCATCAGGAAGAACGGCGCCTCCTCGGGGAGCTGCAATTCCTTGCGTAGGGCGGCGACGCACCTGGGATCCACACCTTCCCGGGAGAAGGCGGCGGTGTCCACGCCCACTCCGGGAAACAGGCGAAGCCGTTCCGGCGGCACAAGATGGTGGCGCCGCGCCGCCGCCTCATCCTCGCCGTTGATCACTAAGAGCCGGTCAGTCCAGTTTCCGGCGAGTTTTTCCAGCGCCAGAAACAGCGCGTTCCGCAGGGGCGGCCCCCCCTCGAAAAAGTGGAACCCGTGGGCCGTGTAGACCATCCGGAGTCCCCGGGACCGCAGCCGCCGCAGAGCCAGGCGGGTGACGAAGGCCGCCACGGGAGTATGGACATGCACAAGATCATATTTTTCCGCCTCCGCGAGAAGGCGAAGGCGCCTTGCGGCCGTCACGAGGGATGGCACGGCCAGGGGATTTCGGGAGAAGGGCACCTCGTGCACCGCGTCGAACGCGGCGGCGCAGGAAGGACATCCGGAGACGCCGTCGGCGGCGCCGTCCACCCGCCAGCCCAGAGAGCGGAAATACCGTGCGTAGGGGAGGAGGAAACTCCGCAGCGTCACCGAAACGGTGGCGACGAAGAGAAGCTTCGGCGCAGCGTCGGAGTTCACGGAAGAAACGCCTCCTCGGGCGGGGCACAACGCCGCCCTGTCAGGGCGTCCACGCTGCGCCATCCCCTTTCTCGTCGCTGCGCCCCCCGAAACGAGACCATGGAAAAGGAGAATTGGACGAATTCCCGGAACGACACGGTCCTCACACTCTCGCTTCGAGGCAGCGCCGCACGCATCGGATCACCCGGTCCTGCTCTTCCCCGGAAAGCGCCGATCCCGAGGGAAGACAAAGCCCCGTGGCGAAGAGGCGGTCCGACACGCTGCTTCCCCGGAGGTCCGGTTCGCCCCGGGAAGCGGCTTCGGGCGCGACACCGCCATGCGGATAGAACAGAGTGCCAGAGAAGAGGGGTTGCAGATGCATGGGTTTCCAGACGGGACGGGCCTCGATGTTCTCCGCTTCCAGGGCGGCGAGGAGTTCCCCGGGAGTGTGCGCCGTCGCGTTCGGATCGAGGGTGAGCACGGAGAGCCATCGGTTGGAACGACTCCAGGCCGGTTCGGGCATGAAAGCCACGCCAGGAAGATCGCCCAACGCCGCAACGTAGCGCTCGAAGATGGTCCGTCGAGCCCGGATGCGGTCGTCCAGCACGGTGAGCTGCCCTCGCCCGACAGCAGCGAGGAGATTGCTCATGCGGTAGTTGTAGCCGATCTCCGAGTGCTGGTAGTGCGGCGCCGGATCGCGGGCCTGGGTCGCCCAAAAACGGGCCTTCCGGATCGCCTCGGAATCGTGCGCCACGAGCATGCCGCCGCCGCCGGTGGTGATAATCTTGTTGCCGTTGAAGGAATAGATTCCGTAGACGCCGAAGGTGCCGCTCTCCTTCCCCTTGTAGGTGGCGCCCAGGGATTCCGCCGCGTCCTCCACGAGGGGAACGCCGTACCTGCCGCAGAGTTCCCGCAGGGGATCCATGTCCGCGCTCTGTCCATAGAGATGCACCACGATCACCGCCTTGGGAAGGGTTCCTTTCCGGTCGGCGTCGGCGAGCGCCCGCTCGAGCGCAGACGGGGACATGTTCCACGACTCCGGCTCCGCGTCGAGAAAGACCGGAACGCCTCCCTCGTAGAGCACGGGGTTTACGCTGGCGGAAAAGGTGAGGGAGGAGCAGAAGACCCGGTCGCCCCGCCGGATTCCGAGCAGTTTCATGGCGAGGTGGAGCGCCGCCGTACCCGAGCTGAGGGCAAGCGCCGCCGGAACACCCACCCGAGAGGCGAGTTCCCTTTCGAAGGCATCCACGTGGGGCCCCAGTGGCGCGATCCAGTTGCTGTCGAAGGCCTCCTTGACATAGTCCATCTCGCACCCGCTCATGTGCGGCGGCGAGAGATAGATGCGGGACTGGATCTGCTGTGCTCCGGGACACTCGTTCATGATATCCTCCTGCCTTTTTCCGCGGCGCGTCTTCGCGTCGTTTTCCGCTTCACGAACCCGCGAGGCTCTGCGTTCCTCCCTGTGTGCCGCGAAAACGCGGCACACACAAGAAGCGCTTTGTGCCGAGAGGCGCTTCTTCCAGGATTCGCTCTTTCCGGGAGTGCTCGCCTCCCGAAAAATCACTCCTCTTCTGGAAGCTCGTCCTTCCGAAGGGGACGTAGAGGACGGGCGGGCACCCCTACGGCGACGACGCGCTCCGGAAGATCCCGCACCACCACACCCCCTGCCCCCACGATTGTCCAGTCCCCGACGGAGACACCTGGAATCGCCGCGCTCCGCACGCCGAAAAAGACGCCCTTTCCCAGAGTCACGCCTCCGGCGAGGCACGTTCCCGGCGCAAGGTGTACACCGTCACCGATGCGGCAGTCATGGTCCGCAACGGCTCCTGTATTGACGATGCAGTGCGCTCCGATCTCCGACCCCGGCTGAAGGATCGCTCCGGCGAAGACCACCGTGCCGGGGCCGATCCGGACTGATTCGTGCACCCACGCCCGGGGGTGGACCACCGTCTCCCAGTGCACCCGGGAAAAGCGGCGCGCCAGGGAAAGACGGCGAACATTTCCTCCTATCGCCAAAATCGCCCGCGGTTCGTCACGCCCAAGGAACAGCTCCGTCGGCCCCGCCACGGGAATGCCGAGAAGCGTCTCCCCCCACCGGGAAGGTGCATCGTCGAGCACGGCGTCCACGGCGAGACCGCACGCATGGAGGAGGCTCACCACCACCTTGCCGTGTCCTCCACCACCAATCACGAAACGCTTCATCCTTTTACCTCCGCTCCTCGCCGTTTCCTCGGAACTCCTCCACTGTGCTCTGCCCCGGCGCGGCGATCCCCTCCCGGCGAAGCACGGCAACGACGGTCTTCGCCAGAATCCGCAGGTCGAGGCCAAAGGTCCAGGTGTCCACGTAAACCACGTCGAGGCGGAACTTCTCCTCCCAGGTGAGGGCGTTGCGGCCGTTCACCTGAGCGAGACCAGTGATACCAGGACGCACCTCGTGCCTGCGGGCCTGCTCCGGAGAATAGCGGTCCAGATAGGCCAACAGAAGGGGGCGCGGCCCCACGAGGCTCATGTCCCCCCGCAGGACGTTCCACAGCTCGGGAAGCTCGTCCAGACTCGTACTCCGGAGAAAACGCCCGAAAGGAGTCAAGCGCTCTTCATCGGGAAGAAGCCGCCCCTCCGCATCTCTTGCGTCGGTCATGGTACGGAATTTCACCATCGAAAAGGGTTTTCCCAAAAGCCCCGGGCGCATCTGCCGAAAGAAAACCGGCGAACCGAGACGAAGGCGAACCAAAAGAGCCAACAGTGCGAAGAGCGGAGAAAGCAGGATCAGCGCCGCCCCGGAGACGGCCACGTCAAAACAGCGTTTTGTCCTCGACTCCGCCGCGGGAGCCCGTCTCACGCCGAACACTCCTCCGCGGGCATTCCTCCTCCGGGAGCATAGGTGGGCACCCACGCCCGGAGCAGTGCCCTCGCCTCCTCGTCCCCTCCGGCAAGGGCACTGGCGAGCGCCTCGGCCAGGCGTTCGCCGGACCTCGCTTCGAGGCGGGCGGCGAAGATTTTTTCGTGCGTGGTCCGCAGGACATGATCCGGATCGTAGAAGAGTTCCTCGAAAAGTTTTTCCCCGGGACGAAGTCCGGTGTAGACAATGGGGATATCCCCGTTGGGTCTGTAGCCGTGAAGGCGGATGAGCATTTCCGCCAGGGCGGCGATGCGCACGGGTTCGCCCATGTCGAGCACGAAGAGTTCGCCTCCCTCGCCGATGGACGCGGCCTGGAGCACAAGGCTCACCGCCTCGGGAATGAGCATGAAGTAGCGCCGCATCTCCGGGTGGGTCACCGTCAGGGGACCGCCATCCCTGATCTGCCTCTCGAACTTGGGAACCACGCTCCCCCGGCTGCCGAGGACGTTTCCGAAACGTACCGCCAGATAGGCCGTTCCGGGATAGGCGCTCTGGGCCTCCTGGAGCAGCATCTCCGCCAGCCGCTTGGTGGCCCCCATGACACTCGTGGGGTTCACCGCCTTGTCCGTGGAGATGAGCACCAGGCGCTCCGCGCCGTATTCCCCGGCGAGGCGCGCCACGGTCCATGTGCCGAGGGCGTTCACCCGAAGCGCCTCCCGGGCATTGAACTCCATGAGAGGAACATGTTTGTGTGCGGCGGCATGGAACACCACGCCCGGACGAGTCTCGCGAAAAAGGCCTTCCATGGTCCGGGCATCCGCCACGTCACCGATGACCGCCCGCAACGGAGGGGCCGGACTGAGCTTTCCCAGCTCCTCCAGAAGCGTGTAGATGGAATGTTCCCCATGCCCGAGGAGCACCAGCTCCCGCGGACCGTGGGCCAGCACCTGCCGGCAGATCTCGCTGCCGATGGACCCTCCCGCTCCGGTGACGAGCACGCTTCGCCCCCGGAGAATGCCGTCGATGCCCTCCAGGTCGAGCCGGATCGCCTCCCGGCAGAGAAGATCCTCCAGGCGAACGGTGCGCAGACGACTCACGCTCACCGTTCCGCCCGCCAGCTCGCGAAGGCTGGGAAGAACGCGCACTTGCACTCCTGTCTCCGCCACGTCGTCGAGAATCTTCCGCACCACGTGTCCCGCCACGGTGGGAAGGGCGATGAGAAGCACCTCCACCTGCAACGTCTCCACCAGCTCCCGAAGCCTGGCGGTGTTCCCCAAAACACGCACTCCGGCGATCTCCATGTTGGTTTTCGCCGGATCGTCATCCACGAACCCGAGGGGGAGGACATCGCCGCCGCCCCGGAGCAGGTCCCGCACGAGAAGCGTTCCCGCCTCTCCGGCACCCACGATGAGTCCTCGCGCCCGGCTCTTCGCCGCATCGCCGCCACCGCTCCGACAGAGACGCCAGGAAAGGCGAACCGCCCCCAGAAAGAGAATTCCCGACCCGATCATGATGGCCAGGGTCGTTCGGGGGATGAGCAGCCGCGTGAAAAATTTGTCCGCGAGGACGAAAAGAAGTGCGCCAAGGGCGTACCAGCGGGCGAGGCGCAGGAACTCCTCCACGCTCGCCTGGGGCCAGAGCACGCGGTAGAGCCCCGCCGCGGCAAACACGCCGGTGACGCATCCCGGAAAGAGCAGGGCGGCGAGAACAAAGTCTCCAAGATAGAAGCGGGGAAGAAACAGCGTGAGACGCAGAGCGTACCCCAGATAAACCGCCAGGACAAGGACGATGATGTCCCAGAGCAAGACGTATCGTCCCCGCCGGGCCATTCCGAGCCACGCTTTGCGGATTCCGGAGCGAAGGTGCGAGAAAACGGTTCTGTCCTGCGACACGGGCAAAACGCCCCCCTTGCAGATCGAAGATGTCCGGATCGCTCCGCGAGGGAGCGTACCTCCGGAGATACCCCGTCAGGAAGGCGATCCCGGTGGAAACCGGGGCGTCTCCGCTAGAGAATGAGCTTGCCGCCTCCGGGTTTCTTGCCGCTCAGACGGTCGAGCTGGGAGAGCACGTTCGAGGGAGCCACGTCGATCTTGGGCTTCCGCGCCTCCTGGGCGGCGTACTCCCGCAGTTTCTTCTCGTACTCCTCCATGCCCTTCTTGATGGCCTTCACATCTCCCTTGATCCACTGGAGCATGTTGTCCGCCACGGCCTTGAGCATGTCCTCTCCGGGCATTTCGGCGAGAAGTCCCAGCTCCTTGAGAACCCGGTGCTCCTCCCGGACGGACTCGAGGATCTCCTCGTCCGTGAGAAGTCCCTTTTTGTAGAGAACCCGGGCGAAAATGTTGAATTTGGTCTTCATGTTCTCTTCCGCAACGGCAAGGGAATCCATGCGGGCCATGAGCATGGAGAGAAGTTCGTCGAGACTGAACTGTACCGGCATCTGCATGATAACGTCCTCCTTGGGGGCTTGCCCCGAAAAAAATGCGGAGTTTATTGTAACACATGTCCGTCTCTCCGTGAGGATTGTGTTGGGAGCATGCTTGCCCTCTTCCCTTTTATGGTATAACTGTACGGCCTTGGTGCCGCCGCGCTGCTCCGGAAGGGACACGTCGCGGGACGGGGCTGGCGGAAGAACGGAGCGCGCTTTTCCAATACTTTCGAGAAACGCCTTCGAGTTGTGGTACGAAGAAACGCAGCCGACGGCCGCGTCGGCTCCATTCACTACGGGGAGGCAGTTTCATGTACAGGACAACAGCTTGCACATCACGAGATCCTTCTTTTCATAACGAAGGATGGTGCACTGCATGAGTCACCTCTTCGACTGGATCACCCTGCCCCCCTTTCTTTCCATTCTTCTTCTCGGAGGCGCCCTGATGGCCGGAGGCGAAGGAACTTCCGCGAACATTCCGCTTCCCCTCTGGATCGCCGCAGGCGGTGCCTACATCGTGTCGAGCGCCATCTACATTCCTCTCGGCAGGCTGAAGGGAACCGGTGCCTCTCTAGGACTTCAGGCACTCTGTCAGGGATTGGCCCTCGCCCTCACGTCGCTGCACTTCGGCCTTCCTCCCGTTGTGGCATGGGGTGGAACAGCGCTGATCTTCTCCGGAGCGATCATCCTCGGAGGCATCGCCGTGCCGGAGGCCGAAGCAGTGAAACCCACACGACGTCGGAGCGCTCCGGCAAACGAGACCACAGAGGCCGAACTTTTCGAAACGAGCGGGACGGCACAACGGCAGACATCCTCCCTCGATTCCTGCCCTTTGCCCTTCGCGGTCATCGGCAGAAACGGCATGTTCCAGGACGCGAGCAAAGCACTTCTGGATCTCGTGGGAACGTCCCTCGGAGACCTTCAGAAACAGGAAGGGGAGATGCTCTTTCCCTCCGCACTCGAGCATATAACCGTCAAGGGAAAACACTACGCCGTCCTTCGAGAGGAACTCGACGGCGAGGTCTGGGTGTTTCTGCTTCCGCAAAGTTCCTCGGCCCAGAAACAGGATGACACGGAAACGAACCGGACGTCCTCAGGATCCTCCGCGGAGGGCTGCTTCTCCCGGGATCCACGGACGGGGCTCTACGGAGACACCTACTTTTTTCCCCGGGCATCCTACGAGATCGCCCGGGCGAGGCGTTTCCGCCGCTGGCTCTCGGCCCTTCTCGTGGATCTGGATTTTCTCAAACGGAACGAGGCCGATCCCAAAGCCACGAGCGAGGCAAACAGACGGGAACTGCTTCTGGCGCTCTGCAGCCGTTTCAACAAGGAAATCCGGGAGACGGATCTGGCCTTTCTGCTCCAGGACAATTCGCTCTGTATCCTCCTTCCCGAAACACCGCAGTCGGGAGCGAAAACGGTCATGGGACGCATGAAGGAAACGCTGTCCCACATGATGAAGGACAATGACCGATTGATTTCCCTGGAGCCGCATCTACAGTTCGGCCTCCATTTTTACAGCGGAAACGAGGACATGAGCCTTCCGGAACTTCTGGAGGCCCTGCGCACCTCCAAACAGCAGACCTCCGTCGCGTGAGACCAAGACACGTTCGTTCCGAAGGGCCTGCTCCGCCCCACCCCGAAGGGAGGGACGACAGACACCCCAAAACGCCCCCTGCGGGCATGACGACAAAGGACAGGAGCGAAAGCAGTGAAGATCAAGGGAACACCCGAGGAATTCTTCGTCGAGGAAGTGATCTCTCTTCCGCTCGAGGAGAAAAGAGGACGTGCGCCGTTCCGCGTGTACCGTCTGGAAAAACGGGGGTGGAACACGCTGGATGCTCTGCGGGAAGCGGCCCGGGCATCGGGATTGAGCCTCCAGGACATCCGCTACGGCGGCAAAAAGGACCGTCACGCCCACACGATCCAGTATCTCACCGCCCCGGCACGGGTGGATCTTTCCTTTTCGTCCCCCAACGTCTCCATCTCTCCCGTGGGATACTCCAGCGAGGCCATGTCCCCCCACTTCATCCGGGGAAATCGCTTCACTCTCACGCTCCGTGACATCGCCCCCGCCGACGAAACGCATCTCCTGGGGCGACTTCTGGAGATTCGCGATCTCGGGTTCGCCAACTACTTCGACGACCAGCGCTTCGGCAGCGTCGGCAACGATGGGGCCTTCTTCGGGGAAAGGGTCGTCAGAGGACACTACAACGGCGCTCTCAAGCTCTACTTCACCACCATTCACCCCGAGGCGCCCAGTGCCGCGAAGGAGCGCAAACGCGCCATGGAAGCTCTTTGGGGACAGTGGGATGCGCTGCTTCCCCTCTGTGCAACGCCGCTCCACCGGGAGATCATGGAAATCCTCCGCAGAAACGGTGGAGACCGGGGGGGGACTTTTCGCGCTCCAGCGCATTCCCCGGGAGGAACTTTCCCTCCATTTCGCGGCCTATCAGAGTTTTCTCTGGAACGAGGTACTCCGGCGCCTCGTTCTCCGCCACGCCCGGGAGACCTTTTCCGTAAAAGGCAAAACTGGGGAGTACGTCCATTTCAGGAATCCGGGCCGTCAGGGCGGCGCACGCCTCGGTGCACTTTCGCTCCCCACGGTAGCGTCACGCATGGAAGCGACGGATCCGGAATGTCTGGAACTCATCGAGGAGGTCCTCGCCGAGCGCAATGTCCGGCGTGCCCAGTTCAACCTCCGGGAAATCCGGCAGTCCTATTTTTCGTCCTTTCTCCGCGCCGCAGTGGTCGTTCCCGAAGAATTCACCTGGTCGCGACCGGAGGAGGACGAACGCTATCCCGGCAAGCGCAAGAGCACTCTTTCATTTCTGCTCCCCCGGGGAAGCTACGCCACCATGCTGGTGAAAAGCCTCGGCCTCTGATCTTCCGCCTTTTCGCACCACGGAAAAGAACGTTCGAGCAAACCGAGGAAAAAGAAACCCTTCGCGGAAATCCTTGCTTTTTTTGACGGGAGCGGGTATCTTCAGCCTCGGGTTCGCGCCGTGATGTCGTCCTCCTGATCAGGGGACAATGCGGACACGGCCCGGCAGAACGCAAACATCACGTTTCCGAAACGTATCGCCCCATCTCGTTCAGCAAAGGTCGGTAGCATATGGGCAGACACGCTTCCAAGTTCAACCCTGAACAGGAGAACCTTTTCCGAATGACCGATTCGGAGACGGAGACTCTTTCCACTTCCACAGCTTCGGCACCTCCGCAAAGGCGACAGGAGGGAACTCCGCCCCCTTTTCCGCTGCGGGAAGTCCCCAACGGCCAACGAGTCCGCATCGTCTCCCTGCCCCGGGGAGAGAGCGGCGCACGCCTGGAGGCCCTCGGCATCCGCCCTGGCAAGATCGTGACGAAGCTCTCGGGTATGCCCTTTTCCGGCCCCGTGGCCCTAGAGCTCGACGGACGGCAGATCGCCGTGGGACACGGCGTCTCCAGGGCGATCCTCGTGGAGGAGGTGCCGGAGCCATGAACGGAGCAAAACGGCATTCTTCCACGGCTCCGGGGAGGGCGCGTCCGTGAAGGCCGAGGAAGGACGCCGCGCCTTCCGGGAGTCCTGCTGCGGCAATCCCCTGGTGGCGGAACTCCGGGGCATTCCCTGCAACCGGAGAATTCTTCTCGTGGGCAACCCCAACGTGGGCAAGAGTGTGCTCTTCACGCGGCTCACGGGAGTGCACGCCATTTCCTCCAACTATCCCGGAACGACCGTCGGCTTTTCCGAGGGGCGTCTCGCCTTCGGGGATTCCTGTTTTCATCTCATCGACGTCCCCGGGGCCTACACCCTGGACCCCACGAACGAGGCGGAGGAGGTGGCTCGGCGCATTGTGGACGAGGGGGCCGAAGCGGTCATCGTCGTTCTGGATTGCACCGCGCTGGAGCGGAATCTCTACCTCGCCCTCCAGGTTCTCGAACGGGGCCTCCCCGCGGTGGTGGCCCTGAACATGGTGGACGAAGCGCGACACAAGGGGATTGCCGTGGATGCCTCCGCCCTCGCCGAGGCACTGGGCGTTCCCGTGGTGCCCACCGTGGCCGTAACGGGACAGGGGATCAATGAACTTGTCCGGGCACTGCAGGAAAAGACCAGCGGCACAGCGCAGGCGGCGCGCCCTCCTGAAGAAACGACGCGAACGCTGCGGAGCGCCGAAGAGCGATGGCTCGCCATCGGCAGCGTCATCCAGCGGGTCCAGCGGGTGACCCATCGCCACCACACCTGGCGGGACAAGCTCGAGGACGCCTCGGTACACCGCGTCTGGGGCGGCCTCATCGCCCTGGGGGTCATTCTGACCAGTTACAACACCATTCGCTTTCTCGGCGAGGGGCTCATCGACCGTCTTCTGGACCCTCTGGCGAATCGGCTGCTTCTTCCCCTTCTGGAAAAACTTTCCGCCGCCCTCGGCGGCGAGGGATTGCTTCACCACATCCTCATCGGCCGGCTCGTGGACGGTGCCATCGACTTCGAGCAGAGCTTTGGCATGCTCACCACGGGGCTCTATGTGGAGTTCGTCATGGTTCTCCCCTACGTGACGGCCTTCTATGCGGTGCTGAGCTTTCTGGAGGATTTCGGCTACCTCCCCCGGCTCGCGGTGTTCTTCGACGCCCTGCTGCACCGCCTCGGCCTGCACGGATTCGCCATCATCCCCACCCTGCTCGGACTCGGGTGCAACGTGCCGGGCATCCTCGCCACGCGAGTGCTCGAATCGCCCCGGGAACGCTTCATCGCCGCCACGCTCATCTCCGTGGCAGTGCCCTGCGCCGGGCTCCAGGCCATGGCGGTGGGCGTGCTGGGCGATCTGGGAGGACGCTACGTGCTCATCCCCTACGCGGTCCTCGCCGTCTCCTGGGTGATCCTGGGACGCATCCTCCATCTGGTCCTTCCCGGCTACAGCCCGGAGCTCATCGTGGAGATTCCCCCCTATCGGCTCCCCTCACCCTCGGGGCTCCTGCTGAAACTCTGGTTCCGCATCAAGGGATTTCTTCTGGAGGCGACACCCCTCGTACTGGGAGGCGTGCTCCTGGTGAACCTCCTCACCATGGCGGGTATCGTCCAGGCCGCGGCACGCCTCACCGCGCCCCTGTTCCAGGGAGTGCTGGGGCTTCCCCCGAGGCGGCGGGACCGCTCCTCCTGGGTATTCTCCGCAAGGACGTGGCGGTGGGAATGCTCGTTCCCCTGGGTCTGTCGCCGCAGCAGCTCGTGGTGGCCGTGGTGACTCTGGCCATGACTTTTCCCTGCATCGCCACCTTCATCGTGCTGTGGCGGGAATTGGGAGGACGGCGCCTCGCCGCGAGCATGGGGATCATGTTCTTCACGGCCTTCGCCGCCGGAGGCATGCTCCACGCGATTTTTTCCCTGGCGGGTCGGTGAGAGAGCGCTCAAAAAAATCTCCCGGCTCCACCGAAGGCGAACCGGGAGTAAGGCACTGCACGAGAATCCGACGACGCTGCCCGCTCTGATCCGAGGAGTTGAGACAAGTGCACGGATCAGCCTCGGTCAGCTTTTACGGGCCATCATCTCCGCGTACAACGCCTCAACCCTCGCGACGACGCGCTTCACGGAGACGCCCCGCCGCTCTGCGTACCACACGCTTCCTCCAGCGCCGACTCCTTCCTTGACGAAGCCCTTCTCATAATCCCGGAGCCCCTGGTAGGCACTCCTGGAGAAATCGAGGGGTGCCGCGTAGACCTCCACCGCCGCCGCCGCCGCAAGGGCGGAAAAATCCGCGGCGGGATCCTGCGCCACGTATTTCGTGGTGGCAACCAGGAGAGGCCGGGTCACGCCCAGATTGCGTAAAATGGCCGCCACGGCGAGCATCTGGGTTCCTCCGGCGAGGACCACCTCGTGCTCCTCCGGAAGTCCCGCCACGATCCCCGCCACGGCGATCTGCATGGGATCGCCGAAGGCCACCGCCGCGTCGAGCCCTTTTCCGCGAAACGCCCCGGGCTCTCTTCCCATCCGGCGGAAAGCCTGGGCGCAGAGCGACTCTTTGAGGCTCACGGGATTGTTCGGCGACGCGGAGGAGACCATGCCGTCGATTCCGAGAGCGCGCAGCACCATGTAGGCCGTGGTGGTGCCTCCCGGAACGGATTCCCCGATGACCAGCGGCTCCCGCATTTCCGCGAAGACCTCCGCCAGCGTTCGGGCCTCTTCGAAGAGCGCTCTTCCCTGGGCAACGGCGGTTTCCTCCGCGGGGTTCCTGCCGGGCTCCACACAGAGGTCGAGATGGGGACAGGCGGGAGGCAGATACGATCCGGCACGGAGTGTGAGATGGGGGATGCCCGCCTCCAGAATGGACGCCCGGGTGATGACGGCCGGTGTGGGATGTCCCTGGGGATCGACGGGAACCACGTCCACGATGCGGGGATGTCCCCATCGGAGCATGTCCGCATCCGCAGGGGCCGTGAAGGGGACGACCTGAGGATTCGCTCCCGCCGCGGAAAGGCCGGGGATCTTGCAGACGTCGGAACCGCCGATGACGAGAATGAACATGATTTTTTCCTCCTTGGCGCAAATGGGGTGACGGGTTTCACGATTGTAGCGAAGCGGAACGGATTCGCCAACAAGGGATGTTTTGCTTTCTCTCTCTTCGCCGGTACGGCTCGCACGCATATTTCGAAGGGGTACCTCGGACAGGTGCAGACATAAAAAAAGCGTCGCCGCTCGGAAGCGACGACGCTCGAGAAAAGCATTTTTTCCGACGGAGCCCTTCCGCGAACTCTTTCCGCGAGAGACACAAGGGCCACAAACACCTCAGATGGCCTCGGAAAGCAGCTCCACTCCTTCGGAAAGAACGAGAGGAAGAGGTACGTGACAGGTCTGCTTCTCCACGCTCTTCAGTTCATAATGCCATGTTCCGTCTTTTTCGTTCTTCTGCCAGGAACCTTCGACGGAATGACCGCAATCGATCTGCTCCTGCTGCGAAAGATACCAGTTTCCCTCGCTGTCCTTCATCCACATGACAAAAAACCTCCCCTGTCCATCTCCCTTGGGTGCCCCTGCAAGCCCCTCTCTCCGGACATCACTCCAGGCCGAAGAGAACCGCGCTTCCCGCAGAGTCATCTCAATCGGGCGGAACAGGAAAGAACAAAACCCATGAATAAAACCCCCATGTCCTTCGTTTTGTTGCGGAGCCGGACCGCTTCATCTCTTGCGAAGGCGATTTCCGGCACGAGATAGATATACCAGCGAAGGCCCCTTTTGTCAACCCTCGTTCATTTTACACAAAAAAATAAACCGATTTCCGGCAAAAACCGGTTTCTTCCGGGGCATCCCTCACGGAACCAGCGCACCAATTTGTGGTATGGTTCTTCAAAAGCGAAAACCTCTGCTCGATGCGACGCATACGGGATGTCCGCACTGAAAGCCCGACGGAGAACACCGGAGCAGCACGAACACGCCCACAGCGAAAGCACAGGGGGTGCGCCATGAGCATAAGCACGAGGGGCGACCTTTTCTTCCGGAAAGAAAGCGACGCGAAGGAGACAGTGCGGAAATGCGCTGTCACCTGGCTTGGAACAGCGCAACACGAGAGACCACAGGGACAGGGAAAACGTCGCCTCAGGCTTTTTCAGCCTCTTTTATTTCTTCTCGTCCTTCTCTTTTTGTTTTGCCCTCTTCTTCAAAATGGCCTAGAGCGGCCCGCCTGGGGCAAAGAGCAAATTGTCGAGTACAAAAGTGACCTCACGGTGGAGCCGAACGGCGAACTCGTCGTGGTGGAGACCATCACCGTCGACGCCGAAGGCGACCGTATCCGTCGGGGCATTTTTCGGGACATTCCCACCCTTTACCACCCAAAAGAAAGCCGCCCCTACACGATCCCCCTCGCGGTGACGGGAGTCCGGCGGAACGGGCGAGACGAACCTTGGTTTACCGAGAACATCTCCGGAGGACTCCGCATCTACGCAGGAGCGCGAGACGCTCTTTTGCCACCGGGCCGACACACCTACGAGATCGCCTACAGAACGTCACGACAGCTCGGATTTTTCCCCACCCACGACGAGTTGTATTGGAACGTCACGGGAAACGGATGGGAGTTTCTGATCCTCCGGGCTTCCGCGGAGGTGCATCTTCCTTCAGGAGCCGAAGTGTTGTCCCTCGACGCCTGGACGGGATATCGGGGATCCCAGGAACAGGACTTCGTGGGGAAAAAGGAAGGAAATAGGGCATCCTTTACGACAACCCGCCCACTCCGTCTCAAGGAGGGGTTCACCATTGCCGTGGCCTGGCCGAAGGGATATGTCACGCCTCCCTGGAGCGGCACGTTCTTTCTCCGCGATTACGGAATGGACGCGGCCCTCGTCCTCACCTTGCTCCTGCTCCTCCTCTTCTGGAGCGTTGTCTGGTGGAAACGGGGCCGGGACCCAAAGCCGGGGATTCTCGTGCCGCGCTTTTCTCCACCCCAAGGGTTCTCTCCGGCGTCAGTGCGCTTTTTGCATCGTCTCGGCTACGATTCCAAGGTTTTCGCGTGCGTTCTCCTCTCCCTCGCCTCCAAACGTCTGCTCCGCATCGAGCGAGAGGGGCGTTTCTACCGGATTTCCCGGATGCGCCCTTCCACGGCGGAGCCAGACACACAGGAGAACTCCCCGGAGGCAACCTCCTCCGACGGAGAACTTTTGGACGGGACAAGGAGCGCGTCCGAAAGGGAGAAGAGCACATCCGCGCCCATCGAGCAAGCGAACAAGATCTGGGAGGAAGAGCGACGTCTCCTGCATTCGCTCTTCCGGGAAACGGAGACGCTCCTCCTGCATCCGGACAACGCGGCCGTCATTTCCGCCGCTGCCGCCGGACTGAGGGAGTCCCTGCAAAAACGCCACGAGGGGCGGAACTTCGTCACCAACACGGGGTGGTTCGTCGCGGGCATCGTCCTGGCGGTGGCACTCCTGATTCTCTTCTCTCTGGCGGCATTTCTGGGGGGCGTCACCCATGACATGATTCTCTTCGGGCTTTTGGGAACAGCGTGGTGTGTCGGATCGGCGATCTTCTGGCTCGCCCGCCTCCGGCCTTTCCGAAACACTCTACGCCTCTTCCGTTCCTGCGGCGGATGCCGCACCTTCGTTTCCGTGCTGTTCGCGGGAGTCGTTGCCCTTGGCGTACTGTTGCTCTTTCTGGGAGGATTCTTTTTCACGGCACTGAACGTTTCCTTTGTCGCGGCATTTGCCGCACTCGGCCTCGCCGCCGCGATCCTCCTCTTCCGGAGACTGCTTCCGGCCCGCACGGACAAAGGGCGAAAGCGGCAGGACGAGATCGAGGGATTCGCCCTCTATCTGGAGACCGCCGAGGAGGAGCGGCTGAAGCTGCTCCATCCACCGGAGCGCACGCCGGAACTTTTCGAGGCGCTGCTCCCCTATGCATTGGCCCTCGACCTCGAGGTGGCCTGGTCGGCAAAATTCGCAGACTTGTTACGCAAAGCCACCGAGGAGGGAACCTACGTTCCGCTGTGGCACGACGGCACCACAATCTGGATGAAGGAGGATTTCACCCGAAGTATCTCTTCCTTCGGCGACTCCCTTGCCTCCACGCTCACCGTCTCCTCCATTCCTCCCGGGTCATCCTCGGGTTTCTCCGGAGGAAATTCCGGAGGCGGTTCCTCCGGCGGCGGCGGTGGTGGCGGTGGCGGTGGCGGCTGGTAAAATGTGGTATGCTATGGGCCGTGACATGCGCTGAAGGTCTTTGCGTCGCCGAGCCGAAGCCTGGGGCGGCGGAGGACGGAAACGACAGCAGGAACAAGGAGGGGACGCAGCATGATCGCACTGGGCATTCTCGCGGCGGTGGCCCTGGGAGCGGGCCTGTGGTTCATGGGAGCCTACAACCGTCTCGTTCGGGGAAGAAATCTCGTGGAGGAGGCCTGGAGCGGCATCGACGTGCAGCTCAAACGGCGCCACGATCTCATTCCCAACCTCGTGGAGACCGTCAAGGGGTACGCGACTCACGAGAAGCAGATCTTCGAGGATGTGGCGCGCATGCGCTCCGCCTCCATCTCCGCCTCGGGCGTCGCGGAAAAGGCGACGGCGGAGAACGGACTCACCGGAGCATTGCGTCAGCTTTTCGCCGTGGCCGAGGCCTATCCGGACCTGAAGGCGAACCAGAACTTCCTCCAGCTCCAGGAAAACCTCAACACCGTGGAAAGCGAACTCCAGATGGCCCGGCGCTACTACAACGGGGCCGTTCGGAACCAGAACATTCTCGTGGAATCCTTTCCGTCGAATCTGGTGGCGAACATGTTCGCCTTTCAGAAAGCCACGTTCTTCGAGATCGAGGACGCCCAGGAGCGGGCCGTTCCTAAGGTTCAGTTCTAGCGACAGGAGGCTTGCGGCGTCTCCGTTCTCCGGAACGGAAGCGCGGACAGACCGGGACGACATGCCCAGACGCGGCGGCTGTCCCGGTTTTGCATGACCGAAGCGTGTCCTGTCGCGCTGGATTTTCGTGATAAGATTTCCGTAACGACGAGAAACGGTCCGGAAAAAGGCGACAGTGAAGCCTTGCCCCTGCGGACGAAATGAAAGGAAGGCCGAGGGCGTCCATGACGAACGAACTGCTCTGGGGTGTGACATTGGTGTGCAATTTCGGAGGAATCAGCCTTGCCTACCGGCTGTGGGGCAAGACGGGGCTCTACTGTTGGGTGGCCATGGCGGCCATTCTCGCTAACGTGCAGGTCATGAAGACCGTCTCCCTCTTCGGCATGGTGGCGACCCTGGGAAACATCATCTACGGAACATCCTTCCTCGCCACGGACATCCTCTCGGAAAATCACGGCAAGGCCGCAGCACGGCAGGCCGTGGCCATCGGCTTCTTCTCCCTCATCTTCACCACCGGGGCGATGAACCTCGCCCTGCTCTACATTCCCCACGAGAGCGATTTCGCTCAGGGACCCATGCAGGCACTTTTCTCCGTCATGCCCCGCGTCGCCCTGGCGAGCCTCGCCGCCTACGGCATCTCCCAGTACCACGACGTCTGGGCCTACGACTTCTGGAGAAAACGTTTTCCCCACGTGCGCCACATCTGGATCCGCAACAACTGCAGCACGCTGGTCTCCCAGCTCCTCGACACGGCGGTCTTCGTCTCCATCGCCTTCGCCGGAATCTATTCCTGGCCGGTGCTGGCCCAGATCTTCTGCAGCACCTACGTTCTGAAGCTCCTCGTGGCCCTCGCCGACACCCCCTTCGTCTACCTGGCCAGGAGATGGAAGGACCGGGGCGTCGCGGGCGGACCGGCCGAAACACTGCAGCAGGGGTGAGATCATGGAACGCAGTCTGCGCACAGGTATCCTCTGCCTTCTTCTGCTTCTCGTCGGCGTGCTCTATTTTTCCTTTCTGGGAAGCCACGGTCTCCTCGAACCCGACGAAGGCCGCTATTCGGAGATCCCCCGGGAGATGCTCGAGTCGGGGGACTGGGTCACGCCACGTCTGAACTACGTGAAGTACTTCGAGAAGCCGGTGCTCCACTACTGGCTGACCGCCCTCTCCTTCAAACTCTTCGGGGAGAACGCCTTCGCCGCCCGTTTCGTCCCGGCCCTTCTCGCTCTCGCCGGGGTGGCCGCAACGGCCCTCTTTGGCGCCACCTGCTTCGGAGGACGGGCGGGGTTTCTCTCGGGGATCATCCTCGGCACCTCCCTCGTCTATTTCGCCATGGCGCACATCAACATCATCGACATGACGCTCACCTTCTTCCTCACCGTGGCCCTGTTCAGCTACTACCTGGGCATCACCCGGAACCGGGGATGGCTGCTCGTCTTCTACACCGCCGCCGGTCTCGCGACCCTCTCCAAGGGGCTCGTCGGCTTTCTTCTCCCCGGAATCGTCATCTTCTGCTGGATCGCCTACACGCGGAGGTGGATCCTTCTCTGGGAGAGCCTCAGCCTGTCGGGCATCCTTCTCTTTCTGCTCGTCACCGTTCCCTGGTTCACCCTGGTAAGCCTCCGCAATCCCGAATTCCCTTACTTCTTCTTCATCCACGAGCACTTCGTGCGCTACACCACCACCGTGCACAACCGATTCGAACCCTGGTGGTTCTTCATCCCCATTCTGCTCATAGGGCTCCTTCCCTGGACGGGCTTTGCCCTCACCGGCGCGAGCGACGCCATCCTCGGAACGAAAGAACGGGGTGAGGACCAGGAGGTGGGCGCCTATTTGCTCATCTGGTTTCTGGTGATCTTTCTCTTCTTCTCCTTCTCCAAGTCGAAGCTGGTCCCCTACATTCTTCCCGTCTTTCCGCCCCTGGCGCTTCTGGCGGCACGGAGCCTCGACATCTGGAGCTACCTCGGTTCCAGCAGGGCGCTTCGCTTCGGGCTCTTCTGCACATCCCTCTTCACGCTTCCCTTTGCGGCGGCTCTCGTGGCCTATCCGTTCTTCCAGGACCGCTTCCCCGCACAGGAATTGCTTCGTCTCGGCGTTCCCTTGGCAACAACGATGGTCCTTGGAACGCTCTTCGGTTGGTTTTTCTGGTACCGCCGCCGCTACCATTCTCTTCTCGCGGTGCTCTGTCTCTGTGCGCTGCTCCAGGGGATGGCTTTCAAACCCCTCTTCCGCTTCTACGGAACCATCCTCTCCGCGAAAGAGCTGGCGGACATCATCCAAACCGAACGAAGACCCGGCGATCTCGTCGCCGATGTCGGGGAATACCACCAGGGACTCCCCTTCTACCTGAAGGAACGGATTCTCCTGGTGGACTATCTGGGGGAACTCGAATTCGGCTACCGCCAGGAGAACCAGACCACCTGGTTTCTCGACCGGGAAACCTTCCGCGGCATCTGGGAAGGAGAGAACCGCGTGCTCATGGTCCTTCCCGAGACCCGGTACGAAAGGCTGCTCCAGGAAGGCTTTCCGCCGGGCAGAATCCTGGGGAAAGCCATGCGGAACCAGCTCGTCGTTCTGAACAGGGCCGACGGAGCCCAGTGATCCCGAACGCCCACGGACGGAAGAAGACCCATCGGGGCACTCGAACGGCGACAACCCCTTTCGTTCCCGCCTCCGAAGGAAAACACCTCTCCTTCGAAACGGCCGAACACACCGGAAGGGACAGTACCTCCATTCACGCAGAGAAGAGGCGAAAGATTCTATGACCAGCGCGCACGTTAAAGTCTCCCTCGTCATCCCCGTGTACAACGAGGAGGAATCACTCCCGGCGCTTTTCCGGCGCCTCACCCCCGTCCTCGAAGGGCTGGGGCGCTCCTGCGAGGTGCTCTTCGTCAACGACGGCAGCCGAGACCGCTCCCTGGCGTTTCTCCTCGCCTACCGGGACAGACATCCCGCAATCGTTCGGGTGGTGGATTTCAACGGCAACTTCGGCCAGCACATGGCCATTCTCGCCGGATTCGAGAAGAGCCGGGGCGAATTCGTGATCACCATGGACGCGGACCTGCAAAACCCTCCCGAGGAGATTCCCCGCCTGGTGGCGCTCCTTGAAGCGGGGCACGACGTGGTGGGTACCTATCGCGTGGACCGACAGGACCCCCTCTTCCGCAAAGTTGCCTCCCGCATGGTGAACGGCATCACCAATCGCATCACCGGACTGGGGCTTCGGGATTACGGCTGCATGCTCCGGGGATATGCGCGGCGCATCGTGGACTACATCAACTCCTGTCCGGAGACGACGACTTTCATTCCCGCCCTGGCGAAGAAATTCGCCGTCAATCCCGCGGAAATACCCGTGGATCACGCGGAGCGCAACGCCGGGACCTCCAAATACGGCCTCTACCGCCTCATTCGGCTGAACTTCGATCTCATGACGGGGTTCTCTCTGGTTCCACTTCAGGCCGTGACGCTTTTGGGCGTGCTTGTCTCCATTCCCAGCTTCCTCCTCGTGCTCCTCCTGCTGGCGCGACGTCTCCTCCTCGGCCCCGAGGCGGAGGGCGTGTTCACCCTCCTGGCGATCAACTTCTTTCTCATGGGCATCACCATGCTCTCCGTGGGCATCGCCGGCGAATACGTGGGACGCATCTACCAGGAAGTGCGGCGGAGACCACGCTTCGTCATCCGAACCGTCTACGAGGGAGAACCGGGCGGCACGCCGCCTCTGGTGCCATGGCAGGACGAAACGCCGGAAAAGGAGCCCCTCGCCTGCGTTGTCGGCGGAGAGGAGACACGCCGTGACTGAGCGCGAACCACGGGTCGTGGTCTTCGCCTACAGCGAGGTGGGCACACGCTGCCTCGAAACGCTCCTCCGTCTCGGCGCACACGTGGTGGGGGTCTTCACCCACGAGGACGACCCGAAGGAAACCATCTGGTTCCGCTCCGTGGCGCAGACCGCCCGGGAAGCGGGACTCCCCGTCCTCTTCGGCCCTCCGACGGAGGAACGGGTCCGTGCGCTCCGCCCGGACCTGCTCTTCTCCTTCTACTACCGCGACATGATCGGCGAGAGCATTCTCCGCCTGCCGGGGCTCGGGGCGTTCAACATGCACGGATCCCTGCTGCCGAAGTACCGGGGACGGGCGAGCATCAACTGGGCGGTTCTCATGGGGGAGACGGAAACGGGGGCGACCCTGCACCACATGGTGAAGAGCGCCGACGCGGGAGACCTGGTGGATCAGGAGCGGGTTCCCATTCTCTTCGAGGACACGGCCCAGGATGTGGCCCTCAAGGTGGCCGACGCGGCGGTGACCGTTCTCGAACGATCCTGGCCTCTGCTCGCGGCGGGACGGACACCGCGCATTCCCCAGGACGCCGCTCTCGCCACCACCTTCGGACGCAGGCGACCCGAGGACGGCCACATCGACTGGACCTGGGAGGCAAAACGGATCTACAATCTCGTCCGCGCCGTGACCCATCCCTTTCCGGGGGCCTTCACCTTCGCGGGAGGGCGGAAGCTCCTCGTCTGGTGGTGCTTCCCCGAGGAAAAGGACCCCACCGTCCCCAAGACCCTTCCCTGCGGCACCGTGCTGTCCACGGCACCGCTCCGGGTGCTCGCCGGAAACGGCACGGCAGTGCGTCTCGAACGGGTGCAGTGGGCCGACTCCACCGAAGAAAGGCCCCCGCTTTCGAAGGAGGATGTCATGGATGGAATGACCTTTGGAGAACGGTACCTCCGCCAAGGCGATCTCCTCGGTCTCCGAGAGGACCAGGTCGATCTGCTCTCTCGAAAAGAACCGCTCTTCCGCGCCCGCGGAGAACACGGACACACCGGCGACACGGACACGAACCGACGGAATGGAAGGAGTCACGACGCATGAACGTGGTCATTCTCGGAGCCAACGGATTCATCGGAAGCCATCTCTCGGAGCGGATTCTCGCGGAGACGGACTGGACCGTCTCCGCTCTCGACCTGCGCGCGCATCACCTGGAGCACTGCCTCGCCGATCCCCGCTTCTCTTTCCGGAAAGGCGATCTTCTCGCCGAAAGCGCCTGGATCGAGGATCGGATCCGCGCCGCCGACGTGGTGCTCCCTCTCGTGGGCATCGCCCAGCCTGCCTATTATGTGAAGAACCCCCTCTACGTCTTCGAACTGGATTTCGAGCAGAACCTGAAGATCGTCCGCATGTGCGTGACCCACAACAAACGGGTGCTCTTCCCCTCCACCTCCGAGGTGTACGGGCTCTGCCCGGACAAGGAGCTCTCCGAGGATGAATCCCTCCTGGTCCTCGGTCCGGTGAGCAAGATGCGCTGGATCTACAGCTGCAGCAAACAGATGATGGACAGGGTCCTCGCCGCCTACGGACAGGAACGGGGACTGCGCTTCACCTGCTTCCGTCCCTTCAACTGGACCGGCCCCCGGCTCGACGAGCCCGCCGATGCGGCAAAGGGGACCGCCCGGGTGATCACCCAATTTCTCTTCAATCTCGTGCACGGCAAACCGCTCCATCTCGTCGGCGGAGGCCGGCAGCGACGAAGCTTCACCTCCATCCACGACGGCATCGACGCGCTCCTCTCCATCGTCCGGAACGAGCGAAACAATCTCGACGGGGAGATCCTGAACATCGGCAATCCCGCCAATCAGGCCTCGGTGAAGGAACTGGCCCACCTCGTCCGGGACGCTGCGGCGGCCTATCCGAAATACGCCCCCCTCGCGGCGGCGGCGGTCATCGCGGACATTCCCGAGGACGACTACTACGGCAAGGGCTACGCGGACGTGCAGCACCGCGTCCCCAGCATCGCCAAAGCGGAGCGCCTGCTTGGCTGGCGTCCGAAGCGCTCCCTGGAGGACATCGTCCGGGACACCGTGCACTATTATCTCGGCGACGGTGGCGCATGGGCATGACAGTGCGTCTGGCCATCAAGGTGGACGTGGACACCCTTCGAGGGCATCGCGAAGGTGTACCGAATCTGTTGCGTCTCTTCGACCGGACGGGTATTCGGGCGAGCGTCTTCTTCTCCATGGGGCCCGACAACTCCGGCAAGGCCGTGCGGCGTCTCCTCCGCCCGGGATTTTTGACCAAGATGTGCCGCACGAAAGCGCCCAGCACCTACGGATGGAAGACGCTCCTCTACGGCACGCTTCTTCCGGCCCCTCTCATCGCCGGACCGAATCCACAGATGCTTCGGGACGCCGTGCGCAGCGGCCACGACTGCGGCATCCACGCTTGGGATCACGTGAAATGGCAGGATCTCCTGCCCCGCATTCCTCCGGAGGAACTCGCCGCAGATTTCGACCGCGCCTGCGGTCTTTTCGAGGAGATCGCGGGAAGGGCCCCCCGCTCCTGCGCCGCTCCGGGATGGCAGGTCACGGAGGCGAGCCTCCGCATGCAGGAACGCAAAGGATTTCTCTACTGCAGCGACTGCAGGGGGCGGGAACCGTTCCTTCCCGTTGCGGAGGGAGAAGCTCTTCGCACGGTGCAGATTCCCACGACACTCCCTACCCTGGATGAATGCCTCGGCACCCCCGGAACCACTGACGCCTCCCTGGAAGACGCCTATCTGACACTGCTCCGGCGAGCGCCTGCGACCTCTGCCGCACAGGACATTCCGGAACCGAGGACTCCGAAGGACCAGATCCTCCACGTCCACACCGTCCATGCGGAAATGGAGGGACTGAGCAAGCTCGCCCTCTTCGAGTCCTTTCTCACGGCGTGCCGTGCGAGGGGAGTCCGGTTCACCGCCCTGGACGATGTCGCCCGCGCCGTCGAGCTGGAAAAGCTCCCCCTCTGCCCCGTCGAAAAGGGGACACTTCCCGGTCGTGCGGGAACGGTGGCCCTGCAGGGAGACCCCATCGTTCCCTGGATGCACCGCCTCGCCTGACTCCCCGCAAAGCCAAAGAGCGCCCCGCCGGTGAAAAAATCCGCAGCGGGGCGCTCTTTCGTGCCCGAAGGGCACCTGGCTCTTTGTCCGGCCCGGGTCACACGCCTCCTCTGCCGATGCCGTAGCAGACAAATCCCATCGCACGGGCTCGATCCGGCGCGTAGAGATTCCGCCCGTCGAAGATGACCGCTTCCCGAAGCAGGGACTTCATGCGGTCGAAATCGGGATGCCGAAACAAGGGCCATTCGGTCACGAGGAGAAGGGCGTCGGCTCCGGAGAGAGCGTCGTAACAGTCCTCGGTGTAGACGATGCCGGGGTCGTCTCCCAGAAGCGCCCGGGCGTTCGCCTCAGCAACGGGGTCGTAGGCCCGTATCGACGCGCCGAGGCGGCGCAGTTCACGCACCAGAAAGAGGGACGGCGCCTCCCGAATGTCGTCCGTGTTGGGTTTGAAGCTCAGCCCCCACAGGGCGAAGGTCTTCCCCGCCAGGTTCTCTCTGCCTCCATAATGGCGCTCCATCCTGTCGAGGAACACCTGCCGCTGTCGCCGGTTCACCTCCTCCACGGCCCGAAGAATGGACAGGTCGTACTCCTTCTCCCGGGCGGAATGGATGAGGGCCTTCACGTCCTTGGGAAAGCAGGACCCGCCGTAGCCGAGCCCGGCCTGGAGAAAAGCGTGGCCAATACGGCTGTCCGAGCCGATACCGACGCGGATTTCCTCGATGTCCGCCCCAACGGCTTCGCAGAACGCCGCGAGTTCGTTCATGAAGCTGATTCGGGTGGCGAGCATGGCGTTGGCGGCGTATTTGGTGAGTTCCGCGCTGGGAATGCTCATGGCGAAGAGGCTGTTCTCCCGGAGGATGAAGGGAGCGAAGAGTTCCTTCAGAAACTCCGCGGTGCGCCCGTTCTCCGTGCCCACCACGACCCGGTCGGGATGGAGGAAATCCTCCACGGCGGACCCCTCCTTGAGAAATTCGGGGCAGAAAGCCACGTCGAACTCGATGTCCCGCCTTCCCCGGCGCTGCAATGCCTCCTCCACGATGGTCTTCATCCGCAGCGTGGTCCCCACGGGAACCGTGGACTTGAGAACCAGGATCTTGTAGCTGTCCAGACACGCCCCGATCTGTTCCGCCACGGCGAGGACGTGCTGCAGGTCCGCTCTTCCGTCCTCGCCGGGAGGGGTTCCAACGGCGATGAAGACGAAAAGGCTCGACCGGACGCCCTGCTCCAGACTCGTGGTGAAGTGGAGACGGCCCTGCTTGAGGTTGCGCCGGAGCACTTCTTCGAGACCCGGCTCGTAAATGGGAAGTTCTCCTTTGTTCAGCCGGGTGATCTTCGTCTCGTCGATGTCCACGCACCAGACATCGTTGCCCGTCTCGGCGAGACAGACTCCCGTGACGAGCCCTACGTATCCCGTTCCGATCATGCACACCCGCATGTTCTTCCTCCTTGCGGCTCTCAGGTTACCTCGTCGCCCGACTACGGGAAAGCACTCTTTTTCCTCCGACGGAACGACGCAAAAGCGGGGTTTCCGACCCCCTACGCATTCTATCGGTTTCGCCCCCTTCGGAACAGTCCCTCGTTCTCTCGTCTTGCGGAGAAGGAGCGGGATCTGTAGGATGGGGAGGGTATCGAAAACCCCACCGGTGGAACACCGCACCGGTGAGACGGGAGGAATGACCATGTTTGTACTCGTGAAAAACGCCACGGTCTACGCCCCGGAACCACTGGGACGAAGGGACATTCTCCTGGCGGGAGAGCGCATCGCCTGGATGGGGCAGGACTTTCCGGAGAACGGCACGCTGCCGGACCTGGAAGTGCTGGATGCGTCGGACCTGTTCGCCGTTCCGGGTTTCGTGGACGGCCACGTGCATCTCTGCGGCGGCGGCGGCGAGGGAGGGTTCGCCACCCGCACGCCCGAGATCGCTCTTTCCTCCCTCGTCAGGGGAGGCGTCACCTCCGTGGTAGGCGTTCTCGGAACAGACAGCGTGACCCGAACGACGGCGAACCTCGTGGCGAAAGCCCGGGGACTCGTCGAGGAGGGCGTCAGCGCCTGGTGCCTCGTGGGCTCCTACCAGTTGCCGGTGAAGACTCTCACGGGCTCCGTGGAAGGCGATCTCGTCCTCGTGGACCGCATCATCGGCGTCGGAGAAATCGCCCTCTCGGACCACCGCTCCTCACAACCACTCGTGGAAGAGGTGGCGAAGGTGGCCGCGGCGGCCAGGGTTGGAGGCATGCTCGCAGGAAAGGCGGGGGTGGTGAACGTCCATCTCGGGGACGGCCCCCGGGGACTGGATTTTCTCCGGCGGATCTGCGCGGAGACGGAGATTCCTCTCTCCCAGTTTCTGCCCACGCACATGAACAGAAATCCCAGCCTTTTCGAGGAGGGGATTCGCTACGCCCAAGGCGGGGGATTCGTGGACCTCACCACGAGCACGACCCGGAAATTCCTGGAGGAAGGCGAGGTGTCCTGCGCGGAAGCGCTGCGGCGGCTCCTGGAGGCCGGCGTTCCGCCGGAACGGATCTCCTTCAGTTCCGACGGACAGGGGAGCCTCCCCGATTTCGACGCCGCGGGCACGCTCAAGGGGCTTACCGTGGGCAGCGTGGAATCTCTCTTCGAGGCCGTGCGCGAGGCGGTCCTCACAGAAGGCGTTCCCCTGGCGGAGGCCCTTCCCGTGGTCACCTCCACACCCGCAACGGTGTACAAGCTCCCGGGCAAAGGGGCCCTCCGGCGGGGGTTCGATGCGGATCTCGTGCTTCTGGATCGGGAGACCTTGCACATTTCCTCCGTCCTCGCCCGGGGGCGCATCCTGCTCCGAAACGGCACCCTTCTTGCGAAGGGGACCTTCGAGGCCTAGGACACGCGCCCCCGGAGGACAGTTCTGACAGTGCTTTTCTCAGGAGAGCACTCCGAGGGCGCACAGCGTTTCCGCCGTGGGCAATCCCGAGTCATCCCACCCACGAAGGGCGTAATAGGCATTGAGCATGGCCTCCAGGTCCTCCCGGGTAAGCCGTACGGAGCGGCGCTCCAGGCCGGGGGGAAGTTCGAGCGCCTCTTCGAGGATTCGGGGCGGCAACGTGTCGTCCCGCCTCGAGATTCCTCCCTCCCGGTGGTTGAAGCGACGGATGCAGTTCCAAATGCGCTCCCCCACCCGGAGATACTCCTCATAGGAAAAGGGCTCTCCGAGGGCGGCGGCGAGCCCCTCTTCCAAATCCTCCGTCGTCATGGGGAGAAAATCGCACACCACCAGGGAATAGGCAGCGGCGCGCTCGTCCTGGACATCCTTCACGAACCGGGGAAAGGCGTCCCGGGAAAATCGGGGAAGCTCTCCGTCGATCTCGGCCCGGCTGGTCCAGGCCCGCTGATGGCACGCTCCGCGGTCGGACGTGGCATAGGCGAGCGCCATACCCCAGGCGCCGCGGGGTTCGTATCCGGGAATCTCCATGCCCTTGACGTGCATGGCCCAGGACTCGCTCCCTCCGCCGATCTTCTCCGAGGCAAGGCGCACGCCGTCCGCGAGGAGTTCTCCCGCGCCGCGCCGATAGGCCAGATCCTCCAGGAGGCGAAGCTGTCCCGCCCCGTCTCCGAAGGCGGGAACGCCCGAGAGGAGCCCCTTCTCGCCGCACTCCATGGCGAAGCTCACCACCGCCCCGGCGGAGATGGTGTCCAGGCCGAGTTCGTTGCAGCAGTGCACCGCCCGTCCGACCTCCGCCACGTCCTTCATGCCGTCGTTGCTGCCGAGAAGCGCGATGGACTCGAACTCCACCTTCGCCTCCACGTCACCGAAACGGGCCACCTTGCCGCAGGCGATGGTGCAGTTGAAACAGGCCACGTCCCGTTTCGTGTAGTAGCGCAGATTTGGTGCGGTGAGCCCGTAGTGAAAGGGAAGGGACGCCTTCTGGAAATTGCGGGTGGGGAGCATCCCCGCCCGATTCATGGAATCCACCCAGAAGGAGGTCCCCACGGTGCGGCGGATGTGGATCATGGAATTCTCCCGCATGGCGGCGTTCATCCGCACCGCCAGCGCACGCATTTTTTCCGTATCCGCGAGGGGTGCGTTTCCCGTGCCGCGCACCGCCACGGCGAGCAGCCCCTTGCTGCTCATGACAGCTCCGGGACCACCCCGGGCGGCGATGCCGGACCGCCAGGGATCGCCGTCACGATCCACGGTGATGGTGGCGATGCGCACACGCCGTTCCCCGGCGGGACCGATGGAGGCCACGTGGGCCTTTTCGGACGTGACGCCTCGAACCGCCTCCACCTTGGCGCTCACGGGGAGATCCTTCAGGAACGCCCCGTCCCGGATTTCGACCCTGTCATCGTCGATCCAGAGATAACACGGCTCCGAAGAGGCACCGCGGACCACGATGCCGTCCCATCCCGCCTTGGCGAGTTCGGGACCGAAGAAACCTCCGGCGTGGCTGTCCGTGAAAAGCCCCGTCAAGGGGGACTTGGTGATCACCGCAAAGCGCCCCGAGGTTGGAAAAGGCGTCCCCGTGAAAGGACCATTCAGAAAAAGCAGCAGATTCTCCGGGGCCAGCGGATCGGTTCCCGGCGGCAAGAGTTCCTCCAGAAGCCGGATCCCGAGCCCTTTGCCGCCGAGAAAGCGGCGCACCTCCTCCGGGGGTATCGAGAACTCCTCCACGCTCCGAGAGGTGAGATCCACCTGTAGGAGCCTTCCGAATCTTCGGGAAAACGTCATCCCTCGAAAACCTCCTTCTTCGCGTCCACACCTCGGACATTGTGTCCGCGACCGATCCGTTCCGTCATGATCCGAAGAGCCCCCTTACAAAAGCCCCAGTTTTCCCAGAGCGGCGCGAAGCGTCTCCACCACCTCCGGAGTCGCTCCGGTGAGCGGCAGGCGATGCCCTCCCACGGGAATGCCCAGGAGCGTGAGGGCGGCCTTCACGGGAATCGGATTGGTGGTCACGAAGAGGGCTTTGATGAGTTCCGCGAGTTCCTGGTGAATCGTCGCGGCCTCCGTGACGTTTCCGGCGCAAAAGGCATCGATCATGCGCTTCATCCGGGGACCCGCGATCATGGCCGCCACGCTCACCACGCCGTATCCGCCCACGGCCAAGGTGGGAATCGTCAGCGGATCGTCGCCGGTGTAGACGGAAAATCCCTTTCGGGCATCCCGAAGCACTCTCGTGGTCTGCTCCAGATCGCCGCTCGCCTCCTTGAGGGCCACGATGCCCGGAACCCGGGAGAGGGCCGCCGCCGTCTCCGACGCGAGATTGCACGAGGTCCGGCCCGGCACGTTGTAGAGCATGACCGGCAGCTTCACCTCTTCGGCCACGACCTTGAAATGCTCGTACAGAGACTGCTGGGGCGGCTTGTTGTAGTAGGGAACCACCACGAGCACGCCGTCCACGCCGCACTCCGCCGCCTTTTTCCCCATCGCGACGGTGCTCCTCGTGCAGTTCGTTCCGATGCCGGCGATAACGGGCACGGAAACGGCCTCCTTCACGGCCCGGAAGAGACGGCACTTCTCCTCTTCCGACAGCGTGGGGGCCTCCCCCGTTGTCCCTCCGATGACGAGGGCACTGCTTCCCTCGGCGACAAGTTTTTTCGCGAAAGCCGCCGCCTCGGTGTAGTTCACGTCGAGCGCGGCGTCGAAGGGCGTCGCCATCGCGGTGATCAATCGTCCCCATTCCCGCATGTCCATCAGACTCCTTTCTTCGCTCCCCTCCGGGAGGAGCGCCGGTGTGACAAAGAGCTTCGTCGCATCACGTTTTTCTTTCACCCGTTTCCGGCGGAAATGTCCTTTCTCGGCGCGACCGATTCTCCGGCAACACTCCATAGGCACGCCCCCTCCGAAGAAAGCGGACGGCTCGGTTTTCGGGAGATCCGGACGAAACGGCGGGCAGGAGCGCTTTGAACGTACACACCTCGTCGACTGCGGGGAAACTCTCGTTTTTCGCTCGCACGGGGCAGCGTGCTTTTTCGAAAAACCCGTTCCGGACCATCCTCGCCCGGAACGGGGCACGGTTTCTCTTTGTGCGGCTCGTCTCACGCCCGCAGGGAACTCTCCTCCATGCTTTCCTTCGTCAACAGGGAAACCACCACGATGAGCAGAGCGGACACCCCGAGAGCGATGAGATTCCGGTGTGCACCGAGGGCTTCCACCTGGGTGAGCACACCACCCACGACGATGCCGGTTCGCGCCCCCCAGGGAGTGATGTTGCTGTTCCTGGTTCCCATGCGGAATTCCTCGCCGGCGCGCTTTTTCCAGAGAAGCCCCACGAGAAGCAGCGGTACCAGGGCTCCTCCGGCGATGGAATAGGCCTTGGAGAAAAGGCCGATGATGGTGGTGGCGTAAAGGGCGGCCAGAGCCGCGAAGATGCCCACCACGACGGTGGCGATGGTGACGTAGCGCACCAGTTCCTGGTCCGTGGCGTCCTTCTTGAGAGGCAGAATCAGGTCGTTCACGATGAGCGTGGCCGCGGAATTGAGATTCGAGTCCGCGGAGGACATGCCCGCGGCGAGAATGAGCGCGAAGATCATGGCCGCGACGAAGGTCGGAATGTGCGCGCTCTGGAGGAACCAGGACATGGGATCCGCGGCGAGCTTGCCGTCCGCGCTCAGGATCTCCGGGTTCACCGCCACGATGACCATTCCCACGAGAGCCGTGAGCATCACCATGAGAATCGCGATGATGCCGCTATAGAGCAGACCGTTCCGGGCGGTACGCCCGTCCTTCGCGGCAAAACAGCGCTGCCAGTAGATCTGGGCGGCGAGGATGCCGATGCACCCCGTGACGAACATGGTGACGAGGGACATGGTGTTCACATGCTCCACCGCCCAGAGATTGCCGTGTCCTCCCTCGGCGAGTTTCGTCGCCAGCTGGGTGAGGCTGAAATCCACGGGAGCGAAGGCGTAGTAGTAGAACACCGCTCCGAAGACGAACATAAGAATGCCCTGGAGAAAGTCGGTCCACACCACGGAATAGATGCCGCCGAGGGTGGTGTAGAGGATGAACACCGCGGAGAAGAAGAGAATGATCCAGGTGGGGTTCGCACCGGTGATGACGCTGAAGATGTGGCCGAAGGCCTTGCCCTGTCCGCCCACCCAGGCGATCATGATGAGCGAGGCGACGAGTCCCACCAGCATGCGGGTCACCCGGTCGCGGACGAAGAGATCGTCCATCATTTCCGACACGGTCTTGTAGGTGAAGCGCCCCGCCAATCCCGCGAAGAAGAGGGCGAAGATGATCTTGGATCCCTGCTCTCCGAGGATGAAGAACATGTGGGGCAACCCCACCCGCGCTCCCGAGGCGGCATGGCCCACGAAATTGCCCACCCCCATGATGGTGGCGAACTGGGTGAAGAAGATGAGAAAAAAGGGCAGACTTCCGCCGCCGATGACATATTCCGCGTAACTCGAGGTGGCCTTGTCCTTCACTTTCCAGGAAATGACGAGGAAGGCGAGACAGAAGCCTATGGTGATGATCCACAACCAGGTGCCCAATGCCATGAGTCGATCCTCCCCTTTCACGTTCTCCGGGGATCATCGGGCCGTCCGAAAAATCCGACACGTCGATGACCGATCCGACCTCGTCGCCGGCGGAAAAATCCACGCAACGTCTTTCCGCCGGAGTGGAACGAAGAGATGGCGGCATTTCCGCACGCCCGCGGCACCTCCGTCGTCTCCACACGCCATAACCGCTCCGCAGGAAGAGGGGCCCGCTCCTCCTTCGGCAAAGCATCCCTGAGACCTGGCCGACCGTCTTCGGCGGCATCCGCCCGACACGCACACGTTGCAAGAGGCTGCTGTTTCCGCAAAACCTCCTACGCCACCTTGGCGTCGCAGAAACGCCCCGGGTGCAGTTCCGTCAGATCCAACTCCGTCTTGCGTCCGCAGACGAGATCCGCAAGGAACTTCCCCGTCACGGGAGCCAGCGCGATGCCGTCCCCCTCGTGCCCGGCGGCGATGAAATAGCCGGGATGCCGGGGCGACTCGCCGAGAATGCACTTTCCGTCCACGCAGGCCGGACGGAGGCCGGAGAAGGACCGCACCACGTGAACCTGACCGAGGACAGGAAAAAGCTCCACCGCCTTTGCGGCCACCGCGTCGAGGGCTTCTCCGGTGGTTCTCTTGTCGAATCCAACGTTTTCCCTGGTGCTGCCGATGAGATAGTTGCCATGCCAGGTTCTGGAGAAGGCAAATCCGAGACCGAGCCTGCGGGAACGCTCGTCCCGCCCGGCCATATCGGGGCGAAGCTTGGAGACGATGTACTCGGAACTCCAGACGTTCGTTTCGCCGGGAAGCCCCACGGCCTCAGTGACGAGAATTTGTCCGCGTCTGGGCACGATGGGCAGATCCAGACCGATCTGGGCGGCGAGCTGTGCCGCCCAGGCTCCGGCGGCGTTCACCACGAGATCGGCGCGATAACGCTCCGTCTCGGTGGCTACCTCCCATCCTCCTCCGGGAAGAGGGCACGTCGCCGTCACCGCCGCACGTTTGCGAAGACGCATGCCTTTCCGCTCGCCCGCGGCGCGGAAGGCCGCCATGACCTTGAAGGGATTCGCCTGGGAATCGTCGGGACAATACGTGGAGGCCACGATGGAGGGACCGGCACAGGGCTGGCGCCGCAGCGCTTCCCGCCGATCCAGCATCTCCACCGAGAGGCCGCAGGCCCGCTGCCGGGTGACAAAATCCTCCATGATCGCCAGGTGCGCCTCGTTCTCTATGAGAATCATGCCTCCGAGGTTCTGGAATTCCACCTTCATGTCGAGTTCCGCTTCGAGCGTTCTGTAGAGATCACGGCTCAAAAAGGTCATCTCCAGAAGCACTCCGGGTTTCTTGGACTGAAAGAGAATCATGTCGTCGCAGGATCCGGAAGCGCCGCAGCCGGGCTCGCCCTTCTCCAGAACCAGCACCCGTTTGCCTTCACGGGAGAGATAGTAGCCGCAGGAAAGACCGATGATGCCCCCACCGATGACGATTGCGTCGAATGCCTTGTCTCCGTCCACGTTCGTCGCGCTCCTTCCGGGAAAACAACACTGCTCATCTCGTGAGTAGCAATTAAATGTTCTGAAAAAACGCCTTGCCGTCGCGCAAGGCGCCTTTCTTCCCCTTTCGCCTACTTGGGATGATAGTGATGCCAGTAGGCGTTCACGTCCTCCATGAGTCCGTCGAGGTGCTCCACCATGCAGATCTCCGCCCGGTCCGGCTTGTGGTCCCGAATGGCCTCCAGGATCCGAAGATGCCCCGTCACATAGGGAGATGCCACTTTTTTCCGCAGATGCTCGAAAAGGCGGGACTGCTGCCCCGACATGGAGATGATGGCGTAGAGAATCTCCAGAGCCTTGTTTCCCGAGGCGGCGGCGATGGCCTTGTGAAAGGCCCTGTCCTCGTCGGCGATGCTGCACCCCTGGTCTCGGAGCGCCTTCTGCCGTTCGAGAATCTCCTCCATGTGCCGTACTTCCGCGTCGTTCGCCCGCTCCGCGGCGAGGCGTACCGTGGAGCGTTCGATGGCTTTCCGAGCCTCAAGAACCATGAGAAAATTCTGCAGCACGTCGGTGTTGATGATGGCGTCGAGCTGCTCCTTGTAATAATTCCGCTCCCGGAGTTCCTGGGAAAGGCGGATCGCCTCCTCGCCCTTGGGCGTGATGACCCGTCCCTTGAACTTCTCTTTTTCAAGATATCCCAGGCTCTCGAGCCGATTCAACGTTCGCCCGATGGTGGCGGGACTGACCGAGATGCCCCTTCCCTCCAGAAGCTCCACGAGGTTCCACGAGCCCATCGGTTCGGAGCTGTCGGAGAGAATCTCCAGAATCCGCAGCGTCTTGTCGTCCAGCAGAAGCCCCATGCCTCCTCCTCCCGGAAGCGATGCCGCCGTGGAACCGAGCGGAGCACTCACGAAACACACTCCTCCGGGGCGATATCAACGTGTTTTTCCGCCGTCACTCTCGCTATGCTGCTCATCACGTGAGCAGCATAGCCTCTTTTGCTCTCTTTTGTCAACCTTTCCTCCTTCGTTCTCTCAAATACACGGAACAAACGTGTTTTTTCTGTTTTTTTCACGATTTTTTTCCTCTCCGGAAAATGATCTCCATGTGGCCGGAATGCTTGCACAGTCTTGGAAACACCACTTTTGCCCGCCCTTTTTTCCTTCGGCTCAGTCGCCGAAACAGCTTCCGCCGATGAACTCCCGGAGGATCGACGCGTTCGGCACATTGCCCTCGGGGATGAAGGGAACGAAATGGAGCATGGAGAGGAGCCGCTGGGCCTCTCCGAACACGGGCGAGGTCTCGGGAACGGTCCGGAGCAGCGGCTCCGCATGCCCCTTGAGGACGGAAAGCTCGTAGATGAGGGCCGTATTGAACATGGCATCTGCGTGCTCCTGGTAGGGGAAAATGTACTTCTGCGCGCCACGGATCACCGAGGGCCACTGCTGGAGCGTCACCTCCGGAGATCTCCCCCGGGTCCTCGAATCCCGGACCATGCGCCGGAGAAGGCGGTTGTCCGTGGTGCTCGTGCGGTTGTGCCGGTCCAGGCTCACTCCCGTGAGGGGCGAGACGAAGACGCCGAAGGCCGTTCCGGGGGGAAGGCTCCCGACAACGCGCTGATTCAGTCCGTGAATGCCTTCCATGATGAGCACGTCCCGCTCCTTCAGGCGGAGACTCCGACCGGGATGGCTCTTTCCGGCGCGGAAGTCGAATTTGGGAAGCCGTACCTCCCGCCCGGCGAGCAGCGCGTGCAGATCCTCGTCGAGACGCTCCAGATCGAGCGCCTCCAGGGCTTCGAAATCGTAGTTTCCCTGGGAGTCCCGGGGAGTCCGTTCGCGGTCCACGAAATAATCGTCCAGTTCGAGCGTCACCGGGTGCAGTCCCGCCACCTGCAGCTGGGTCCGCAGCCGCCGTGACGTGGTGGTCTTTCCCGATCCGGAAGGTCCCGCCATGGGAATCACCCGGACGGTGCCCCGGGCGACGATCTCCTCGGCGATGCGGTTGAGGCGCTGGGCATGAAGCGCCTCGGAGATCAGGATGAGATCGAGTCCCTTCCCCGCGGCGACCTGTTCGTGCAGGTTCGCCATGGTGCTCACGCCGAGGATGTCGAGCCACTCGCCATATTCCCGGAACACGTCCACCAGACTGCGCGGAGCCTGGAACGGAGGAAGCTCGTCGGGAGAGACCACGGAGGGACAGCGAAGCACCATGCCGGGATCGTGGAACATGACGTCGAAGGTCTTCACATACCCCGTTGAGGGCGCCAGCGGTGCGTAGAAGTAGGCGTACCGGTCCGCACAGCGATAGAGCACCAATGGATCATGTCCCGCCCACTTGAGCAGACGCGCCTTGTCCTCGTTGCCCTGACGCTGAAAGAGATCCACCGCACGGTCCAGCGTGTGAATCTCCGGCACGATGGGGATGTCCATCTCCACGAAGTGATGGAGGAAATCCCGCACACGCTCCACATCGGTCTCCGTCGCGGACCGGCCCGCGAGTTCGCAGTAGAGGGCGTTGCTGATGGAATGACGGATCACCACGTCCTCGTCCAGGGCTTTCCTGCAGGCCAGGACGAGCAGGAAACTCAGGGTCCGGCGGTAGACGTCGCTTCCCTCGAAGGAGGAGGTGTCCACGAACGACACCGATGCGGAAGTATCGACTTTCCACGCGAGCGAGCGGAGGAAGTTGTTCACCCTCCAGGCCACCACTTTGTGCGGCTCCGGAAAAGGAAGCGTTTTCAGGACACCTATTCCGTCAACGGGCGAATCGCTCTCCAGAGAACCGTTTCCCTCCACGGCAACAGTAAAGGACATGGACATCGCCTCCTCGGCACAGCTGTTTCTCTACCTTACAGGTCCAACGACGGAGATGCAACGGAGGATTTTTCATTCCGTCGCCCTCCGGCCATCGGCTCCGTAAAAAGTGCGACAAACGGCACACAGTCGGACGGAAGCGAGCGGCTGTTCCTGCTCGCCGAGAACGCAACACGACCCGGACCTGAAGAAGATGGACATCATATCCGTCCTCAGCCAAACCAGGCAGCGCGATACCGGCGGCGGTTGCGCCCTGACGCCGGAAAAGAAGAGGGTGGAGGAGCCTCGCCTTTTGCTTGTTCCGATTCTTTTGGCATTTCGCCGCGGTGGAAGTGGCCCGACATTCCGTCGTTGCACCGTGCAATGAAAAAGGGGGCGGAAGCATGCCGACGTCTCCGCGGCTGCTCCGCTCCCACACACGTTCCTTTCGGCCTTCCGAGGGGGTCACGCCATGGTGACGACCGTGCCCTCCAGTCCATCGAGCGCCTCAACCGCCTTGGAGAGGGAGGTGATGATCGCCTTGCGTCCCGGAAAGGTCCTGGCGAATTTGATGGCCGCCATCACCTTGGGGAGCATGCTTCCCGGCGCGAAATGTCCCTCCTCCATGTAGGAGATCGCCTCAGCCACGGTCATGGAGGAAAGAACCCGCTGCGTGGGTTTCTTGAAGTCGAGACACACTTTGTCCACCTCGGTGAGAATGAGCAGGATGTCCGCCTCGATCTCCTCGGCGAGCTTCTCCGCGGCCAGATCCTTGTCGATCACTGCGGCCACGCCCGTAAGGGACCCGTCCATGTTCTCGATGACGGGAATGCCACCGCCTCCAGCGGTCACCACGATGGTGGTATCCCAGAGACGCTTCACCGCGGAAATTTCGGTGATCTTCTTCGGCTCCGGCGACGCGACCACCCGGCGCCACCCCCGCCCGGCGTCCTCTTTGACGACATATCCCTTCTCCTCGGCAATGCGTTTTGCCTCCTCCTCGGAATAGAAGGGACCGATGGGCTTCGTGGGATTCTTGAAGGCGGGATCGTTCGGATCCACCACAACCTGGGTGATGAGGGTCACCACGGGAACGTTCCGGTTTCGGTTCCGCAGCGCGTCCCGAAGGGCCTGCTGTATGTGGTAGCCGATGTATCCCTGGCTCATGGCGCCGCAGACGTCGAAGGGCATGGCGGGAGTCTCGGGATTCGCCGCCGCGGCGATCTCCTGGGCGAGGACGATGCGCCCCACCTGCGGTCCGTTTCCGTGCACGACCGCCATCTCATAGCCGCGGCAACTGATCTCGGCGAGGTGGGCGGCGGTCTTCCGCACTACCTCGAGCTGGGCCTCCGCCGTTGGTGGTGTTCCCGCTTCCTGCAACGCGTTTCCTCCGAGGGCAATGACAACCTTTGTGGCTCCCATAACTGCATCTCTCCCTTTTCTTCGGATCCCGCAAGGGTTTTTCAAGAAGGGAACGACGAAAGAACGGCGGATTTTCCCTGGGGATTCCAGAGTCGCAATGTCTTATATTGTAAACCAAACAGCGTCTTCCGTTCAATAACCTCTCTCGCGGCAACGTGACGGACTTCGTCCTCTGAGGCTCTCCGGTCTCTACCATGTCCGTTTCAGGTCAGATGAAAACCTCTTGGGACCCAGACCCACCTCGCCGTCTGATACCACCTGATGACCCTGGCGAGGAAAGCGGGGGTAACCGTGGGCACCACCGCCGGAGGTGGCTTGGAGGCGCTGTATCGCTTTCTCAGAATGCTTCCATGCTCTGCAGGCGTCAAGGTCGCGCCCGATCTCGGTGCATACGCCACGCTTCCCGGAACGCTCCGGAGGTCTGAAGAGGCGCGACGCAACGCCGAGGAGGCGGACCTGCGTGTCCTTCCCTACGTGACGGGGAAAAGTCCCGGGGAAAGCGACACATATCTGGAAAGCTGCCTTGCGATCATGACGGGGAACGTAACCCAGGGTTCCCGATGACTTCCCGCGGATTACGTCTCATGGAAGGAACGGGGCATACGGGAGACGATCTCCTTCGGTGACCTGCCGCGCCGGCTCGCGTATTGAGAAGGGGCGCGAGCAAGACGCTCGCGCCCCTTCCCTCTTTACCATGCTCCGCTTCGGAAATCCCGGGGAAACCAGTGGTGATCAGTACCCAACGGGAACCCCGAGGCGCCGGCTGTCGGCTCCGCCGTTCATCCTGCCGTTCTTGAAGAGGATGCCCTGGGCCGTTCCGAACCAGCCGCCGAAGTCCTTCACGTCCACCTTGTGCCCGCGCCACTCGAGGAAGCGGATCGTCTCCGGAGAGATGCCCTTTTCCACGGCGAGCGGGGCCGCCTTGCCGCCCGAGACGAGGTTCGCGATGCGGGGCTGCTCGATGGCGAGGTCCATGGGCATGCCGAAATCGACCACGTTCATGATGATCTGGCTCACGGCGGTGATGATTCGGGTTGCGCCCGCGGAACCGAGGGCCATGAAGGGCTTTCCCTGCGGGTCGAGGACGATGGTGGGCGACATGGAGGAGAGAGGGCGCTTGCCCGGCTCGGGGGCGTTCACGCTCTCGGGGTTGCTGGAGAAGTCGTCCATCTCGTTGTTGAGCACGAATCCGTATTCCGGAACGAACACGCCGGAGCCGAAGAAGTAGTTCACGGTGTTCGTGGAGGCCACGATGTTCCCTTCCTTGTCCACCACGGAGAAGTGGCTCGTGGAGATCCGCTCCTGAGGGTCGCCCGCGAGGTAGGCGCTCTTCTTCTCCTGGAAGGCGAAGGGATCGCCCGGAACGACTTCCTGCATGACCACGTCGGCCTTGATCTTCTCGGCAAGCGTCTTCGCGTAAGCCTTGGAGGTGAGTCCTTCCAGGGGAACGTTTGCGAAGGCCGTGTCGGCCATGTATTTGCTGCGGTCCGCGTACATGAGCTTCATGGCCTCCGCGAGGAAGTGCAATGTCCGGGGGCCGTTGTGTCCCCATTCCTTCACGGGGAAGTTCTCCATGATGTTCAGAAGCTGCACGATGTGGGTACCGCCGCTCGATGCGGGGGGCACGGAGTAGATGGCGTAGCCTCGGTAGGTTCCCTCGACGGGCTTGCGCACCTGCACCGTATAGGTCTTGAGATCTTTCATGGTCATGGCGCCACCCGAGGCGTTCACCGCGTCAACGACCGCCTGGCCGATGGGGCCGTCGTAGAAGGCCTTGAGCCCCTTCTCGCCGATGAGGCGGAAGGTCTTGGCCAGTGCGGGCTGCTTCAGCGTCTCTCCCGTGGGATAGGGGAGACCGTCCTTCAGGAAGGCCACCTTGGCGGGATCGTTGTAGGCGAGGATCTTGTCCAGCTCGTCCGTGATGATCTGGGTCTGCATGGGGGCAACGCTGAACCCCTCTTCGGCGAGCCGAATGGCGGGCTGGGCAACGTCGGCGAAGCTCATGGTGCCGTATTTCTCCAGGGCGGTCATCATGCCCGCGAGCCATCCGGGAACGCCCACGGATTTTCCGCCGAGCTCACTCCACTTCTCCGTTTTGGCCTGCTCGGAGGCGAACATGTCTTTCGTGGCCGACGCGGGCGCGGTCTCCCGGTAATCGAGGACCACCACTTCTCCGGTCTTGGCGAAGCGGACGGTCATGAAACCACCACCGCCGATGCCCGATGCGTTGGCTTCCACGACGTTCAGCGCGAGAGCCGTGGCCACCGCCGCGTCGATGGCGTTGCCGCCTTTCTGGAGGATCTCCACCCCCGCCCGGGACGCCAGGCGATGGGCTGAGGACACCATGCCGTTCTCCGCGTAGATTTCGTCGGGCTTCGGCTCCGCCCAGGCGAATCCCGCCAGAAGAGCCGTCAACAGAACGAGCACCACCGCGATTCCATACCGTTTCATTCGCTCTCTCCTCCTTCTCAGTCCTGTCGCCTCTCCGGGGGAAGATGTTTTCTGAACTACCCCTGCTGGGACCCCGGAGAGGCGTCTTTCAGAGGCAGGGGCGTCAGAAACGCGCCGTACCCCTGTCCAAGAAGCTCTTCATAGGTCGGAATTCCCTCCACGTCCACCTCCTTCGCCTCGTCGAAAAGACCGAGCATGTCCAGAAAGGTCTTCACCGTCACGGTATGACGGGCCACACGCAATTCAATGCTCTGGGAACCGTCGTAGGGGACGAAGAGACGCCCCAACGCAGCGGCCTTCGTGTAACACTTGTCCTTTCCGGTGAGGACCAGCTCCTCGTCGGTGCGCCCCCGGAGACGTCCCTGGCTGGGGTTGGCCGTCTCCAGAAGAATGGGCATGGTCTCCGTGAAATCGCCCCACTCGCGGTGGGTAAGGCCGCGGAGATTCTTCGGAGAGGGTTCGAGCCGCATGGGAATACCCGCTCCCTCCAACTCCATGGCAACCATGGCAGCGAGTTCCATGCTCCGCTCGTGGGCCACCATGGCGTTGACCACCGGATATTCCGGCGACGCCTCGTGAAGGTCGAAGGCGAGGTCGATTTTTTCCTTGACGATGAGCTGCCGCAGCCCATAGGCGAGCCTGGACGTGAGATCTCCGTCGAGTGTGCCGGGATGGGCGCGGTTGAGATTGCTCTTTTCCTTCCCGGACAGTTCCTGCCCGGACTGAGGATGGATGTACACGTCCGGAGCGGGCCAGGCATGAATGGGATTCGTCGCCCTCGATCCGTACTTGAAGGTGCGCACCGAACCATCGGCGAGCGTGAAGTGAAGCCGCTGGGGCGATGCCTCCTGGGGATCGTTGTGGGAAAATCCCATGATGTTCGCGAAGGGAATCACCACCAGGCGCCCCCGGTTCACCCGGGCACGTTCAAGAAAGAGCACCGCCGTGAGCGAGCTGGAGGGCTCGTTGGGATGGGTGCCCCCCATGACGAGCACCGTGCCGCCCGGCTCGCTCCCGGCCTGAATGTACACGGGCGTGTCCGCCGGAGTCCCCTTGAGAGAAGGTTCCCACTCGGAAAGCAAATGCATCTCGTATCCGGAAGCCGGAACCACCACGTCGGGAACCCGCATGGAGAGAAACTCCCGGGCGGCCAGGAAGGACACCGCCCCCGCGAGAATGAGAAGCACGAGTGCGGTGACGGGAGTACCGCGCAGAATCTTCACCGGATCGCCTCCCCTACTTGAGCAAAAGCAGGCGCAGCACCAAAGGGATCAGGACGAGCGCCCCCGTGACCTGCTTCCAGAAGTCCTTCTCCCGAAACATGCAGCGAAGCACGAGGAAGAGGACCAGAGCGACAATGCCGCGATAGACCGTAGTCATGTCCCACCCTCCCTAATAGAGAACGCCCGCCACAAAGGACGCGCCAAGAATGATCGCGATCCCCCAGGCCGCGGTGAGGACGGCGGGAATCACGCAATGCTTCAGGACCCGGAAGTAGTTTTCCTCCCCCACGACCTGGGCGGCGAAGATGCCCGCGAGCGCCGTGGGAGGCATCAGATCCCCCAGGCCGGCGATGAGGGACAGGGCCGAAGCCACAATGATCTCGTTCTTGCCGAGCAGCGCGAGCACGAAAGGCACTCCGAGCACCGAAGCGGCGCCGAAGGCGGAGACGGCCCCGAAGAGCGGCAGCGACGTGGCGATACCCACGTAGAGAAGCCACGCGGGAAGCGCCAGCGCGGAGACCACCACGAATCCCCGGACACCGATGAGCGTCATGACCTGAATGAACATGCCCACGCCCATGAGGATGCCCATCACGGGGAGGGTGTCCTCAACGGCGGAGGTGGCTGTCTCCAGGAGATTCCAGCGCCGTCCCGTGAGGAACGCCGACAGAGCGGCGAGCAGGAAATCCAGCGGCATGCCGAGGGGAGGCCAGACTCCGGGCAGGAATGTCTCGCCTCCCAAAAGAACCACGAGGACGAGGATGGGCAGAAAGAGGCGCGGCGTGAGAGGCGTGCGCTCCATCTCCCGGAGCTGTTCCTCCAGCGCCGCCTCGTCCCCCTTGAAGCGCCGCAGGTCGGGATAGACGAGAAGAAGGGCCGTCACCGCCGCCAGGGGAAGCGTGCAGAGCAGAAGCGGCAGGGCGAAGCCCACGTAGGGCATGTCGATGCCGCCGCCGATGATCATGGCGGGAAGGTTGATGGGCGGGGCGATCATGCCGTAGATGGCGCCCATGGCGATAGCCGCGGCGGTCTTGAGCACCGGCACACCCAGCCGAATGAGCACCGGCGCGACGAGGGCACCCGTGGTGAGCACCGCCGCCGTGGAGGAACCAGTGATCATCCCCGGCACCATGATGAGCAGGAGAATGCCCAGGGAGAGCAGGAGCGGAAAGGAGCGGAACCGGCGGATCATCCGGGCCGCCACGGCCTCGAGAAGGCCGATGCGCTCCACGGTCTTCATGAAGATCATCGCCGAGGCGATGATGAGGATCGTGTCCAGATATCCGAAGGTGCCCTCCACGAGATGCCGGAGGGGAATGCCCTCCCCGGCCGCGACAGCTCCCGAGACCGCCGCCAGGGACATGGCCACGGCGATGGGCAGTTTCAGGGCAAAGGCCCCGAGGACGAACACCCCCACCATGACCAGGGTGTAAAACCCTTCAGGCCAGAACCAGTCCATGATTGCCGCGACCTACAGGACGCCCCACTGTTTGAGGAATTCCCCGAGAGGTCCCTCGGTATCCCGCACGGTGGGAACTTCCGTGAAGGGAACATTCTTCCCCTCGATGAGACGCCCGAAGAGACCGTCATCGTTGCCTCCCTTGACGACGATCAGGGCATCCGCAAGGGGAACCACCGCCTCGATGAACATGTCCGTGAGCTGGCCCCGCCGCCCCGCGCCACCCACGTGGAGCACGAGCACCTTCATTCCTTTTTCCTTCGCCGCCTCGATCAGGCTCACGGCCCGGGCCTTCTCCTGGTCCTTGTCGATTCCGGCGGCACCGAGTCCCTTTGAACTGCCCCCGACCACGGCGAGGAGCACTTTCTGTCCGGCGAGCTTCTCCGGCGTGAACAGATTGTCGTGGTCGTTCTCCACCTTGAGCTTCTTCAGGACCACCTTCACCATGGTCGCATCGGGACTCTGCCCCACCGACGTGAGAGCCACGTCGGCACACCAGGCCGCCCCCGCGAGAAGGAGCACCATTGCCGCCGCAGCGACGAAACGCAGCGCGAACCTCTTCGTTCTCATCGTGACACAACCTCCCCGTTCTCCACGTTCCTTGTTCCTTTCCTTCGGCATTTCACACCAGGGATACGGCGAAATGCCCTCGCAAAACTCGCTCTTTACGTTTCCCGGGAAAACGTTTTCTTTCAGAATTTTACACGGACTTCCATTGTCCGTCTTGTTTTTCTCTTTTTTCTCTCTCCGCGACCACCCGACGGAAAAACCCGCCAAAAGGACGGAAAAAGCATCCGCGAAGCACAGCAGCAGGTGAAAACCCTTCGCCTTTTCCAACCTCGCGGCCGTGACCGGAAGACCACGGGCGACGTTTTCACGAAGCAACACTGCCCCTTTGGCGTCGTTCCTGCTATACTCCCTCAGGAAACTCCGCCCCTTCGGAAACCATCGGCGCGACTCTCCCGTCCCTTCGGGAACGGGGCGAATCAGGCCGGCTCCACACACGTGACGGAGACGAACCAATTTCTTTCCGAGGTGATCTCCATGTCCATCTGCTATCTGAACGGAAGCTACGTGCCCCTCCGGGAGGCGTGCCTCCCCGTGACGGATCTGGCCATCCAGCGGGGCATCGGCGTCTTCGACTCCCTGCGCACCTACGGCAGACGCCCCTTCGCCCTCACTCCTCACCTGGAACGCTTTTTCGCCTCGGCGGAACAGGTGCACATGGCGCCCCCCCTGGGTATGGACGAGCTGCGCCGGATCATCCGGGAGGGCATCTCCCGCATGGACGGCGACGGAGAAGTCCTCGTGCGCCCCTATCTGACCGGAGGAGACGAAAACCGGAACGGCACCTTCCCCTCGCCGCGGCTTTTTGTCCTTTTCGAGCCGGTTCGCCGCTTCGACGACCGCTGCTACCAGGAGGGCGTGACGCTTCTTCCGCTCCCCCAGCCCCGTCCGCACCCCTCGGTGAAGACCATCGACTACCTCGCTCCCTCCGTGGCCAAGGGAGGGAGGGCAGAATTCTTCGAGGCCCTCTACTGCCCGGACGGAGAGATCACCGAAGCTGCATCGAGCAGCGTCTTCCTCGCCATAGAGGGTGTTCTCGTCACGGCACCGCTCTCCCGGGTTCTTTCCTCCATCACCCGCCAAGTGGTGCTTACCCTCGCCAGAGAAGCGGGATTTTCCGTGGAGGAGCGCACCCCAAGGCTCGAGGAGCTGCGCCTCGCCCAGGAATGTTTTCTCGCCTCCTCCATGAAGGAGGTCATGCCCGTCGTTCGGATCGGCAACACTCTCGTGGGAAACGGCCGTCCCGGCCCGGTGGCACGCCATCTCCACCGCCTGTTCCTCCAGAACGTGGAGCGCTGGCTGGAGTGAAAAGAACCGGAAAGGCTTCGCGCGCGGATTGGCGCGCTCTCAGCACCCTATTCCGGAAGAAAGGTTTCGTTTCCTCTCTTCGGCAGGGAGCGATACTCCTCTTCCGCGGAAAGTGACGTCGGACGCGTTGTTTTCGAACCAGGAACTCCGAGATGGAGCTTGCTCGCCGTCTCTCTGCGTTCCTCGTCGAACGCCGGAGCCGAGGCGATTTCTCCAAAGAACGCCGCCTTTCGCACAAACGAGCGTTCCTGCAGTCAAGGTCAGCATACATAGGTGTCGTTCCGGTCTTGATTCGGGAAAAATGCCGCAGGAACGTACAAAAAGAGGCGAACCGCCTTTTTTCGGGACGGTTCGCCCGCGAAAGAGCCTTTCGAGCCTTTTCCGGAGCGCGTCGGGCAACGCCGTGCCCGGCTACTCTCCGGAGACCGCCGACAGAGAATTCCCCTCCTGAAGGTTGACCTGGAGCGCACGTCCGAAGACGCGTTCAAACCCCTCGCACAGCTCCAGCACACCCCAGTATTCGAGCTGACACTCCCTGGCACGAAAGATGTCCAGCCGGGCCTCCTTCTTCGTGATTTTTCCCCGACTTCGCCGGGTTTGAAACGGGAAGCCTTGCAAACACCGGAAAGTGCATCTTGGGTGGGCACTACACAGCCCCTCTTTTCAATTCTGTGAAAAGAGGGGCTGTCGTTTGAGGCGGATTTTTCGGTCTCACCGTGTCTCGGGGCTCCGAAAGGTATTTCGAAAGGGAAACAGGAGATCTGCTCCCGGCTCGTTCAGTTCCTGCCCGTCTCTTCCCCCGCTGTTCCGTCTCCGTCCGTCCCGGCGCTCCGGATCCCTTTCCGGTTCCTGTATTTCCTCACCGACAGGATCTCCGTGTTCCCCAGTCCCCGGACGAGGCCCAGGGAACGGTAGATCTTCCGGGCGCTCTCGCTCATGGCCTTCGGGAACCGGTAGAGTTTCCCCGTCTCTTCGTCCTTCATGAGGGTGGACTGGACATCCAGCAGGGCGGTCCGGATGGCCCGGGCGCTCATCACCGCGTTCTGCCGGACCGCCACTCGGTGCTGGAGATGCCGGAGGAGGGCGAAGGCGAGGTAGGTGAGGGCTATGTGGGCCTCGATCCTGCGGGGTACCCAGTGATAGACAGGGCGGATGGAGAGGTCGTGCTTGTTCACCCGGAAGGATTCTTCGATGCGCCACAGGCTCCCGTAATGGGCGAGGATGTCCTGCGCTTCCGCGGCACTTTCCACGGGCAGGTCGGTGATGACTCCGTGAAGGCCGTCCCACCGGCTGTCCCGGAGGATCTTCTCTTCGTCCAGGATGTAGCGGTCCTGTCCGTTTGCATTTTCAAGGGAGAGGTATTTGTTCGTCCCCCGGTTGGTGACAAGGCTTTTTCCCGGAAGAGCCTTCTTCCCCTGCAGTTTTTTCCGCAGTCGGGCCAGAAGCCGTTCCCGGTCGGAGGCGTCCTTCCGGGCTCGTTGTTCACTCCAGGTGACGAGCAAATTTCTCCCGTTTTCGAGGGGGACGGAGTACCAACGGGAAGGGCTGCACGTTTCTCTCTCACCCTCCGGGAAGACAGGCGAACCTCCGGGCAGGGGGGAGTAGTTCCCGGCGTCCAGGATTTTCTCCCTCATGGTCCGGCTGAGACCCCGGAGTTTCGCTCCCACGACGAAGGAGCATCCCGCCTTCTCCACTTCGTGCAGGTTCTCTTCCGTGAACATGGCCCGGTCCGCCACCACCACCGCCTGCCGGGGGGAGAAGGTCTCCATGCATCTCCTGAGCACAGGCACAAGAGTATGCCCTTCAAAGGTGTTTCCCGGGAAAAGGTCGTACCAGAGGGGAAATCCTTCCGGCGTCACCGCCAGGGCGAGCACCACCTGGGTCTCCTGTATCCTGTTGTCCTTGCTGTACCCCGACACCCTCAGGGCATCCGCCTCAAAGCTTTCGAAATAGAGGGTGGTCACATCGAAGAGCAGCAGCGACGCCTTCGTCTCGAAGAGGGACGCGGTCTCCCGCGCCACGATCTCCCTCACCCGGTCCGTCTTCTTCGCCAGGGCGTCCATCATTCGGTAGATCCTGTTCAGCGACATGTCCGTCCCGCCCTCGTCCTCCAGCCAACGGGACATCCCCCGCTTGCTCGAAGGATTGGCGAGGGCGCAGGCGAGGCATTTCTTCAGGACTTCCGTGTTCCCCTTCCCACGGCTGGATACCCCGAAGATCGCCTCGAAGCCCAGGGAGGAGAACAGGCTCTCCACGACTTCCCCAGGCCCTTCCGTCACCTGTTCCAGGTTCTTCATCCCCCGGAGGCTGACCCGCTCCCCGTCCCCGACCGGCCGCTCCCACGCCTCTTCGTTCTCGAGGAGGGAGAACCCCGGAAGAGAGGGCTGCTCTCTCTCCTCCATCTCCAGAATGAGCTTCCGCCCCAGTTCCCGGAGCTCGGAGAGCTGCTTCTCGTCGTGGGCTATTCCCACGTGCTGGAGAATGACCTGGGAGACCCGTTTCCCGGTGCGAACGGATTTGACGATCTGGACTGATTTTCGCGGACTGAGCTTTGAGGATTTCACCCGGATATACATAAAAGAAGTATATCCGGAGAAAGACAATATGTCAATAGGGCAAATATGCTAGGCACTACATTTTGATTTCCGGCTTCCCGATCTTCTGAACCCCCATGAACACTGCATCCCTTTTTTCAAAAATCCTTGTTTTCTCGGGAAAAATGGCGAAGTCGGGCGGGCAACGCCGTGCCCGGCTACTCTCCGGAGACCGCCGACAGAGAATTCCCCTCCTGAAGGTTGACCTGGAGCGCACGTCCGAAGACGCGTTCAAACCCCTCGCACAGCTCCAGCACACCCCAGTATTCGAGCTGACACTCCCTGGCACGAAAGATGTCCAGCCGGGCCTCCTTCTTCGTGATTTTTCCGAAACCGACCCGTTCCACCGCCTCGGAGTGGCTCCGGTCAAGGGCCTCCGCAAGCCGGAGGAACATCCCCAGAACCCGCACGAGGCGCTTTTCGTCCTTGTCCAGAGCCGTCAGGCCGGGATGGTCCTTTCGAGGGCTTTTTTTCCGGTGGTGCAGGGCCACCGCGGCCATGATACCGATCTCCTTCTGGTCGAACCCGAGGAGTTCCGCGTTGCGGATGATGTAGTAGCTGTGCTCCTGGTGGTTGGAGAAGGCGATGAACATGCCCACATCGTGGAGAAGCGCCGCATAGTAGAGCAGCTCCCGATCCCGTCGGCCCAGGCGGTGCAATCCCGATTCAGCTCCACTGTCGAAGAGTTCCAGGGCAAGGCGGGCCACTTCCCGGGCGTGAATCTCGTCGAAACCGCACGAACGGGAGAGCTGAAAGACGCTCCGCTCCCGGACGGACATGCCCTGAAAGAGACCGATCCGGTCGAGGTAATCCATGAGAAGCCCTTCCCGCAGCCCCCGGTCGCTCACCATCAGTTCCGTCACTCCCATTTCCTCCAGGAGCGTCTCCAGAACCGCCGCACCGGGGACGATGATGTCCGCCCGCTCGGGATTGATTCCCGGCACGTTGCGACGCTGCTCCAGAGAAAGTTCCCGGAGAATGCGGATGGTCTCCTGAAGTTCGTCGAGGCGCACCGTGTCGTTCCGCTCGAGACGGCGCTTCCTCGTCCTTCTGAGCGTGATCTCCGCGAGGTTCATTATGGTCCCGGAGCTGCCCACGGCGATCTCGGGCTCCAGGTGCCGCACCCGCTGTACCGTGCGCACCACCGCGCCCGACACGTACTGCCGGATAAGCGCGTAGCGGTCCTCCGAGATGGGGCCGGTCTCGTCGGGGCGGAGAAAGATCCCGGATAGGCGGATGGCCCCCAGTTTGAGGGTGTCCAGATAGTAGTGTTCGAACTGGTCTCCCACGGTCACCTCGGTGCTGCCTCCGCCGATGTCGATGAAAACGGCCTTCCGGGATTCGAGAACAAGGCCGCTCACCACCCCCAGGTAGATGAGCCGGGCCTCCTCCCGTCCGGAGATGATCCGCATGTCCACACCGGCCTCCTTCGCGAGGCGCTCCAGAAATTCCTCGCGGTTCGCCGCGTCCCTCGTCGCCGCCGTGGCCACCGCCACCAGTTCCTCCGCACCGTAGGAGCGGGCCATCTCCGCAAATCCCCGTGCGGCGAGGATTGCCCTCTCCATGGCGGCATCCTGGAGCTGCTCCTCCTGAAAGGCGCCTTCTCCAAGACGGATAACTTCCCGCTGCTGCAGAAGCAGCGTGTAGGAACGATTGGGATTGATCCGTACCAGAAGAAGGCGGATCGAGTTCGTTCCCATATCCAGAAAGGCGAGGACACGCCCCGCCTCGCTCAACGGTGCAGGTCCCACGTGATTGCGATCTCCCGATTGAAACATTCCCGAAAGAGGTCTCCTTTCCGAAGAGCCTTCTCGTCCTCCCCTTGTGGAAACTGGGAGGCGACGACGCGAAGGTCCACCCGATCATCCCGGATCGTGCAGGAAAGCCCCTCGACAAGGCTGAGATGGCAGTTGTCGAGCCCGTCGGCAACGCGGAGCAATCCCGCCAGAACTCTCACGAGAGTTTGCTCCTCCTCGGAGAGCGTGCCGAAGAGGCGGTGCGATGCCCGGGGAAGCCCCCGCCGGTGGTAACGGGCGATGCAGGCGACAAGACGACGCTCCCGCCGTGAGAGGGAGAGATCCTCGTCTTCGACGATAAGTCGTTCGGACCACTTGTGATGCTTCAGGCGTCCCTCACACCAGCCGATGTCGTGCAGAAGGGCCGCCAGTTCCAAAAGGCGCCGCTCCTCCGGACCGTAGCCGTGCAGAGGGATCAGTTCATCGAAGAGCAGCACCGCGAGGCCCGCCACCTGGGTCATGTGCTCCCCCATGTCCACGTATTTCTGCCCGACCCGGAGCGCCTCCGCACGGAACCGTTCCGCTTCGCCCTCTTCCGGGCTGACCGGCGCCTCTCCCAGATCGGTTCCGGAAAGAAACATGTTTCCGAATTCCTCGGGAAGCCCCGCGGCGCGAAGCGCCGACACGCACTGGTCCACATCGTAGGGAACGCGGAACAACTCCGCCTCGATCCCTTTTTTCGTCACCGAGAGCAGCGCGTAGGAAGCGCGGGGATCGCCATCCACGGGGCGTCCGACACTTCCGGGATTGAGCAGAAGCACCCCGTCGATCCGTTCGCAGAAGGGGCGATGCGTGTGGGCGAACAAGAGGGCGTTCGCCCCGGTGTCGGCGATGATCTCGGCAAAGCGCTCCCGGGGAGTTTCCTCCCCAAGGAACTCCTTGGGGGAATCGGGACTTCCGTGGGCGAGCAGGATACGATGGCCCTCGAGGGAAAGACGCAGCGTCTCGGGAAGCCCCGCGAGCCATTTTCGGCTTTCCTGGGAAAGATTGTCCCAGGCCCACTGGAAGGCGAGTACCTTCTCCTCTCCCTTCGTGAGGAGCCACCGCTCGCGCTTTTCCTCCACGCAAAGCACCTTGTTGTCGTAATTGCCCCGAAGACAGAGCGCGTACTTCCTCTGAAGAAGCCGAATCACCTCGTCGGGATAAGGACCATAGCCGACGGAGTCGCCGAGACACCATATGGCACCGGCGCTCCGCTTCCGGGCGTGTTCGAGCACCGCATCGAGTGCGGGAAGGTTGGCGTGAATGTCTCCGAGCAATGCGATCTTCACTCCGTCGCCACCTCCATCTTTCCGGCGTCGGCGAGAAGAGACGCGATTTCCTCGCGGCAGCGCTGCCAGAAGTCCCTTTTCTCCGCGCCTCTCCACCAGGCAAGAAACGATGCGAAGAGTTTCTCCCGTTCCTCCTCCCGCCGGTGCAGCAGGAACCGGAGCCCCTTCTCCAGACGTGGAAACGCCTTTCCGTGTCCGTAATAGCGATGGGTACGACGGCGCTCGGCCTCGATGAAGGCAGGAAGGAAGTTCCGCCAGACATCGCAGTCGTGGAGCGCGCCCAGCCTGTCCTGCAGGACCTTGATCTCCTTCACGAGGGATTCTCCGGCCTCTCCGAGAAGGGGGGCGAAGAGTTCCAGGGAATAACGAAGACGCTTGGCCGCCACCCGAAGAGCATGGTGTCCCTCCTCGTCGGCGGGGTTGTCCGCCACGTAGGCGAAGGCGAGCACTTCCTCGAGACGCAGGGAGAGGAGCCGGAAGGCCTGTTCCCGAATGGAGGGGCCACGATCCGCCTCACCGAGTTCCATGCGCACGAGCATCTCCCGAAGAACGGTCCCCATGCGCTGTACAAGCCCCTCCTCTTCCAGGCGGTCCAGAGCACGAAGGACGTTTCGTTGCCGTCTCGTCCGGCGCGTTCGGAGGCGCAAGCGGAGGCGCTCCACTCCGGGAAGCATTTCGGGAGGAAGCGCCTCCTTCATGTCCTTCCGCAATTTCGCCGTGGCATCTGACGCTGCTCCGTCCTCTTCGGAAAGAGAGGCATCCGTTCCACTCTTTCCGAGAAAATCCTCAAGAAAGAGAAGCTGCACATCCAGATCACGGGCCTCTCCGAGAACCCGCGTGAGACGCCGCATGGCGCGGCGCCACGAACGCAGCGTTTCCGGAGGGACACATCCCTCCAGCAGGAGTAGAGCGCTTCGCAGCCGACGGGAGGCCACGCGCATACGGTGCAGGCACTCCGGGTCTTCATTGCGACGCACCCCCTCCACCTCGCGCAGAAGCGGAGCGATCCGTTCGAGAACCACCTGTGCACCGTACCCGCAAGCTCCGGAAAAACGGGAGGCGGTCGTCACGATCCGTCACCCCCCGCAGGCGTAACTCCCGTCGTTCCGGTGCCGGCTTCCGGAAGAGGCGACGCAAGCCGCGCCGACACCGCCGGAGGGGCGAACTCCCCGTACAGGATTCCCCGCCTTGCAAGCATTGTCGCCTGGGCGTTCACGGGCATCTCTCCCTCGGCGGGAATCCGCGCCCGGTAGATCCCGTCCGGCCCGAGGAGCCGGGCATGTACGGTATCCCTCAGGTGCACCTCCAGAACCTGATCCACGAGCGTGCGGAGAAGTTCCCTGTCCAATACGGGGAAAAGCACCTCCACCCGGCGATCCAGGTTTCGGGGCATGAGGTCCGCGCTGCCGAGGAAGAGTTCCTCCGCACCACCGTTGCGGAAATAGTAGAGCCGGGGATGCTCGAGGAAGCGTCCCACGATGGAGGTGACCGTGAGAGTTTTCTCCATTCCGGGAAGACCGGGACGAAGGCAGCAGATCCCCCGCACCTGCAGATCCACCCGGACCCCTGCCGCGGCGGCCCGGTAGAGCGCGGCGATGCAGGCCTCGTCCACGAGGGCGTTCATTTTGAAGATGATGCGTCCTCCCCCCTCTTCCCGGTGTCTCCGAATTTCCCGGTCAATGCGGGAAACAAGTCCGTCCCGCATCGTTGTGGGTGCCACGAGAAGCCTCCGGTAGGCCTCTCGCCTGGCGTAGCCGGTGATGACGTTGAAGAGGTCCGCCACGTCCTCTCCCATGTCGGGATCGGCGGTGAAATATCCGAGATCCGTGTAGATTCCCGCCGTGGAGGGATTGTAGTTCCCCGTGCCAAGATGCACGTAACGGCGGATTCCCTTGTTCTCGCGGCGCACCACGAGACACATCTTCGCGTGGGTCTTGAGCCCCGAGAGACCGTAGACCACATGCACCCCCGCACGTTCCAGAGCCCGGGCCCAGACGATGTTGTTCTCCTCGTCGAAACGCGCCTTGAGTTCCACCAGGGCCGCCACCTGCTTGCCGTTCTGCCGCGCCTCCATGAGGCTTTCCACCACGGGCGAGTTCTGTCCCACCCGATAGAGAGTCATCTTGATGGCGAGCACCTGGGAATCCCGCGAGGCCCACCGGAGAAAATCCACCACGGGCGAGAAGGCGTCGTAGGGATGAAAGAGCAGGAGGTCCCGCTTCCGAAGAAGCTCCGGAAAAGCCTCCGCTCCACCGTCGAGCTTCGGAACGGCGGGAAGAAAGGGTGCATCCTTGAGGTCGCTCCGGTCAAGGCGGTAGAGTTCCATCAGAGAAGAGAAATCGAGGCGTCCCTCCACCTCGAAGATCTGGTAGGGGGCCACTTCAAGATGCTCCACGAGGAAGCTTCGCGCCTCGGAGGGCATCTCGCCGCCCACTACCAGTGCGGCGGGGACCCCGAAGAAACGCTGCTCCACTCCTTCCTCCACGGTGGAGAGGAGATCCGGCGCTTCGTCCTCCTGGATCTCCAGATCCGCGTCCCGCAAAACCCGGAACGGCCAGGCACCCTTCACGAGAAATCCCGGAAAGAGCGCGTCCAGATTTTCCGTCACCACATCCTCGATCCACACGAAGGTGGAGGGATTCCGCTCCGCGAGGCGCCGCGCCGTTCCGGACAGGGCCTCCTGTTCCTCTTCCTCCACGGGAACGAAGCGGGGAAATGTGCGGGGAATCTTGAGGCGGGCGAAACGATTCCGCTCCTGTTCGTCCTGAAGCAGTACCAGAAGGTTCAGGCTTCCGCTGGACACGTGCGGAAAGGGGCGCCCTCCGTCCACCGCCTGGGGAGTGAGAATCGGCAGAACTTCCCGTTCGAAATAGGCATCCAGCTTCCTGCGTGCGCCGGGACGGATCCGGGGATATTCCTCCACGCGGATTCCCTCCCGGGCGAGCAGGGGGAGAAGACGCTCCTTCCAGCAGCGACGCTGCTCTTCCAACTGGGGGAGGATGGCCTCCCGAAGGGCCGTGATCTGCCGGAGGGGTGTCATGCCATCGGGCGAGGGGATCTCCACTCCCTGAGCGACCTGCCGCAGAAGCCCGGCAAAGCGAATGAGGAAGAATTCGTCCAGGTTGCTCGTGAAGATGGCGAGAAACTTGAGGCGCTCCAGGAGAGGATGCGTCTCCCGAAAAGCCTCCTCAAGCACACGCCCGTTGAAGGCAACCCAGCTCAGTTCGCGATTGAAGAGCGTCTCGGGACCGCAGATCCCCCTTTCGACCGGGCTCTTTCCGTTCCCTTTCTCCGGAGAGGATGCGGAAGAAATGCCTTCCTTGTCGTCGCGACGCTTTTCCGTCTTTGCGGAACGAGCTTCTTGCTTGATCTGCCTACGTTTGTTCTTGGCCGTCATGATCGCTCCAACTCCTGCGCTCCGATACGAGAAGCGGCGCCAAGCGCCTTCTCCAGGGAATCGAGCAGTTTTCCCGCGAGGCGTACCGCCCTCGGCGCAGAGGCTCCCTCCACGATCACCACGAACGCCACGTCCCGGGGAGCGCCCTCGGTGAATCCCGCGAAGACGCCGAGAGGCGTGGTGGTCCCGGGAAGGAACACCGACCCCGTCTTTCCGTACACACTGTAGCCGTCACGGTTCGCGTCCCTTCCGGTCCCCTCGGTGACCACCCGGCGAAGGGCCTTGCGGACCTGAGTGAACTCTTCCTCGGCGGCGATCCGGGACACGACCTTCGGCGCCTTGGGCCCAAGAAAGGGGCGCAACTGGTAGCCCCCGTTGCCGAAGGCAGCCATGGCGACGAGAAGCTGCGCCGCCGTGACGCGCATGCTCTTGCTTCCCCACCCGAGAAAATGGAGCCTCTCAGCTCCCGTGAGCCCCTTGGGAATGCGCCCCGGCTTCTCCTTCGCCGGGTCGAGCCCCGTGACCTTGCCGAAGCTGAAGGATTCGTAGAGAGTCCGGACCCGCTCCTCTCCCAGGCGCTCCCCCACGACATAGAAGAAAAGGTTGTCGCTTGCGGCCATGGCACTCCCCAGATCCAGCGCACCCAGATCCCGGTTGAGATAGGAGCGCATCGCATCGCCGTACTGCTTGAGAAGCTTCTTGCGATCCCCCTCCACCTTCTCCTCCGGCGAGAGCACGCCGTAGCGGAGAGCCCCCAGGGCCACAACGGGTTTGAGAACGCTCGTGGAGGGATATTCGTACCCCACGGCCCGGGAGAGGTTGTAGGCGTCCAGGACCTCTCCCGTGTGGAGATCCATGACGAGGGCACACCCCTTGACGTCCTTCATGAGTTCCCGCGCACCGGAAGGCGGAGACGGTACGGCCACATCCGCCGCCGCGGGCAAAACAGCGGCGAGCCCCCAAAAAAGCACCGTCAGAAAAAAGCACGGAAACGACACCGCTGAAACGCGACGTCCCGCTCTCGACGCATCAGGCGGACGTGTCATGAGGCAACGCTCCCTCCAGAACATGTAGGGCCCGGGCAACCCGATCCAGTTCCTCCCGGAGAAGCGGCACGATCCGCCTCACCTCTTCAAGATTCGCGTTCCTTCCGGCCCGCTCGAGCGCGAGGGCGAGGTCTCGCCCAGGAATCGCCGCCAGTGCGGCCAAAACACCCTTCAGGGCATGGGCGTTCTTCACCAGATGTTCGAAATCCTCCGCATGGAGCGCCCTCTCCAGGGCACCGTAAAGGCGAGGTTCGTCCTCGGCAAAAGCCCGCAACAATTCGCCTAACATCTCTCCATCGTCATCGCAAAGGGAGAGCAGTTCCTCCACATCCACCGCTGCGATGGATCGATTCGTTCTGGATTCGTCCATGATGCCACCTCTCTTCGAACAGCATGCCCTTTGGAAAGCGCGATGGGTTTCGTCTCATTATACCCAACGAAAACCGGGCTTCGTTACAGGAATACAACAAAAAGGGCGGAAAGGAAGAGTCGCTCGCCTTTCCGCCCTTCGGTTTCCCTTACCGGAACCGCTCCGGAGACATCCACACCCGCACCTACAACGTCTCCTCTCCGAAAACGAAGAAGAGACGAATGCTCCGCTGGACACGACGTTCCGCCTCAGGCCGAGGCTTCTTCCTTTACCTGGGCTGATCCGTCCAACGGTGCTTCATGGCGTCGTAGACGAAGATCCGGTCCGCGGTGTAGATGCTCACCTTGTAGTCCTCGACGATGCAGGCCTGGGGACGGATGTCCCGCTTCTCCACCCACTGATGCACCGTCGTGTCGTACACGAAGGCGTCCGCCTCGTTCCAGCAGACTCCGAGATTGTCGCCGATGATGGCCTGTTTCGGATAGACATCGTTCAGGATCTTCCACTCCCGGAGAACGGGATCGAAGACCACGAACTCCTTGAGCGTCACCGCCGCTCCCATGCCCCGGGCGATAAGCGGCGTCGTGATCTGGTCCATCAGGAAATCGCTGACGACCCAGCGACGGTCCTTCGCGTCGAAGATGGCCACCCGCTTGGGCTCCCAGACCATGGCGTAGTTGTCCGAAAGCACCCCCGCCACGGCGCCGAATCCGGTAAGGGAGAGCCACTGGTGGGTGCGAATGTCGTAGATCCACGACGCGGTATCGTTCCAAGCGAGAGCCAGATAGTTGTGCGTCCGCCATCCCTTGGGCTGGAAATCGTTGAGGATGGACTGGGTATTCAGCGCCGGATCGTGAACCCGGACGGTCTGCTTGTCCACGAAGAGCTGCACCTCCGCCGCGGCACAAAAGGCCACGCCCAACACCACTGCCAGGGCAAGAAGAAAAAGAGCCGCCGTCTTGCGCATCGAGCCTCACTCCCTCGTCGTCGTCATCTGCCCGCCCAAAGGCGGAACCGGAAAACAAAATTCTCTCCGTATACCCAGGGAAAGACCTCGGGTGTAAGGGAAGAACGGTCACTGTGCCTGAAGCTGCACCGTGTTGCCCGAAATGCCCACCACCGTCGCGGGAATACCCTTTCGAGAAAGGGCGTCGCCAAGATCCTTGGCGCTGCTCATGTACAACACTTCTATCGTGGCATTGCCGCCGCCGAATCCGGTGATTTTGGCATCCTTGCAGCGGGGAAGCTGCTGACAGGCGCTGAGTACCTGATTCGCCACGTTGAAATTCCTCGCGTTCGCAATGGTCACGAAAAGCTTTTGCGCCGTGGAGGACACGGGTTCCTGGGGCGCTCCCGGTCCCGCTCCGGCAGCACCCTCACCGGCCATGACGTTCTTCGCCATGAGCCTCGCCGCGGCCATGAGGGCCTTCTGGGACGCCTCGTCCGGAGTCGCTCCCATGTCCTTCCCCGTCACCGTGTCGGCGAAAAGGTACTTGCCGTTCGTCGCCGAGTAGGCCTGCACCGCGATGGCCGCCGTTCCCGTGTAGAAGCCGAAGTCGTTCAGCACGGGAGTGTGCATGGAGGCCTTTCCGGAGAGAAAGATTCGTACACCGTACTGCTTGCCGAGGCTCAGGATGGCGTCCACGTTGCCGTCCAGGGCAAGCGCGGCGGCCTTGCTCCGGCGGATCTTGGCCAGCTGGTCCTCGTTCACCACGGGATAACCCGCCGCGACAAGTTCCTGTTTGACAATGGCCTCGGCGGTCCCCACGGCCGCCCCGGGATTGAGGATGTTCCCGGAGGTCTCGCTGATGAGAATCGCGATGGGCTTTCCCTTGGGAAGGGGTTCCGCACAAGCCGCGCAGGACATCCCCAAGAGCAGCACCACACCGAGAAGGCAGGCGATGCGCCACATACCGAATCGATGACCGTTCATGCGACGTCCTCCTTCATTCATTTCCGGAACCGACACGTCCGTCGCTCCGTCTACTTGCCGAACTTCGCCTTGTAGTCGATGGCGGGCTTGTAGTTCGGATTGACCGCGAGAGCCTTGTCGAGCCATTCGTTCATGAGCTTTTTATTGCCCATCTTGTGCGCCGCCCGGGCCGCCCAGTAGGCGTCCAGATAGTTTCCGGGATAGAGGTTCACCGCGTGCTCGAACATCTTGAACGCCTGGGAGAAGTTTCCCTTGGAATAGTTCGTGTATCCTCCGCGATGGGCTATTTTCAAAGAGTTCTTCTGGTTTGCGTCGATGGGATAGAGATCGATCACGTTCGATTCCTCCGACGTGTCCGCAATGCCTCCCGCCGAGGCGACCTGGGGGGGGGCTTGTGGCGCCGGAGTCGTCGGCGTGGACGGCGCCGTGGTCTGCGTTGGCTGTTCGGGCTGCGTGGTCTGGAGGGGGGCCTGGGAGGGCGCGCCTCCGGGGAGCGTGGCAGGGTCCGAAATGATACCCTTTCCGGAATCGCTCTTCAGGTCCGCCATCATTCGGCTGGAAATGCGCACGCTCTCCGGAGAATCATAGAGGAGCGCCACCTGATCGCCCCGTTGCAGCTCCGCCGCGCTTCCCTTGACCACCTCGCAGGCGGCGTACCGTGCCTGGACCTCTTTCACCTTGAGCACCGCGAGATTCATGCGTTCCATTCCGAGGATCTCGTTGTTCACTCCCAGAATGGGAGCCCCATCGGCGAAGACCACGAAAAGCTGCCCCAGCACGGTGTTGGCGTTCACGTTTCCCGCGTCGATGAGCACGTTGTTCGCCCCTCGCACGTCGATGACATTGTAGGAACTTACCGTCTGGGTCATCTGCAGGCGACTCTGGAGAGCCTGAACAACTTTCTGGATGCAGTTGTAGGTGGCGGCGGAGAGGATGCCTCCGTTTTCGGACTGGCCGAAGGTCACGCCCGAGAGCATGACACCCCCCATGGAACGGTCCGCCTCGCCCGAAGCACGGGTGGTCCACTCGATGCCCCCGGTCTCCACGTTGATGAGGCGCACGTCCAGTGTCACGTGGGCGGTGCTGCTTCCCACGGCGACGCCGCCGAAGCCGCCGATGGGGAGCGGGATGATGCCGCCGCTCTGCTTGAAGGAGAACTGGGTGATGGCGCCGGTGATGAGCTTCTCCACGCCGAGAAGACGCCCTACCTGCACCGCCGTGGACCCCTCCACGAGGCCGGACATGGCGAGGCGCTGTTCCTTGGCGATAGCCTCGATGCGCGACCGCTCGATCACCTGGATTCCCGGCGTTTTTGCGAGTTCCGTGATGAGCATGTCCGTGATGGCCCGCCGCACGGCGTCATTGACCTCGGACTCCGCTCCCGCGTTGTTCTCGAAATCGGAGACGGCAATCCGCATGGCCGCCTCGGCATTCGCCCCAAGCACGGCCAGGCACGGCAACAGAATCGCCAGGACGAGAACACCTTTCCACTTCTTCCTCATCAGTCCCCTTCACCTCCGCACAGCTCGCGGCCCCGGCAAGGAATCACTTGGCGCGGGCCTTCCAGATCACACATTCCTCGAGAAAACGCTGCAGGGGCAGTTCCACATCCACCCAGTAGCCCTGTTCGTCCTGCCCCTCCTGGTAGATATGCCCCATGACCACATGCCCCTCCACCGCGATGGAATCGATGCCCTGGGGAAGGCCGTAACGGAGTTCGTAGAGCAGATAGAGAAGCCTGCGCTGCGCGTCCGCCACGGCGTGTCGCCGGGCGAGAAGCCGTGCGTTGGGCTCCGTGCTCCATGGAACCGGCCCGCGCCCCTCCACGGCGACGACGCGGTTCGGCCAGTCCACGACGCCGAAGTGGAACTCCTGGACACCCTGCACGGCTCCGTTGTTGCGCCAGATACGCACGATATCGCCCTCGGAGAGAGGGGCGGCCTGTGCCGCTCCTCCCAGAACGAGAAGGAAAACCGCCACTCCGAGGACCTTTTTCGGCATCCTCGCGAAGATCGCCTCGTCCTTCCATTTTTTCTTTTCCGAAGTTTTCACGGCGCTCACTCCTTGGCTGTGGCCTCGATGGTATTCGCCGTCAACGAGGAAATTTCGAGACCGAGGGACTCCAGCACCACGGCGAGGTCTTCCGCGTTTCCCTCGGTGTTCACATCGAGCTCCAGTTTTCTGTTCGCGAAAGCCCGCTGGTACACGGCGGTGATTCCCTTCGCCTCTTCGAGACCCGCCTTCAGCGTGCGCGCTCCGGAGAAGCCGATGTCCGTGACGAGTACCTTGACGGTGCGCCCCGGCACGCCGCCGGCGCTACCGCTCACGAGGCTGTAGGCCACCTTGTGCACGAGGGATTTCGCCCCTGCCGCCGCGGCCTTCCGAAGTCCCTTGACCGCGCCATCCTGGGCGGAGGTTCCCCGTTCCTTGAACTCCGGAGTCTCCGTGCCCAGCACGTAGGCCGTCTGGGTGATGATGGCCTTGAGCTGAAGCTGACTCCGAACGCCGAAGACGGAAACCCCCTCCACCTTCTGCTTCGCGTAGGTGACTCCCTGGGCACGCCCGTAGATGATCACGTCCGCCTGAAAGGACCTGGCCAATTCCTGCAGCTTCGCCGTGTCCCCCGTCTCCTTGGCGAGATCGTACTCCCGGGCGTGCAACCCCTTGGCCGTCTGAGGATCCACGAGAAGATATCCCGCCTTCTCGAACACCGAAAGAACCTCCCCCTCCACGGTGGAGAGGAAGGGGTTCTCTCCGTCGATGCTCTCGTCCACCACGACCATCACCCGAGGATTGCCAAGGGCGTCGATCACCACGGGGCCGAGGACGCCGTCGAGCTTCACCGTCGAGACGGTGCAGCTCGCCCGAATGTGATAGACATTTTCCTCGTCCACCCATTCCCGGACGATCTTGAAGTCCGTCACGAGCCCCTGGGCCTTGGAGAAGACCTTGTCCTTCACCACCTCGAAATCCTTCATCTCCGTGATGCCTTCCACATAGGCGCCGATGCCCTTTTCGATGGCGTCCCGGTAGGCCTGTCGTTTGGCCTGTTCCTTCGCGTGCGCCTTGTCGCCGTTCACGATGAGGGCGGATCCCTCCGCGTCCACCACGATGTCCTTCTGGGGCTCCGCCGCCGTTGCGAAGGTGACTGGAGCCAAAAGCAGGAGTAACATCACCGGAAGGGACACCAAAAGCCTCAGACCTCCCGGGGGCCGCCTCGCCGCAATGTCGGTGGGCGATCCTTCCATCGGCGAACACATCACCGCTTCACCACCACCACACGACAGGGAATGCGATAGTCGTACCCGCCGGGGATCTTCGCGGCGTCGCTGTTGGAGATGACGATATCCACGTTGTTCGGGCCCACGAGGCTCTTCGCCTTGATCACCGTTGGCTTGTCCGTGACCCGGGGAACCCCCGTGGCGTAGTTCATGTTCGTCTGGTACTCGCAGAGCCCCGATGCGAGGAAACGTTCCCTGTCCACGAAATCGAGACTGTAGAGCACCTTTCCCTTTTCGTCCACTACCCGGAAGGTCATCGCCGGAATGAGGGGAAGATGGCGTACGTCGAGGACGAGCCCCGTGCTCTTGCCTTTCACCGGTGCGGGTTCCTTTTTGGGTGTGGGCTGCGTGGGGAGCGCGGGCGTTACGGCCTTGCGGAGATCCCCCAGGCGAATGCGTCCCACCACGGTGTAGATCTCTCCGTCCCAACTGGAATCGACCACCTCCACGTTCTTGATCGTGCCGTGGACCTCGGTCTTCACGTAATCGTTGGCCATGAAGTCCTGCATCGTCGTCTCGGCGTTGACCTTCACGCCCTGGACGAACTCCAGAAGGTTCCGCTGGAGATCCACGATGGCACCTCTTCTGGCAAGAAGCTTCCCCTGTCCCGTTCCCGACTTGTCCGATGGCGCCACAGCCTGCCCCGTGGCCTCCACGAAACCGTCGGTCCAGTTGATCTTGGCCTTGTCCGTCTGCTCGAGAACGGGAGCAAACTCCTCCGCCAGGGCCGCCGTCGCACACAAAACAACCGCACACAACATCACCGCCACCGCGATTCGTCTCATGCCCGCCACCTCTCCTCTGCTGAATGTGCGCTTTGATAGCGCTTTAATTATACCACATTCCGCCAACGCTCTCCCTTGACGAAAAACCTTTTTGCATCCCGCTCCAATGGGCCGGAAATGCGATTCCACTTCGTTTTCAGTGTATCGCGGTAGGCATAAAAAACGCAAGAGAGTCCCAGGACCCAGAGAAAACCCTCACGGAGGGGAGGTGTCGAAAAAACGGAGGCCTCCTCTCGCCGCCGAAGGCATTGGGAGAGGAGGAAGGCCTGCGAGGCCGTCAGGAAAGGCGGGAGTAGGCTTCGTAGATCTTGTCGAACTGGGCGTGATGCGCGCGGAACACCGCCATGATACGGGGATCGAAATCCGTGGGGCGGACTCGGTCGTCTCCCTCGGTGATGATGCGGCAGGCCGTCTCGTGAGAGAAGGGTTCCTTGTAACAGCGACGCGACCGAAGTGCGTCGTAGACATCCACGAATCCCACGATGCGAGCCACCATGGGAATCTCCTCTCCGGCAAGCCCTTCAGGATATCCCGAGCCGTCCCATTTCTCGTGATGATAGAGGCAAATGTCCCGCGCCATGTCAAGCCATCTCGATTCACCGAGAAGTTCCACTCCATAGAGGGTGTGACGTCGGACCTCGCGGAACTCCTCCTCGTCGAGACGGGCCGGCTTGGAGAGGATTTCGTGAGGAACCTTCATCTTTCCGATGTCATGGAGCATGCTGTACATGGCGAGATCCTCCAGAAGCTCCTCGTCCAGCCCCATGCGCTCTCCCAGGAAGAGCGAGAGGGCTCGGATGCGCTGGAGATGTTCTCCCGTCTCGTCGTGATAGGTGGCGGTGAGCCCCTGAAGCCGCAAAGCGAGGTAATGATAGGAGCGGCGGACCTCGTCCACCAGAAGGTGGGCGCGGAGAATGCCCCCCACGTGGGGGACGAAGAGAGCGATGACATTCTGCACCTTTCCCAGGACGGCTTCCCTCGGCCCCTCTTCGGCGAGGAAAAGCCCTCCGATATCCGCGCCGAGATAGGAAATGGGGAAAACATACCAGTGCCTTCCGTCTCCGTCGAAACCGTTCGCCCGAGTACCCTTGGAAGTGTCCCCCCCGCTCGGCCGGACAAGGGTCTTGACATCGGCGCTCTTCAGGTATTGCAGCAATTCCTCCTCGGCCTCCGGATCGCCTTCATAGGAGACGAGCGTCGGGTTCTCATCCCGAAGAAGGACCATGCCCCCGCACCGGGCGCCTCCGAAGGCCGTGAAAGAGGACAGAAGCTGTGTCGCTGCCTCCTTCGTGGAGCGAGCCTCCACCGCGGTCTGAGAGAAGAGGGCCAGCTCCTCCAGTTGTTCCAGTGCTCCCTTCAGGTCCCGGTTTACATCCTCCAGTTCGGACTGCATGGCTGTGGTCTCCTGGTAGAGCGCAGCCAGCTCCTCCGCCTGGCTTCCGATTTCCTCGATGAGACCGCGGAAAGCCTCCAGGAGCTTCCGTGTTTCGTCGAAGACCATTCCGGCCCCGGGCAACTGCCATTCCCGCTGCACCACATCCAGCGCCCGAAGGGGGTCCGGCGCGAGGCGCACGCTTTCCTGGAGGGTCGCGAGGGAGACCGCCATCCTCTCGAACTCCACGGAGACTTTTCGGAAGGCTCTCGTGACGGGAAGCAGCAACGCGAGGGCAACGAGCAGAAAGGCCCCACCGACGAGCACGCCCTGTTTCAGCGCCAACGCGTAGACCCGATCCATCCAGAGTCCCGTCACGAGGCGCAGGCCGTGCGGAAGGGGCCAGGCCGTCGCCTGCACGGAAAGCGTTCCCACCGACTCCCGCACTGTGCCGTTTCTGGAGCCGAAACTTTTTGGAACAAGTCCCCCGGCGGGAAACAGTTCTCTGCCGTTCCAGGCCACGAAGGTCTCGCCTCCGCCGCCGGCAAGGACTCCGAAACAGTGCTCCGAGAATCCCGGATCCAGTGTCGCCAGCAATTGCTCGGGAAGGAAGCCCGCGAGAAGCCGCTCCTCGCCCCGGGAAATCGCGAAGGTCAGCATGGAGCGGTCGCTCTCCCAGAGAAGGGACGTGAGATTCCATTGAGGAAAGAGGAGTTTCCAGGGCAATTTCGCGCCTTCGATGCCTGGTCCGCGGAGAACGGAGAGGATTTCTCCGTCGGGGGTGCATCGGGCGAGAAACGCGACATAGGGAGGCAAAAGCCTTTGCAGGGCCTGGAGTTCTCCGTTGTTCCCGTTCCGAAGCCCAACCAGAAGCCCCACCTGGGCCTCGAAAAGGATGGACAGCTCCCTCCGAAGCCGCTGTGCATCCCGGGCAAGCTCCTCTTCTCCGCTTTTCACCGCGGCGGCAAAGGCAATCCACAGGGCGAGCAGGGAAAATGCGGTGACGACGAAGAGGGAAAAACCCGCCACCTGTCTCCGGTACCGCACAAGGGAGGAGTTCATGGCACCGAGACCCTCTGAAGCCTCTCACCGTCCCACCGGAAAAAATAGGGGTGCGTGTGGGCATCTCCGTATCGGTCCATGATCACGTCGCCTCCAGGCCCCTCGATGTGGCGTGACATGGCAAGGGACTCCCGGAAGGACGTCGCGTTCCCCCGTCTCACGTCCTCGGCGGCGAGCCGAAACAGTTCCAGGGCAAGAAACGTGCGGTCCACCGTAAAGGTCACGTCCGCGGCATATTCCTCCCGCCAGGCGGCGATGAAGGGGTGTGTCTCGGAGATCGCCAACGGCGAGAAGGCGGTGCTGAAAAGAAACGGTTTGCCGAGAAGGGGATACTCCTGGGGGCCGAGCCCCGTGATGGACCAAAGGGAGAGGAAGAGTTCCGCCCGGGGCCAGAGCTTCGTCGCGCGCTGGGAGGCCCAGATGGAGAAAGACGTCGGCCCCACCACCAAAATACCGTCGGGATCGAGCGCGGCCAAAGCGTCGTCGGCTCGCTGGATTTCGGAGAGCAGAAATGGACCGAGCATGCGGGGTGAACCTTTCACGTAAATATCACGAATAAAGGCCAACACATAGGGAGCGTTGTCCGACGCGGCTACCACCGCAAGAGTTCCGATGTTCCGAAAACGGAAGAATCTACTGTAGGCGCTGGAGTCGGCCCGAGTGCTCGGCTGAACGCGGAAAAACCAGTCGTCCTTTCCCGCGAGCATGGAGGTTGAAGCCGAAACGGCGATGAGAGGAATTTTCAGACGTTCCGCCGCGGAGGCGGCATCCAGCCCTGTGTCGGAAGTCGTGAAGCCGAGCACCACCTCGGCACCCCGACGTTGCAGCTCCAACAACGCCGCCACGGGGCTCCGGAAATAGGAAGCCACTTCGAGACGGATCTTGGGCTCGCGAAAACGGTTGTGCCACTCCACATAGGTCCTCGCCGCAGCGAACATCATCCCCTCCGTGACCCGTTTGCCCGGAGCGATGCAGTACGCCACGCCCAAAACCACGGGGCGTGGTCGGAAAGAAGACCAGAGAGTCGCTCCTCCGAAAAGGACGAGGCAAAATGCTATGGCAACGAGAAGCCCCTTTCGGTTCCGAATGACGGTCAGCTCCTTTGTTGATCTACGCGACGAGATCGAGGGAAGAAACGTCGTTTTCCCCGACGGAGGGATTTTTCCGGGGAGTTTCAGACGCGGTGACGGTCGTTGTGGTCCCTCCCGAGACATAGACACGGCCGCACTCGGGGCAGACGGACGTGTGAATGCGCACGGACTGGGAGATCACCCTTCGCCCTTCCCGGTTCGCCCGGGCCTGTTCGTTGTGCACGTGTTCTCCTTCGTGAGCCGGCACGGCAGCAGCAGCCGCCTGTGGCGTCAGTTTGGTGGGAGCCTGAAAGGAAACGGAGGGATCGTCCGAGTCATCCTGGTAACGCCGATTCTCGCAGGTTTCGCAGGGCTCGAGACCGAGGCGCTTCTTGGCGCGTTCCTCCGCGAGCGCCTTCAGGCCGTCCGCCCGCACGGGCATCGCACCACCCTCGCTCCCTTTTTGGGGTCCGGAAAGAGAAAGAGGAAGGGCCGCCTTCGCTTCCCGCGAAGACGGTTCTCCATCGGAGGCAGGCGATGTTTCCGATGCCGCGGAAACTCCCGCTGCGGAAGCCCGAGCGGTCAGCTCCGGCTCCTCCGGTGCACGGCTCCGCCCTGCGCGGAGATCCCCTGGAAACGCACCTTCGTTCACCATCCACGGAGACGATGCGGCTTCAACTCTCACGGCACACCTCCTCCTCGCTCTCAAGGAAAGAGTGCTCACGGAAAAACTTTCGGAATCTCTGAATAAGGCTACGTCAGCCCCGCAAGGCGCCTCGCAGAGCCTGATGCGACCCGAGTCAAGGGAAAGCGAAAGGTCTTTATTCAGAGGTTCCTTTCGGTTGAAAGGCAAAACTTAACCGGACCATCCCATCCGAGGTAAGGCTACCTACCCTACTCTACTCTTTGCCTAACCATACATAGACCGACCGGTTTTTGTCAATCCGAGGAGTGATTTCCGGGCTCGAATTGTCACGTCAAACGCAACGGAGGTGGAGCCAGCACCCGATAGCCCTCCGCCGGCGTGCGCCATCCGAGGCACTTTCGTGGCCTGTTGTCGAGGAGCGATACGTACTGATCCAACTCCTTCCGGCTCACGCTCCGGAAGTCCTTTCCTTTGGGCAGGAACTCCCTGAGGAGGCCGTCGGAATTCGCTGATGCCCGCCGCCAAGGCGCAAGGCTATCCGCACACATTAAAATATGGAATCTCTGAATAAGGCTGCGTCAGCCCCGCAGGGCGCCTCGCAGAGACTGATGCGACTCGAGGTCAAGGGAAAGCGAAAGGCCTTTATTCAGGGCTTCCTTAATTAAAAAAAAGAGCAAAAAGAAGAACCATCGGAACAACGCGACGCCGCGGCCCCATCCGCAACCCTCCGCACCGAAACATGGCTCTTCAGAAGTCACACCGCTCCTTCCCCCTCCTAGCCGCTCCGGGAGACCAGGGCGATGCCGAAGGCGATGGTTCCCATGCCCAAAACCCGGAGAAACGTCACCGGTTCTCCCAGAAAACAGACCCCTACGACGAGAACGATGAAGGAAACGCCGCCGAACATGACCGGATAGGCAAGGGAAAGGTCCATCCGGGAGAGGACGGCGCTGTAGAGCACGAAGGCTCCTCCGAAGAACATGAAGCCCAGCAGGACCGCGGGAGAGAGGAGAATCGCCGTCAGGGTGGAAACGACGCCTCCCTCCACCGACGCGGATTTGTCGGCCATGCCGAGCTTCATGCTCACGTTCGCCACGGCATTCGCCAGAACCGTGAGCAGAAGCAGCATCGCTCCGGATCCCTTCCGAAACCTTCCTTCCCGTTCCGTCACCGAATCTCCTCCCTTCGCCCTCCGCGTCCTTCCACATCACGGAGAGGCGCGAAATGCGACGCGCCGTCGCAAAAAACTCTTCGCGCATTATACCTCAGGAACGTTCCGGACACCCCACTCGATTGCCGTCTCCGTACTCGGGGAGAACGCGCCGCGCAAAGACCGTCCTCCGGAAATCCACCCCCCGGGGCGGCGTCCGACACAACGGATGTTCTGTCCGGAAATGGCGCCGCACATCACGATCTTTTGCTTTCAAACCCTTTCGGGGCGCTCTCTCTGGCGCGAAAAGGAAAGTTAGGGTATCATAACTTCAGGACAATCTCGAAAGAGTGCGGCGAAAGAGGTCCGTTTCGGTGTCTTTGCCGCCTCTTTCCTGCCGACGCTCCGGAAAAGAACGACGGCACACGACTGAGAGGTGCTCTTCATGACACGACACGCCTACTGCCCCTTCTGCGCTCTCGAACGCATGACCTTCGGCCTTCGGGAACGGAACACGCACCGCCACGACCACACCACCCACAGCCATGGCCGCACGTCTCACGGCCACGACGAAGGGCACGGTTCTTCCCATGCCTCCGAACACGCCGAAAGCGGAGGGTGCGCTTCCTGCTCCTGTTCGAGTTCCGACAGCGAGGGCACATCCCGGAGCGAACTCCTCATCCTCTCCGGAGCGGCTCTCCTTTTCACGGGAGGACTTCTCCTCGACGCCTTCTTTCCGGCCTGGACCTCCCTCGCCGCGGGACTGCTTTCCGCGGCCTATCTCCTCTGCGGCTGGAACGTGCTTCACACCGCGGTGGACAGCATCGCCAGAGGACATCTCTTCAGCGAATTCACCCTCATGTCCCTGGCCACGGTAGCGGCCATCGCCCTCTCCGAACTTCCCGAGGCGGCGGGGGTCATGCTGTTCTACCGCGTGGGCGAGTTCCTTCAGGAGCGGGCCGTGTCGCGGTCACGCCGTTCCATCTCCGCCCTGCTCGCCACCAAGCCCGACACGGCATCGCTCGTCTCGGGGAACGCGGTGCGCGTGGTCGCTCCCGAAGAGGTGCTCCCCGGAGACGTGCTTCTGGTGAAACCCGGCGAGAAGATTCCTCTCGACGGCATCGTCCTCTCGGGAAATTCCCGGGTGGATCAGTCCCCCCTCACGGGGGAGCCCGTTCCCGTGAATATCGGCGAGGGAAGCACCGTCTTCGGCGGAACGGTCAATCTTGCGGAGAGCATCACCCTGCGGGTGACGGCCCCTTTCCGGGAGACCACCATCGCCCGCATCCTCGCCATGGTGGAGACCGCCCAGGAACGTAAATCTCCCACGGAGCGCTTTTTCACTCGCTTCGCCCGATGGTACACTCCCGCCGTGGTCATCGCCGCCGCAGTTGTCGCCGCCGTTCCGCCACTCCTCGGCCTGGGAAGTTTCGCCTTCTGGGGCTACCGGGGCCTCGTCCTCCTGGTCATCTCCTGTCCCTGCGCCCTGCTCATCAGCATTCCCCTCGGCTACTTCGGCGGCATCGGCGCCGCCTCCCGAAGCGGAATTCTCGTCAAGGGTGGCCAAGTTCTGGACACTCTCGCGGCGGTGACCACCGTGGCCTTTGACAAGACAGGCACGCTCACGAAGGGTGTCTTCACACCGACCCGCCTCGTCCCGTCTCCGGGAACGACCGAGGCGGAACTGGCACAGGGAGCTGCTCTGGCCGAAGAGGGGTCCAACCATCCCATCGCCCGCTCCATTCTCGCGGCCTATCCTCTTGGAGAAAACGTTCCTCTCTTCGACCATTTCGAGGAGATTCCAGGGCGGGGCGTGCGCGCTCTCCGTGGAACGGAGGTGTTCCTCGCGGGAAACGCCGCTCTTCTGGAAGAGGCGGGATTCGCCCCCACTCCAGTGTCCGAGAGCGGAACGGCAGTGCACGTGGTTCGGAACGGACGTTACCTCGGCTATCTGATTCTCTCGGACGTGACGAGGGAGGACGCCCCGGAGGCGGTGTCGCACCTGAAGAACATGGGCATCCGCACACTGCTCCTCTCCGGCGACGGGGAGGAGGCGACCCGGCGTGCCGCGGAGGAACTCGGTCTCGCGGAATACCGCTCCTGCCTGCTTCCCCAGGAAAAGGTGACCGCCCTGGCATCCGCGAAAGAACACGACGGCGACAAGGCGGTGGTAGCCTTTGTGGGTGACGGTCTCAACGATGCACCCGCTCTCGCCGGAGCGGACGTGGGAATGGCCATGGGCGGCCTGGGCGCCGCCGCGTCCGTGGAGGCGGCGGATGTGATTCTTCTGGAGGATCGCCCTTCCCGGGTTGCCGAGGCGGTGCGCATCGCCCGCCGCACCCGGAGGATCGTCCGGGAGAACATCTTCCTCGCCATCGGCGCCAAGGGATTGTTTCTCGCCTTGGGCGTGTCGGGCATGGCTGGATTGTGGGAAGCGGTCTTCGCCGATGTCGGGGTGGCTCTTCTGGCTGTGCTCAACTCTCTTCGGGTGATGCGCCGGGAGACGACAACACCTTTGTGAGCAACCGGGAAATGTCCTCCGCTCCCAGCGGTTTGGAGAAGAAATATCCCTGGCCCTTCGGGCATCCGAGGGCCTGAAGGATTTCCTTTTGCCGCGCCGTCTCGATTCCTTCCGCGACCACATCGAGACCGAGGCTTTTCGCGAGGGCGAGAACAGTGTGCACAATCCCGGACTCGGGACTTCCCTTGTCGAGCCCTTCCACGAAGGTCCTGTCTATTTTGATGCAATGCAACGGAAGAAGATGGAGATACTTGAGTGAGGAGTAGCCCGTTCCAAAGTCGTCCACGGCAATGGACATCCCCATGTCCGCGAGCCGTCGCAGAACACCCACGCTCCGCTCCACATCCAAGAGGACCATGCTCTCCGTGATCTCCAGGCAGAGATTCTGCGGAAAAATGTTCGTCTCCTCGAGAATCGCCTCCATATTTTCCAGGAACCCCCGATGCAGAAGCTGTCTGACGGAGATGTTCACATGGACGACAAGAACATCGCTTCCTGGCACCCGATCGTACCACGTGCGCAGCATCCGGCAGGAACCCCGGAGAACCCACTCGCCGAGAGGGACAATGAGTCCCGCGTCCTCGGCGGCGGTGATGAACGCACCGGGAGGGACAAGACCCCATTCGGGATGCTGCCAGCGCACCAGGGCCTCCAAACCCATAATGCGACCGTCCGCAAGAGAGAAGATCGGTTGGTATTGGAGAAAGAACTCCTCTCGTGCCAGAGCGAGGCGAAGATCGTTCTCCACACGAAGCGCCGCGAGGGCACTCTCGTATTTCTGCTTATCGAAGATGGCGAGCTGCCCCATTCCCATCCGCTTGGCCTGAAACAGGGCCAGTTCCGCGTCCTGGAGAACCCGCTCCGACGTGGAGTATTCCTTCATGGCAAGCACCATGCCGATGCTCACGCTCGGAAAGAGAGTTTGCCCCTTCAGCACGAGAGGAATCGTGGCGCCGCGGAGGAGGGTCTCCGCGACGCGGAGACTCTCCTCCGCGGAATCTCTTCTTTCCAGCAGGACGCCGAACTCGTTTCCTCCAAGACGCGCAAGAGTATCCCCTCTGCGGAGAAAACTCCGGAAACGCACCCCCATCTCCACAAGAAAGCGATCTCCCATGGCATGACCCAACGTTTCGTTGATCGCACGAAAACGATCCACATCCAGCACGAGGACGGAGAAAAAGGCCGTTTCATTCCGGGAACGGAGAAGCGTCTGGGAAAGACGATCCAGGAAAAGAACACGATTCGGAAGTCCCGTAAGCGCATCGTAGAAAGCAAGAAAGGACAGACGATCCTCAAGATTCTTCTTCTCCGAGAGGTCTCGGATAACGGACAGGAACAGATCGCGCCCTCCCATGACGACGCGACGCGTATGGATTTCCGCGGGAAAAAGCGCTCTGTCCCGCGCCCGCAGGGTCACCTCGCGCATGCCTTCCCACACGGGGGGGAAACGATCCGAACCCTCTTCGACGACATCGCACTCCCCGGAGGAAGCCGGAGGCTCCGCGGAACACTCCTTCGCGTCGTCGCCCTCCGTTCGCCACACAAAACCCAATCTCTCGCGGGCCTTCGTATTCGCCGATATCACTCTACCGGAGACATCGGTCACCACAAGGAGATCCGGCAGGTTTTCCAGAAGAATTTCAAAGGATTCGAGCATTTCGTTGATGCGTACCGACAGCATATGCACCTCGTCGCTCTCCTCCTCCGAAAGGGACACACGACGGGAAAGATCGTTTCCCTTTCCGATGCTTTCCACTTCGGTGATGAGCCTGATGATCCGCGCAAGAACATTCTTTTCGAGAAAAAGGACCATCCCGAAGAGAGAGAGGAAAGTGACGAGAACGGCAAAAAGGAGGAAACGACGCACCACCGCGGTTCCGAACAACGCCACTCCGGGGCGCAACTCGGCCCGGACGATCAGGGCAGGCACGCCGTTCATGTCGGAAACGCCCAGAAAAGCGAAGATCGCGTCGTCGGACCGCCTCTCCAGAAGCACCGGAAAGGCTGCGTTCCAGTCAATGTCCTCCGCTGCCTTGCGAAACTCCTCGGAAAGGGCCGGATCGCCCACGGTGCCGAAAGTGAGGGGGATCTCGAGCGTCTCGGAGATGCGCGCCATCTCTTTCGCGGAGAAACGGCGCCCCACGATTAGCGCGCCTCTCGGCAAACCCGAAAAATCACTGGGCAAAATCGGCTCCATCGCCAGGGCAAAAACGCCCGCCTCCGTGAGAAGAATTCCTGCCGCGCCGTTTCCGATCCCGGAAGAACGCATGAAGGATGTGCGGATTTTCTCCACCGCCCCCTCCTGGAGAGAGATCTCTTCGCCGGAGAGAAAATCGTAGGTCTTCTCGTAGAAGAGGCACCATTTGCTGTCGAAGAAGAGCATGGTATCGACACCGAGGTTCTCGAAGGTCTCAGCATTGAGGTTCGCCTCCACATATCTCGGCGACTCGCCGCCGAGAAAGCCGAAGGTGTCGTCCCACGGAGCCCAGTCGCGGGCAACGACCTCCATGCTGTGCACAACTCGATGTATCTGGCGCTCGAGACGCCTCACCTCAAGGTACGCGCTGCGGTTCTCGAGGTCCATAAATCCCTCGTAGATGACCGTCTTCGTGCCGATCAACAGAGACAAGGTGAGCAAGAGAAAGGCGACTCCAAGAACGATCATCGTCTTCAGGCGGATCGACATCACAAGACCTCCTCAACGACAACGCACGCTTTCAGGAATAAGAAATCTCTGAATAAGGCTGCGTCAGCCCCGCGGGGCACCTCGCAGAGCCTGATGCGACCCGAGTCAAGGGAAAGCGAAAGGTCTTTATTCAGGGCTTCCTTAAGGAATCTCTGAATAAGGCTGCGTCAGCCCCGCGGGGCACCTCGCAGAGCCTGATGCGATCCGAGTCAAAGGAAAGCGAAAGGTCTTTATTCAGGGCTTCCTTAAGCATACCACAGCCCCTCCTCTCGTAAGTGTTTCGACACGGCAGACGGCAATATTTCACGGAAAGCACACGACGAGCGGCGTTTCCCTTATTTTTCTGGGAAAAGCATCGAGAGGGGAAGGAGCGGCGGCGTGAGATGATGATCACGCCGCCGCTCCTTCCCCTCTCGGGCTCTTCTTTCACTCGCTACGAGAAAGGCTCGTAGCGAAATCCGCATTCCGTCAGTTCTTCACATCTCCCGAGACCGTGCGAAACTTCACCATCTGGTCGAAGCGCCACCGGGCAAGCTCGCCGTGGAGCGTGAGCATCTTCTCGTGCAACTCTCGAGCCTTGTCAAAATCCGGCTTCTCCTCCAGAAGAACGAGCCGCATCTGCATGTACAGCTTCTGCACCTCCGTCATCTTGGCACGGACATCCTCGGGAAGTTGTGCCATCCGAGGCGCCCTGCCCCGGAGTGCCTTCTGCCCACAGACGCCCTCCGCATCACCCGCGCCCATCATCATGGGGCCGAATCCGCCGCTCATACCGAGCATGGGGCATCCGTCCATACAACCCATCCATCCGCTCCGCATACCCATGCCACCCCAGGCAAAGGCCGCTCCACCCACCGCAAGCACCGCTACAACCGCTACGACCACGCTCATTTTCCTCATTGTGCAACACCTCCGTGAAAAGTTCGCTGCTTTCTACGGAGTGAAGTCTACCGAATTCGAAAAAACTCTTCCTCGTCCGAACATCCACATCGAAACCCCGCCGAACGGCGGAGTTTGTCCCGCAAGCAGCGCATGACGAGAGGCAGCACTCCGTTTCGGGGAATCTTCAAACCCGACCGAAGGAACGCACATGCCGTGCGCCTCTTCTTTTCAAATGGTCCCGACAACGGAAGAAAATGCTCGCGCCGGGCGTCTTCCGCGGAAGACGCCCGGCGCGAAGAAAGAACCAGGTTTCCGTGTCCGGTGGTTTTAGCGCACGTCCTTCACGATCTTCACGGATTCGGTGTAGACGATACCGCGCCTACGCTGTTCGGTCATGACAAAGGAATAGAGCGCGTCATCCCCAGCGAGCTTCTCCGCGGGAAGAACCCCCTTCTCCTTGATGAGACCCGCCGCGATCGCCCGGGCGAAAATGGCGCAACTGCACCCCGTGCAGCGGCTCATGGAGGTGTTCCAGCTCTTCGTGTCGAACTCGTCGAGGAGATCCCATGTGTGGGTCACGCGGTCCCTCCCTTTGAATCCTTCCACTTCCACCCGCATCACCGTGAGATCCCGGTCTCCCTTCTCCGGATCCATCTTCCACAGGGGGAACAGAAGATCCGCCGTCACGTCCAGAGGAACGACCTCCTTGCCTCCGAGCATCCGGGGCGTCTCGTCGAACATTCCCATGGAGCGGAGGAGTCGCATCTGTTCCACGTGGCCGGGCCATCGCATGGTCATCTCGCCCATGTCCCTGGCCTTGATGTTCTTCGCGAGGCTTCGCAGTCCGTCCGTGTAGAAGACTTCGAGAGTTCCCAACCCCGGAAAATCCTTGAGGAAGAGCCCCGACGTGGCCTCCACCGTAACGAGTTCGTAATTTTCAACGTAACGGGCAGGTCTGGTGAATTCTTCGATAACATCCCTGGCGGACCAGGTGACCTGATAGTTGAACGGAGGCTGCGGATTCTTGGGAATGCCTCCCACGTAGATGTAGGCCCGCTCCACTTCGTCCAGAAGTGCCGCACCGCGCCCCATGAGAAAATTCGACATGCCCGGCGCAACACCCATGTCGGGCACCACGGTAACACCCTTGCTCCTCGCGTCCTCGGAAAGCTCCTCGAAATCCTCGGGCATGAAGGAAATGTCGCTCAGGCTGTATCCGAGCTCGATGACGGCGCGCATCATGGCGTGTCCGAAACGCCCGGGAACACCCGCAGTGACGACGTCGGCACCTTCGAGGATCGGCGCGAGCGCTCCGGCGTCCGTGGCGGAAGCCGTCACGGTCTTCACGGCGGGAAATTTCTTCTTCAGCGCCTCCAGGGCCGCAGTGTTCAGATCCACCACGGTGACGTCGAAATCCTCCATCATATCCGCGGCGATCACGTTCCCCACGAGACCGCATCCGAGTTGCACGGCTTTTTTCACGGCAAATCCCTCCTCGTGCGAAATGCATTTCTTGAGTACTATATAGCATACAATAAAACCGCATGTCAATTGTCCATGCAAATCTGATCCTTTCGACGACAGCAGACACCTCGCGAGAGGCGATCCGATTTTTTTCCGCCGTTCTCCCGCCACACCGCGATGGAGGCCCAGTGGCAATTCCAGGAATGAATACGGAAGACACGCGAAAAAGTTGCGAACGAGAGGGATAACGCGCTATCATGACGTTGGGGAAATGCCGTTTTCGGGTCCACCCCCGAAGGGGACAAAGACGTGGGTCGGGGAAGGGGCATGGAGGAGGGATGCTTCATGACAACACTCTACAAACCGCCGCAGAAAAAACCGAACGTGGAAATCCAGCTCCTCTGGGTCGCTCTGGCCGTCTTTCTCGCACTGGGCATCGTGCTGCTCACCATTCGTTTCTTTCCTGCGGGAAAGGAGTGGGCACACTCCGAGTTCGTACGGATGATCCTCGAAAAGTTCGCTTCAAGACAGTGGAGCGGCATTCGGTGATACGGAGAGGAAAGGGCGGGGGCAGGTCGCACGCGAATTGCGCGAATCTGGAAATAAAAACGAGGAGGCGGGCAGACGCCCTCCTCCTCGCGGATAGTCGATGTGCTTTTATGCCACCGAACGAACTCTTACGAACAAACTACCGCGCCTACAGTTTAGTGACGTTGGAAGCCTGAGGTCCCTTGTCACCCTGGGTTACATCAAAACTGACCTGCTGTCCCTCGGCAAGAGTCTTGAAACCCTGCCCCTGAATTGCGCTGTAGTGCACGAACACATCCTTGCCGTTCGCGTCGGTGAGAAAGCCGAAACCCTTTGCCTCGTTGAACCACTTGACGGTACCCTGCGTGCTCAATGTATTGCCTCCCAAAACTGTGAAGTACGCCCGGACCAAGCCGAACTGGCATACCTTACAGTTTTTTTTCGATTCTGTCAAGCTTCGAAAAACCTCGCGAACTCCCGGTGTCACACCTTCGGTCCCGCAGGAACACGCGTCTCCACATTCCTCGCGGTCTCTCCGAAGACAGCCTCCGCATCGAGAACCAGCAGGAGACGTCCGCCTTCGAGATGCCCCACGGCGGAGACGAAATGCCTCGCCTCGCCGAAATCGACGCCCTCCAGGGGTGGGGGAGCAAGCCGGTCCTCCGGAACCTGCTCGACCCCCGCCACCGAGTCCACAAGAAATCCGAGGGAGACCCCGGACACGTTGACCACGAGAATTCGCGACTCCTCCCCCCGCTCGCGGACATCTCCTCCGAAACGTTTCCGCAGGCTCACCACGGTGACGGATTCGCCGCGAATGCTCATCACACCCTCGACGAAAGCGGGAACGCCCGGCAAAGGGGCCACCACGCTCCGACGGGTTATCTCCCGAATGGTCTCGATGGGAAGTCCGAACTCCTGTCCGTTCTCCAGAAAAACCACGAAGGTACGCATCCGTTCCTTTCCTCCGCCGCCCGCTCCGGCAGCGGCGTCCTTGACGTCCGCGAGGTCCAGCTCCCGGGAATTCACGAGAACCTGTTTGTCCAGCAGGGCGATGATCTGCCCCCGCACGTCGAGAATCCCCGAGACGACACTCCGCCCCTCGGCGGTGCGGGTCACCGCGGGCGCCTCCTGAAACATATCTCTGGGAACCTCAAGCACCTCACGGATGCCGTCCACAAGAAATCCAATCCGTGCCCTTCCGTAATCGAGGACGACGATCTTCGCTCCCTCGGAGGCGTCGCCGCCACTGGAAACGCCGAGGCGCATCCCCAGATCGACCACGGGCAGGATGCTTCCTCGCACATTGATGACACCCCTCACATGGGGAGGCGCCTCGGGAACGAGGGCGGGACGGGACGGACGGATGATCTCCCGGACATCCTCGAGGGGAAACCCGTACACATCGTTTCCGAGGGTGAAGGTCACCACGGAAAAAAGATTCTCGTCCCGCTCCGTTTCCTTCTCCGTGCGCTTTTCTCGGGAAGCGGTGTCGCGAAGCCGCCGGAGCGTCTCGGAATCGATGGAAAGCACCGCTTCGGGATCGAGGAGCATGAGCAGCCGTTCTCCCGTGCGAAGAACTCCCGCCACAAGTCCCTTGCGTCCGAGATCCTGCGGCGCCGCTCCGGCGTCGAACTCGGCATCGCCGAGAGAGCTTACCTGGGACGCCTCGTCCACAAGGAGCCCCACGACGATTCCCTGAAGATCGAGAATCACGATCTGCCCCTCTACCTCGGCATTTCGGACCATGCCGAGGCGCGACGCCAGATCCACCACGGGGAGCACTTCGTCCCGAAGGGCGATCATACCCTTTACGTGAGCGGATGCGGAAGGAATGGGCGTAATGGCGCAGGCACGCACAATCTCCCGGACAGATTCAAGGGGAACGGCGAAGTGTTCCCCAGCGACTCCGAACTCGACGTATCCTCCCGATTTTTTCATGTCTCCCGAGCCTCCTTCATCAACGTCCTCGGGGAACCGCATCGCACGGCCACAGCACCCCGCAACGTGCGGCCTCCCCTCGGAAATTCGATGCCTACTTCTCCGCCGGGGCAAGCGTCACGCCGGCCCCGCCTCCGGCAATTACCCTAAAACGCCCGAGAAGCTTTCGGAGACGCTCCGCCGAGGCGGCCATGTCCTGAGATTCCTTTGCCACGCCCTCGGATGCCGTGGAGGTATCCTCCGCGGCACCACGAATTCCCTCCACGGCGGAAATGATCGTGGCGGTTCCCTTGGCGGCTATGTCGATACCCGTGGCCATTTCCTGGGCGGAGGCGGCCTGCTCCTCCGCGGAGGCTGCGATGTTCTGCATGGCGTCGGAAGCCACGGTCTCCTCCGAGAGCGCCGCGAGAGATTCCGCCCTCCGGGCGGTGGCCTCCGCCTCGAACTGGAGTTCGAGGATCACGTCCTCTCGTCTTCGTATCCTTCGGCCCTCTCCCGTTCGCGACATTCCGGACATTCCGCAAGCCATCACCTGGAACGCCTCCGCGCTCCCCTCTTGTTCAGATTTTCCGGGGACGTTCTTCCCGGTATCCGGGCTCTCCCTCATTCCAGGCACCCCGGTCCGAGACCTCCATTCCGGTCGGGAACACCACCATTCCGTCCCTGCTCCGCAACACCGGACCTCCCGTCGGAAACACTATCCGTAAATCCCGGTGACGAGTTCCCCCGTGTCAGGGTCCAGATAGAACGAGATGAAACGGAGTTCGTCCTTGATCTCCTTTTTGACACCCCTGATCTCCACCAACACGCCCGGGAAAACCCGGTTCTTCACTTTGATGAATCCCGCGGATTTCACGGTTCGTTCCATGCGATTCCGCAGAAGCGTCCGTTCGTCCTGCAGAAGGTTCATGTCTTTTACTGCGGTGTTGTAGTGTTGCATAAGAAGGTCCATTTTGACCTGCATCTCCTGAGGAAGCCGAATTTGTCCGCCCTGGAGGAATTTGGCCGCGGAGCGCTTCACCACCTCGGAAATTTTCGCGACGAGGTCCTGAAGTTTCTTGATACGCCCGTCGAGAACTCCCAACTGCTCCCGGACGCGAAAATCGACCCCCGAGACGAGGTGGGTTCGGGTACCCATGGTGGATCCGGCCGAAACGGCATCAATACGGTCCCGGGCGACCACGATGCCTCCGAGAATTCCTTTCCTTCCCTGAACTTCCACGGTGCCGCAGGAAAACACCTCGGCGTGGAGCAGATGGGAAACGACCGTCACATCCCCGTCGGCGCCGGCATGTCCTCCTTCCACGAAGCGAGCGGTCAGGCGCCCCTTGGCGTCCGCGTCGGCCTTCTCGCCGAGAATACCTCCGTGCACGTGAAGGTCCCGCCCGGCTCGAACGAATGCGGACTCCACGTTGCCGAAGATCTCCACGTCCACTCCCGCCTCCACGCGAAAATCCTCCAGCACGTTGCCGCGGACGATGACGCTGCCCTCGAAAACGACATTGCCGCTTCCGTAGTCCACGTCCCCGGGAATGACCACCACGGGCTTGACCGATACTTCGCTCCCCGAGAAGAGGGGCTGCCCTTTCCGGGCGGCGACGAAGTGGCGCCCATCCTCGGAAACAACCCCCTCTCCGGCTCGGAAGAGCATTTGCTTCGCCGGGGGAACGTCGATGACGTTCCCGAAAATGTCCCGTCCCGGGATTCCGTCGACGGCGGGATCAAGAATGGCGAGCACATCGCCGGGCTGCACGGCGAAGATTTCGCCCTTATCCCGATAATCGATCGCACCCTCGTCGTTGCCCCCCAGAGGCTCCCGCTCTCTTTCCTGAGGAAAGAGGATCTGCAGCGTCGCCTCCCGGGACTGTTCGGGAGAGATTCCCTGAGCCGCGGGAACGCGGTGCTGAACCTTACCTTCGTCGTTGCACCGCTGCACCGCCTCGGCAAGGCTTTCTTCAAGGAGCGCTTCCACGCCCATTTCCCGGAAGCGCTCCCGCACGCTCTCGTACCGTAGAGGAGCACCGCCCCCAGAGGCGGGGTAGAGATCCACGAAGGCCTTGAGTTTGTCCCGGGTGATCTGGATCTCGAAGAAGGCGTCCATCGCCTCGACGCCGGTCAGGCCATCTTCGCCGAGCGCGTAGGCATCGACCTCCGCGAGAAGCTTCTCGATGGAGTTCTCCAGAAAAACCCTCGATCGTTCCTGTTCTCTGCAGTCGCCGTTCATGAGGATCGCCCCCCGGAAAAACGGACTTCATTCGCCCCGGGAAACACAAGAGAAAAAAGCACTCCCAACATTTCCTGCTCCATGCCCCACAGAGGCGCCATCCGAAGAACCCGACATCTGCCGTCGCCCCGACAGGGGAAGAGAGAAAACGCATCGGGCAATTCCTCGGTGGCACCCGTCTCGCAAACGTCCCGAAAGGATTTTCGAACCCCTTCGGTGCTGCAGGACGGTTCCAGAGCACTCCGGACACGAACGGCGTCCCAGATGTCCCGAAAGCGGAGTTCCTCCAGGGAAAGCCCCGTGGCGGCCTCAAAAGCGTTGTTGAGATACACCGCCGCACCGTTGCGATCCACCACGAGCTGGGGAACCTCCGACGCATTGAGTGCCGCCTGCAGGTACCCCATTTCCCGGGAAAACCGCTTTTTGTTCTCCTCGGCGCGCACTGCCCACGCCAGGTATTCCGCGGCACGATCGAGGAGCACCACCTCTTCCCGCAGGAGGGGTCCCTCGTAGAGAGGTGCTTTTCCCGCCAGGGCGTGGATCTCCAGGCTCCCCACCTGTCGCCCTCGAATGAGGAGAGGGCGTGAGACTCCCCAGAGCGTGGCGAAGAAATTCTCCGTCCGGTACTGCTCGCTGCCGAGGACGATGCGGACTCCCGCCTCTTCGGAGAAATGGACCCCCCGGGGAAGAAGTCGCACGATCTTTTCCAGCTTTCGCGGAAAAGGAAGGATGTCCTCGGCCAGCACGGAAAGCACCTCCGCAAGGCAGTCTTCCACGCGGACCCGTTGTTCCAGGTCGTGGGTGCGCCGCCGGAGCATCTCCTCCGTGCGTTTCCGCTCCGTCACGTCCCGGATGACGAGTCCCATTTCACCCAAGGCGGCATGGTACGCGTGGTACTCTCTCCAGGAGACGATCTCCCCGTCCCGGTACCGCGAGAGCGTGACGGTCTCGCTCACCCCGTTCCGCCAGACCCGATCGAGCAATGCAAGAAGCTCGGGAGACGCGGCATCCGCCAGACATTCCTCGACACGTTTTCCCCGGGCATCCGCGCTCATTCCTTCCAGAGCGAGCGCGGATGGGTTGAGGTCCTTCACGGTAAAGCCGGTCGCGCCGGGCTCCAGCACCAGCATACCCGAGAACATATGAACAAAGAGTTCATGGAAGCGGTTCTCGCTGTCCCGGAGTTTTTTCTCCATGGCGTGTTTGTAGAGCGCGATTTCGACGGAGGAGCGGAGATCTCCGTCCTTCACGGGCTTGATGACATACCCGAAAGGAGCACTTTCCTTGGCACGCTCCACGGTCGCCTCGTCGGCATAGGCCGTGACGAAGATGACGGGAATGTCTTCCGCCTCCCGGAGTTTCGCCGCGAGATCCACACCGTCGGTTTCGCCGCCGAGATGAATGTCCATGAGAATCACGTCGGGACGTCCCTTCCGGATCCGTTCAAAAAGCTCCTTTTCGGACAGGACCACATCGTCCACATCATATCCGAGCTTCTCGAGCCGCCGCTTCATGTCCTCGGCGATGATCAGCTCATCTTCCACGATGAGCACTCTGGGCGGAGACATCATCGGGACACCTCCCTTTCCTCACCCATTCAATCAGGCAGTTCTTCGCAATGACATTGCTTTTCAAAATCAAGTATAGCATTAAACCATGCTGTGCCGCAAAAGCGTCGCGTGAGAGTTTTGGAAAAACCCTCACGCAGGAGACGAAGAAACCTCGCGGAGAGCACTCGACCTTCCGTCGGACCGTCTGGGCACCACATCGCTTCGCACACAGGTCCCTGCGGAACGAAAGGGACGACCGTACCGGCGGAGATCACCGCGAAGGTTCTTCCACGTTCCCGGAACCGGAGTTCTCCGGTGGGGCCGCCGCGGCACGCGTCTCCGTCGCCTCTCTTTCGAGAGCCGCCCGAAGATGGCGACATGCCCTGCGAAAGAGAAACCCCCGGCAGGTACAAGCCTTGTGCAGTGTGTCCACCGCGTAGGTTTCGCTCCCCCGGGCAAGGTAGATGTGAGGCTCCACCGGCTCCAGAATCACCGGCTCCCCGCCGTCCGCGGCAGGCTTTTCACCGGGGACTCCCAGCGGTTCAAGCCATTCCGGAAGGGCAAGGCCTGACTTTTCCGGAGCGGTGGAGGAACTCTTTCCAGTCCCTCCACCGCTCTCGTCGAGCGCTCTGTTGGACAGGCGATCCGCCCGGGCGTTCCGTTCCCGGGGAACCCATTCGTAACGCACGAGGCGTCCCTTGACAAGACGCCGTGCCCGATCGGCGAGTTCCCGCAGGCGCTCCTCCCTGATCTTCCATATCCCCTGCATCTGACAGATCACCAGCCGGCTGTCTCCGAGCACGAGCAGCTCCTTCAGGTCTCTCCGCACCGCCTCTTCAAGTAGGAGAAGAAGCGCTTCGTACTCCGCCTCGTTGTTGGTCCGCATACCCAGAGGACGTGCCGCCTCCCAAAGGCAAGTCCCGTCCGGCCCCTCGATCCACGCCCCGGCTCCGGCGGGACCGGGATTTCCCCGGGATGCGCCGTCGAAATATCCTTTGCAGGCCACCATTCCGTTCGCTCCTTTCCTCGCCCTTCCCCCGCACTCTCCCGAGAAAGGCGAAGGACTCTTTTCTTCTTCATACTATGTCCTCCGCAATCGCCCTATCATACCGAAGACGTCGTGTCTTCGTCTCTTTTCGGTTTGACGCACCCCTTCAGAGCATACGATAATGTTCTCACGTGTCCTCGACCGAGGGATCCCGAACGCCTGTTCCGGCCGAGACGAGGCACCCCGCCGAACCGCGGGCGTGCCCGAATGTCACTCATCGCTGTTCTTTTCAAGGAGGAGGATGATCATGAACGACCACGACACACTGCCCCTCCGCATCGCGACGCTCACTGTCCACGGCGGGCGCTCGGGAGCAAAGGGGACCACCCCGCCCGAGGTGGCCCCCATCTATGCCAGCTCGGTCTTCCGCTTCGACTCCCTGGAAGAGCTGGACGACGTCTACGAAGGAAGAACCCCGGGGCACATCTATTCACGCCTCGGAAACCCTTCCTGCGACGCACTGGAGGAACTCTACGCACGCCTGGAGGGAGGCGAGGCGGGGGCTGCGTTCTCCTCGGGAATGGCCGCCATCGTCACCGCCATCAGCGCCGGCGTCGCTCCGGGGGACCATGTGGTGGCAGGGCGGGTCCTCTACGGCGGCGTCTACTCCTTTCTCACCTCCCATCTGCCCCGCATGGGTGTGGCGGTGACCCTCGTGGACGCGACGGACCCAGGAGCGGTGGAAGAGGCGGTCCGCCCCGAGACACGCCTGGTCTACGTGGAGACCATCTCCAATCCGCTCATGGAGGTGACGGATCTTCCCCGCCTCGCCGAAATCGCCGCCCGGAACGGAGCACTGCTCGGCGTGGACAACACCTTCGCCTCGCCCATGCTCTGCCGCCCTCTGGAACAGGGCGCCGCATGGGTCGCGTCGAGCGCCACGAAATACCTGAACGGGCACAGCGACGTCATCGGAGGCGTTCTCGCGGGAACCAAAGCCTTCATCGACAGAGCAAAGGCACTCCGGAGCATCTGGGGCGCCTCCCTGAGCCCCTTCGACGCCTGGCTCGCCGTCCGGGGGGCGCGCACCCTCTCCCTGCGCATGAAAGCCCACTCCGCCAACGCCCTCGCCCTTGCCCGCCTTCTGGAGGCGTCACCCCGGGTTTCCCGGGTTCACTACCCAGGGCTCCCCTCGTCCCCCTGGCATCCCCTGGCGACCCGCCTCTTCGGCGACGCCGGGTTCGGGGGAATGCTCAGCTTCGAACTCCCCGGCGGCGGCAAGGAGGCGACGCAGTTCATCCGAAAGCTCTCCCTGGCCAAGCTCGTGCCGAGCCTCGCCTCGACGGCCACCATCGTCTCCCATCCCGGAAAGACGTCCCACCGGGGCGTTCCCGAGGAAGAACGCGACGCATGGGGTGTCGGGGACGGCCTTGTGCGCGTCTCCGTCGGGATCGAGGACGAGGTGGACATCCTCGCCGATTTCTCCCGGGCGCTGGAGAAACCGAACAAGGAATAAACGGAAAACGGCGGGGAGTGCCTGAAAAACCAGGCCTCCCCGTCGGGGCACGCCGCATTCCGCAACACATTTTCTTCCGACGAGGATCCTCTCCGGAGGAGAGGGGACCCCTCCCTGTCCAAGCATCCTCGCCTTCAAGAACTCCCCGGAAAACACCCTCACGCAACGCGACGGCCTTTTGCAAGGAACACTCGGATCCGGAACGCACAGAGGGCTTTGCAAGCGGCCTCCCGAATGAAACGCCGCGCGAACCACCGCACGTCGAAACCCACGCGAGGCGTGGCTGGAGTCCAGCCACTGCCTCGACATGGACCTGTCGCTCGAACACAAAAAGGCGCTCCTGAAAGTGTGGCCAATCGCCGCAGACGGCCGCCAAACACCATGAAAACCCTTTTGCACAACTTGACGCACACAACTGACGGACAGGGATGGAGGTATGGCATCATGGTATAATCCGGAACGGTATCAAGTGACGAAACAGCTCGGCAACGCACATTCTTCAGAAAGAGAGGTGCTGTTATGGCCGGAAAGACATGGCGCACGGTTTTTTTGCTTCTCCTCGTCTTCGCCGGAGGCGGAACGGCGCTGCTCCTCACCACGGATGCGGCGACGGACCTGGTGGGACGTCTCGCGAAAGAAACCGTGACGAACGCCACGGGAGCCGCGCTCGAACTGGAACACATCTCGGGAAACCCGCTGCGCGGGTATTCCGTCGGCGGCGTGCGCCTCGTCAAGAACGGAGGACAGGTCTTCGCCGCAAAGGAAGTCGCTCTCCGGGTGGGACTCTTCTCCATCCTCTCCGGTAATCCCTTCGTCTCCTCCCTGACCGTCTCCGGCGCGGACATCGACACCGACGCGACAAACGCGCTTCTGAAGGACCTTGGAGGCGAGAAACCCCAGGGGACGCTTCCGCTGGGAACGGTTTCGTTCCGGGACAGCTCGGTGCGAACTCCCTTCGGCACGGTACTGGTTCGGGAGCTCTCCCTCCGCTTCAGGGAGGACACTCTGGAAGCCGAGCTGGACGTCGCCTACGGCGCGCTCCCGGTGACGGGCACGGCGACGTTCCGTCTTCCCGCGGAACAACTCGCCGTTTCCCGTCTCGACCTTCGAGTGGGCAAGGGCACCGTCGCCGTCGCGGGAGCGGTGGCGCCCCACCTCGCGCTGGAAGGAACGTTCAAGGACATGGACGGGGCGGAACTGGCGGCCCTTTGGCCGGACCTTCCGGGGCCGCTGTCCGGCACGTTCTCCCTGCACCTCCGGGCGGAGGGGACGTGGCAGAAACCCGTTCTGCTGGGACAGCTCTCCCTCGACAAAGGCAACGTCGCGGGCATTCCTCTGGACGGTGTGGCCGCTTCCTTCGCCTCTCTGGAGAACACGCTGCACGTCAACGACCTGAAGGGAAACGCCTTCGGCATTCCCCTGTCGGGAGAGGCCGCCTTCGTCTTTCGGGAGCTGCCTCCGGAAATGACGGTCACCCTCAAAGGATCCGGCATCGCGTTGGCCTCACTGGCACGCCTTTTTCCCGAACTGGAGGCGGCGCAGGGAACCCTTGACGAGGTCACGCTCGCGCTCTCCGGAAAAGGAGGCTCCCCCGACGGACGGGTAACCCTCCGGGCGAAGCGGCTCGTTCTCTCGGGGCAGGAGTTCGCCGACACCGTGGGAGAGATCAAGGTTCGGGGAGGAAAGACGCTCCACGTGACCCTCCGCTCCAACGGGCTGGGCTCCCCGCTCTCCCTCGGAGGAACGATCGCGCTTGAAAAGACCCCCGTGCTGAAATTGGACTTCAAGGGAAACGCGCTGAACCTGGCTCGGATCGCCGCCCTGGCGCCCGGAACGGGCGACCTCGCCCTGGCGGGCAACGTCACCGCGGCACTGCAGATCGGCGGCACTTCCGCGGCGCCAACCCTGTCGGGGACTCTCTCGTCGGAAAAGATCCAGGTCCGGGGAGAACCCGTCACCAAACCCTCCGCGACGTTTTCCTTCGCCAAGGACACGCTCTCCCTGAAGAGCGCGACCTTCGTCTGGCGGGGCGGCACCTTCTCCGCCGCCGGAACGGTGCGCAACCTTCCCAAGGCTCCCGTGGCGGAACTCTCCGGACGGGTGGACGGCGTGGATCTCCGCGGCCTTGCGGGCATGTTTCCCGCCCTCGGTGAATACGCCCTCTCCGGAACGGCGAGCGCGGCATGGAGCGTCAAGGGAAACCTCGAGGCCCTCACGGGCACGCTGGAGGCACACACGCCGACTCTCCAGGCAATGGGCAACCTCTCGGCGAGACAGCTCAAAATCGGAGGCGCCTTCGCTCTCACGGGCGGAACGCCCTCCCTCCAGGGGCCGCTGAAGATCCAGGCCGCGTCCCTGGCGTGGAAGAAACTGGCCCTGACCGAACTCTCCCTGGGCGCCCGCACCGAGGGAACGGCGATCCTGCTCGACAACGCCACCGCCGGCCTCGCCGGAGGCACCCTCACGCTCACAGGAAGGGTCGGCCTTTCCGACGGCAAGAACGCGGGCTCGCTGGACCTGAAGGGCAGCGCCAAGGATGTGGGTCTCGGCTCCCTCGCGTCCGCCCTTGACCTTCCGGTATCACTCGCGGGCAAGGCGGGGGGGACCTTCGCCGTCTCGGGACCTCCGGAACATCTCGCCGGGTCGGCGGAACTCGCCTCGCCGGCGTTGTCGGTGGCGGCCTTCTCCCTGGCGAACGCCGCAGTCTCCGCCACCTTCACCGCAAAGAGCGGCGCACCCTCCCCCTGGAACGTGACGATCTCCTCCGCCCGGGCGACGGTGAACGGCGCTCCCTTCACCGCCGAGGGAGTCCTCCGCGCCGAGGGCAACGACGCGGCCTTCGACCTGCGCGCCGAAGGAAAAGAGCTCGATCTCGCCACTCTTCTGAAGGACGTGCAAGCCCTTCGGGGCAAGGGCGTGAACGGTCGGGCCACCCTCACCCTGACCCTCGCCCGAAAGGGAGGGATCCTGAGCGGCTCCGGCAGCGCCACCTCTCCCCAGGCGGGAGCCTTTGGGCTCACCGCGACGGAGATCTCCCTTCCCTTCACCGTGGACAAGGATGTCCTCGCCATCTCCTCCGGAAAGGCGCGCTTCCACGAGGGAACGGCGACCCTCTCCCTTCGGGCGAACCTCGCCTCGGGAGGATGGGAGACCACCCTGAGCATCTCCGGCGCGAATATGGACCAGGTCATCCGCAGCGCCGCGGGCTCCAGGGGAAGCGTGGGGGGAAGGGCGAACCTTACCTTCAAGGGAACGGGGAACACCAATTCGGGCAGTTTTTCCGGAACGGGGACCCTCGACGCCGCGGAAGGGGCCGTCACGGGCTATTCCTGGGTGGATCTCCTCGCCGCCGTGCACGGCGCGCAAGGTGTCCGCTACAAGACCCTCACCGTCCCCTTCAAGATACAGCAGGAAACGCTCATGCTCCTTCCGGGAACGAAGGCCGAACCGTATCCGAACGACCCGCTCTACCGCGCTCTCAGCGCCACGGGAACGGTGACGGCGGAAAAGCTCAACCTGGACGTGAAGGGGAACGTGAACATCCAGGTCATCAACGCCCTTCTCGGAGGCATTCAGGGGGGGCTCCTCGGCGGAGGGCAGAACATCCGGGACATCCTCCAGGGTGCGCTCACGGGATTTTCCCAGAGCGGCGGGAGCCAGGATTTCCGAGACGTGAGCTGCACCGTGCAAGGACCTCTTGCGTCGCCCGGCGTGTCGAACCTCAAGGTGGCTCCCGGCAAGGAACAGCCTCGGGCGACACCCGTTCCGGAAACAACGTCGCCGCAGTCCACCCCAATGCCGCAGGAACCCAAGCCATCGCCCTCGCTGGAGGATACCATCAAGGAAACCATCCTCAAGAACATTCTGGGGAACTGAGCGGAGAACACCTGCGACAAACCTGCGACGCGACGTCGCGGAATCTTGCGAAAGCGACGCGAAAGTCCTATAGTGAAGGCGGTTTCGATTCCATGGAGGAGGTGGGGCGCCAGACTCCTGTTCGAGGTCCGCACGCCGAGAGAACAACCGGCAACACTTCATTCGCATGCCGACATGATCGCAACGCTTCGGGCTCTTTGCCGATCCCGGTTGCGACGACTTTCTTCAGGGAGGTGGCACCATGAGAAAAAGAGAAGGGCTCCTCGTTTTCCCCGTGCTGTGCACACTCGTTCTGCTCCTCGTCGCACCGGCGTTCGGCCAGGAACGTCTCGACCCCGCCCAGGCCCTGGGAAGCTGGACGGACGAATCCTACTATGTGGCGGCCCGCCTGGGGGACATCAAGGGTCTGATCAAGGATCTCCTTGCCGCGAAACCGTTCCGGGAGGCTCTGGAGGAGGAGCCGGACGCGGCGGCGGCCCTGGAGTGGCTCGCAAGCCTTCCCGTGGAATCGGGAGCCTTCGCGGGAGGACTCCGGAAGGGCGTTCTGCAGGTTCAGGGAGCGCTCTCCCTCACTGCCGAAGGCGAGGAGCTTCTCAAGCGCATCGCCGGGGGAACGCTCACCTCGGAAGACCTGGAGTTCGCCGGGAACTTCGGCTTCCGCATCGCCGGCCCCGTGCCGACACCTCTGGGAGTCCCCTGCTACAGGATCTCCCCCATCGACGAAGAACATCCTCTTCTGGGGCTTTCCCTGGCGGCAAAAGGAAATCTGCTCCTTCTGGGCATGACGCCCCGGGACATCGACGGCTCCATCGCCGCTCTGGCCGATCCGGCCAGGCGCTTTGCCCCGACCCGCAAATTCGCAGACCGGAACTACCTCATCCTCCACGACAACGGTCTGCTCCAGCTGGGGCTCCTCGCCGCACCGACGCCCATTTTCCTCAACTCCCACGTGGAGATGGAGCTTGCCTTCGACAAGAGCGACGAAGCGCTGAATTTCGGCTTCTACACCAACCTTCCGAAAGCAATGCTCTCGGAGGAACGTCTCCGGGGATTCGCCCCTCTCGACAAACCCGTCCCGCTCCTCGGAGGCGGGAAAACACTCCTCGCTCTCTCCACGCCGGTGAACTATGACGCCTTTGCGGAGATCATCCGCACCTACGGGGACGACGAGGCAAAGCTCAGCCTGGAGCAGGTCCTTGGAATGCTCGGTCAGTTCGGCATCACCGAGGCGGATCTCCGGGATCTGGCTCGGACCTTCTCCGTCGTGATCGGCGGCGGGGCCTCCTTCATGTCCGCTCCGCTTCCCGGAGCCTACGCACTCGTCGAGGGAACTGGAGATGCGGCAAAGAAGATCGCCACGACCGTGGCGGAACTCCTCCGGGGGCAGCAGCTTCCGTTGGAGGAACTCAAGGTGGAGGGATGGGACACGGTCTATTCCATGTCCATTCCCGCCACCGTCACCATCGCCGTGAAGGGCTCCACCCTTCTCGCGGGTTTCCTGGACGCCCAGAAGCTCGGCACTCCCCAGGAGAGCGATCCCGCCCTGACGGAACTCCTGGCGAAGAAGAACCTTCAGGGCTTCTTCTTCCTCGACGCGAAGGTTCTCGCCCGGGAAATGCTTCAGTTCCTCCAGGCGGGGGACATCTGGGACCAGCTCATCGGTCCCGACGAGGCGGGGGAGATGGGCGAGGGCATGATCGCCGCCATGGCGATACTCCAGTCCCTGGACGCCCTCCGTGCGGAGGCCTCGGACATGGAGAGCCTCCGGCTTTCCCTGACAACCCGACCCGTCGCATCGGAGGAACAGACCCTCCTGGAGACCGTCGTCGCCAAATGGCGGGAGACGCACCCACTTCCGGAGGAGGACGAGGAGAAAGTCTCCGAAGAGGGTCAGGCGGAGGCAACACCGGCGCCGTAGCAGGCCCGACGCAAAGGCACCCCGAAAAGCAAAGAGCGAATGAAACGGAAACACATGCGCGGAAGGGAGGAATCTTTCGTGAAACGACGAGGATTTTTCGCGGCGGGATTTCTCTGTTGCGCCCTCGCGGCACTGCTCTTCCTCTCCGGGACGGGCGCGGCCATGGCTCCCTCGCCGCTCTCGCTCCGGGATGTGATCCTCTACGGAGGGAGCTGGGACGGCCTCCCCAGGGTCTTCTTCGGCAGCGAGCTGGCGGCGGTGCGAAAGGCACTGGGAGAACCGGAGATTTCGAGCACCTACCTGGGCCTTGTGGCGGACAGCTACGGAGATCTGCGCGTGGTCTACGCGAGCGGCAAGGTGGCGCTTCTCTGCTTCGCCACCGCCTCTCCGGCGATTCTCTCCCCCACGCTGTCGTCGGAGGCCCCGGCGTGGAAACAGCACCCCAACACGAGCACCCACAAGGTGCTCCGGGGAACGGCGAAGAACTGGCGGGGAGAAAGCGCATCCCTGCTGTACTGGTACGCCGACGGGATGGAGATCTTCGGCAGCCGGTCCGTGGTGGAAAGCCAGGATCTTCTGCGCAAGTGATCCCCAATCCGAGCGGTTTCTTTTTGCCTTTGGCAGGAGGATCAACTTCGGCAGTGTCCGCCTCCAGGAACATTGACATGACGCATCACGCACATGTTCCAAAGAGTTCCAGAGACGTGGCAGGAGGCGAGAAAACGTTGCCTGCGCCCGAGGAGGAAGGGCGCGGCGCACCCAGACCCACAACGTGCGGCGGAAGATCGTCCGCTCTCTCGACCGGGACTGCTCGACCACGGAGAGGACCCGCGGAAAAAAGCTGCACACGCGCCGCCGAACACCATGACATCTTTTTCCACAGCGGGACGCACGCGACTCGCGAAGGCGACAATGCGGTGAAATGCCATGACACGAAAAGGAGGTTCTCCCGTATGGCTCACTACACCCTTTCCGTACCGGACATGTCCTGCAGCCACTGCGCCCGGCGCATCACCGAAGCGCTGCAACGCATCATCGACGAGAAGGACTTCCGGGTTCTGCTTGAGGAAAAGCAGGTCCAGGTAAACACCGAAAACCTGGAGGACGTGCTCGCCGCACTGGACGACGCGGGCTATACCGCCTCGGTAGTCGCCTGACGAAACACCCTCAGGGAGACGGCGTCGGATACCGCTTCTCCCTTTGCCACAGCACCCACACCCCTTCCTCCGGAGGAAGGGGTGTTTTCTTTCCCGTAAGGGCCTCCAGCGCCTCCGCCAGAGCGGCCCGCATGCGTTTCTCCTCCGCGGAGGAGATGCGCGGGTTCTCCCCCGCGTCGAGGCGAGCCAGCGTGTCCAGAAGAGGAAGGATGCGGATCTCCCGCCCCTCCTTGCGCCGCGCCGCCTGAACCCAGGTGGGAACGGCGAAGACCCGGCGGATGCGCACCACCCCGTCGCCGTCCCGGGCGGCATCGATGCCGAGCACCGCTCCGGTGTCCCGCGGCACGGTCCGCTGGAACGAGATGAAGTTTCCCAGGGAATAGGCGACCACGGTCATCCGGTCCGCCGAGAGGGGTGTTGCCCTTTCCCCGGAGACGGGCGACACATCCCGGGAGACGAAGACGCGCTGCAGCACGTGAGGATGGCTTCCCACAACAATGTCCGCACCGTTCTGAAGGGCCAGGGAGGCAAAGCGCCGCTGAATTGCCGAAGGATGCCGGGCATACTCGTTGCCGAAATGAAACGCCACCACCAGGAGGTCCGTTTCCTTGCGGAGCGCCGCCACGTCGGCGCTCACGAGCGCCTCGTCCAGAAGGTTCACGAGCCAGGGGCGGTCCGAGGGAACGGGAATGCCGTTGGTCCCGTAGGTGTAGGCGAGGAAGCCCAGGACAATGTCTCCCCGTTCGACAATGCGGGGGATGTCCCGGGAGGCCTCGGCGACGAAGGTTCCCGTGGAGCAAAGATCCGCCGAGACAAGTGCGTGGAGAGTACGGACAAGTCCCGAAGCTCCCGAATCGAGGCAATGGTTGTTCGCGGTGAAGAGCAGATCGAACCCCGCGTCCCGAAGAGCCTCCGCCAGGGAATCCGGGGAATTGAAGGAGGGATAGCCCCGGTATCCTTTCCGGGGACCTCCCAGGGTGGTCTCCAGGTTCCCCGCCACCAGGTCGGCGCCTCGGAGGAGCGAACGGACCTCCGCGAAGAAGGGGACAAAATCGTAGACCGTCTCGCCCTTTCCTCCCCCTTCTTTGCGGGGCGGCGTCACCCGTTTCACCGCTTCGAGCTGCGGAGCGTGCGCCATGATATCCCCGACGAAGAGCAGCCTGATCGCACCGCGCTCCCCCGCGTCCTCCGAGAGAACGTCAACGCCGGAGGACGCATTCGCTTCAAAGGGAGCTTCTCCGGAGACGTCCGCGAGCCCTGGGGACAAGCCACCTCCCGGGCCCGCGAGGAGAAGGAGGAGCACCCCGAGGAGCAGACGGGACGTCACTCCCCGCAGGGCAGCCAAACCCGGACAGAAAGGAACGTTCTTCTCCGCGCTCCACCGCGCCGGAAATCCCATGGCGTTCAACTCCGCAGCTCCCGGAGCGCTAGCACTGGGGGAAGCACACAGCCAATCCTCCTTCGGCGGTCTCCTTGTACCGGGAGGACATGTCCCGTCCCGTCTCGGCGAGGGCCCGGATAACCTGGTCCAACTGCACCTTCTGCGCCGAGGGATCGCCGCAGGAGGCAAGGAGATAGGCATTGTAGGCCTTGACGGCCCCCATGGCATTTCGCTCGATGCAGGGGATCTGCACATATCCGCCCACGGGGTCGCAGGTCATCCCCAGATGGTGCTCCAGGGCGATTTCCGCGGCGTTCTCCAGCACCGACACGGGATAGCCGTTCACGTGGGCGAGAAACGCCGCCGCCATGGCCGAGGCGGTTCCCACCTCGCCCTGACACCCCACTTCCGCACCGGAGATACTCGCCCCGGTCTTCACGAGAAACCCCACCACCGCAGCGGCGAGAAGCCCTTCCCGGAGAAGTTCCCGGGGAACCCGCCCCTGCCGGGCCATGAGAATCGCCACGGCGGGAAGCACCCCCGCCGACCCCAGAGTGGGCGCCGTGACCACCACGTGCCCGGCGGCGTTCTCCTCGGCGGCGGCAAGGGCGTAGGCGTTGAGCAGCACCACCGCGTGATTGGGGTCGCTCTGCAGGGAATAGCTGCGGCGGAAGAGAAGAGGCGCCTTCCGTCGCAGCCCGATGGAACCGGGAAGGACGCCCTCGGTACGGAGCCCCAGATCCACCGCGGCCTCCATGACGTCCAGAATCCGGTCCAGACGACGGTGGACCTCTGCGGTGTCGATGCCGGTGAGCGCTCTTTCGTTGTCGAGGAGCAGGTCGGGCAGGGAGCGGTTCGTGCGCTGCAGCAGAGAGCGGAATTCTTCCATGGTACGGTAGGGGTGGGGAGGAGCGGGACGAGGTGGGTCCTCTTCTCCCTCCACGACCAGAAAGCCTCCCCCCACGGAATAGTACACGTGCCGAAGGATCGTCTCGGCCTCTTCTGAAGTGCTCCACCCTCCCCGGAGAGCGATGACCAGGGTGTTGTTCCAGGGAAAATTGTGGATCGTCCCCTCGTAGCGGATGTCGTTGAGGGCAAAGAGGAACTCCCGGTTCCCCGCGGCGATCCTGTGGGCTTTGTTGGGCTCTTCGGCGAGATCCTCCAGAACGCGGGCATCGCACTGTTCAGGGTCGAAGCCGAGAAGTCCCGCCAGCACGGCTCGGTCCGTGCCGTGTCCCTTTCCCGTGGCGCTGAGGGAACCGTAGAGCCGCACTTCGATGCGCTCTCCCCGGAGCAGTTCCTCCGCGGAGAGCGCCGCAAGGGCGCGCCGGAAATGTCCTCCCGCCCGCATGGGACCGATGGTGTGGGAGCTGGACGGGCCGGGGCCGATCTTGTAGAGGTCGAACAGAGAAAGCGTGATGGAGCTTTCCTGCGGTGCTGTCATCGTCTTCCGTCCCTTCGCGGCATCTCCGGCGGCAGCGTTTCTCCCTGGAGAGAGGCACGCGGTCGCCTCGCTTTCGCAAAATGTGCAACGAGGAGGCGCCTCCCCCTCACTTTCGGTTTTCTCCAGCCTCTTCGGCAAAGAAAATTCTGGGAAGCTCTGAAGAAAGACCTTTCGCTTTCCCTTGACTCGGGTCGCGTCAGGCTCTGCGAGGCGCCCTGCGGGGCTGACGTAGCCTTATTCAGAGATTCCTTGATTTTGGTAGGACTAAGCCTCCTCCCTTTTCCGGATTTCTCCGGCTACAGAGGTTCTCCCGTGAGTACCGACAGGATGCCCCGGCAGAAATGGGGAAGATCGTCGGGACGGCGGCTCGACACCATGTTCCGGTCGATGACCAGGGGCTCGTCCACCCAGACCGCTCCGGCGTTGACCAGATCATCCCTGATTCCCGGCGTGGACGTACAGGTGAAGCCCTTCATGATCCCCGCGGAAATGGGAATCCATCCGGCGTGACAGATGTGGGCCACGAGTTTTCCGGACTCGTGGAAACGTCGGGTGAGTTCCTTCACTTTCTCGAGACGGCGCAGCTTGTCCGGCGCGAACCCTCCGGGAATCACGAGGGCATCGAAATCCTTCTCCTCCATGTCGTCGATGGCCGCGTCGGCCTTGCAGGGATAGCCGTGCTTGCCGTCGTAGACCGTGCCCGCCACGGGGCCGGCCACCACGACCCGGGCGCCTTCTTCTTCGAGGCGCAGCTTGGGATACCAGAGTTCCAGATCCTCGTAGACGTCATCCACGAACATGAGAATCCGCACACCTTCCAGACGCTTTTTCATGTCGCCGAACCTCCTTCTGCTCTGTTCCTCCGTTTTTGTTTCCGGATGTGCCCAAAGAACCTCCGCACCATCGCATCCTTTCCGTCCTCGGTAGAACCGTGGAGACAGGGCCTGTCGCAGCGCCTTCGCACAGCCAATTTCCGGAAAAACATCCCTGTTCCGTCGGCGTTTTTTCTAGAGTTCCACCCGGCTTCCCGACGCCGCCCATTCCACGGATTCCATCGCTTCCGCAAGTCGTGCCGCCGCGGTAAAACCTGTGCAGTGGCAGGGACGCCAGTGTTTCACGTCGAAACGGCTCCGCAGGGCCTCCACGGTGCGTTCCAGAAAGGCCGCGTTCTGCCCCTTCAGATGCATGCCCCCCGAGACGGAATGAAAAGCGTGCGTACCGAAAAAAGCCGCCGCCGCCTCAAGGATGTTCACCACTCCCGCGTGGGCGCATCCGAGAATGACGCTGATTCCGAAGGCGCCCTCCACAACCAGGGACAGTTCGTCCTCGAAAGGATCGGGAACGTACTCCCCGCCTTGTCGCAACAGCAGATGCGGCGTGGAGGGAACAAACTCGGGATTCCGATTCTCTCCGGGAACAGGAATGGCCCACACGTCGCAGAGGACCTGCGTCGGCTCCGTCACGGGGCGCACCACCAGCGCCCCCGGGGCCAGATGCAGTCCCAGATAGCGCGGTATTCCCCCCCGGCGGGCGTAATGAGCGTCGGCGATGCGCGGAGAAGCCCAAAGAGGACAGGAGAGACCGGCAGCGAGAAGCTGCGGCACGCCTCCGGCGTGATCCGCATGGCCGTGGCTCAACACGAGGGCATCCGTTTCGGAGGGAGAAAAGCCGAGGGCTCTCAGGTTCCCCAGGATCGTCGTGCCGCTCCCCGCATCGAAAAGAACAGTTCCCCGCGGCGTCTCCAGATAGAGCGCGAGTCCGCATTCTCCGAGCAGATCCGCCTTGCCGCAGAGATCATCCGTCACCGTAGTGAGCAGCATGGACATCTCCCCTTGTGCCCGAGTATAATGAACCGGCCCGAGTTGCAACTCCATTGCAGGTTCTTCGTCCATCCTTTTTTCTCCCGTGTACGGAAAGCAGTGGGGGGAAGGGGATGGACCGTTTCGGAAAGAAATTTTGCATCTTCTATACTACCACAAGGATACGTCTTCACAGCAGGAGGAGATCATCCATGAAGATTCGCGTTCTTCCCGTTGAGCACTGTCTCGGTATGCCTCTTTCCCATGACCTGACCCAAATCGTTCCCGAATCGGGCTACAAGGGAGCCCGATTCAAGAAAGGACAGATCGTGCGGGAGGAGGACCTTCCCGAACTCCGCGCCATGGGGCGGGAACACCTCTCCATCCTCGATCTCGAACCGGACGAGGTACACGAGGACGATGCGGCGATCCGCCTCGCCGGGCGTCTCCGGGGAACGAAACTGCGCCTCGATGGCCCCGACGAGGGACGCTGCTCACTCCACGCCACCGCGGAGGGGCTTCTCGCCTTCGATCCCGCTTTTGTGGACGCCATCAACGAGGATCCGGACTGGATTCTCGCCACATTGCCCCCGCTGACTCCCGTTCGTTCCGGAGAGCGCGTCGCAGCTCTTCGGGTCCTGCCCCTCGCCGTGCGGGAAATCCAGGTGCAGCGGGCCGAAGCACTGGCAAAGCCCCTGGCGCTGCACCCCTTTCTTCCCCTCTCGGTGGGACTCGTCACGACCGGCGAGGAGTTCCGCTCCGGCAAAAACAAGGACGCCTTTCTTCCCCGTCTGGAGCGCAAAGTCGCAACCTACGGCGGAAGAATCCTCGGACAGCGCATCGCCGGAGATCGCATGGAGGAAATCGCCGACGCCATCCGGGCGTTCCTTGAGGCGGGGGCAAACCTCGTGCTCTGTACCGGCGGCATGAGCGTCGATGCCGACGACGTCACCCCCGGGGCCATCCGCAGCGTCGCGGAAACCGTAGTTTTCCGGGGCGTTCCGGTCCTTCCGGGCTCCATGCTCATGCTGGCATTCGCGGGCAAAACGGCGCTGGTGGGAGCTCCCGCCTGCGTGGTCCACGACGAGCGCACCGCCCTCGACCCTCTCCTGGACCGCCTCTTCGCCGGTCTCGTTCCGACGGAGAAAGAGGCACGCGCCTGGGGCGTGGGCGGACTCTGCCGCTCCTGCTCTCCCTGCACCTATCCCCGGTGCGGATTCACCCGCCGCTGAGGGAGACTTTTCCGTAGGGAGCCGGTCGCATTGCGCCGGCTCCCTTTTTGCGTTACCCTCCAGTAGAATGAAAAGTCCGGCGGGACCGTACTGCAAGGGAGGGGAAAAACGTGACGCCTCGGGAAATGCTGCTTCAGGCAGGACTTCGGGCAACTCCCATACGGGAGGGAGTGCTCGCCCTGCTCCTCCGGGAGGGGCGCCCGCTCTCCCACGCGGATCTCACGGCCAGATCCGAGGAGATTCCGAAATGCGACAAGGTGACGCTTTATCGAACATTGGAATCTCTGACGGAACACGGGCTGGTTCACAAGGCACAGGGCATCGATGCCCAGTGGCGTTACTGCGCCTCCGACCCGGAGTTGCCGGGATGCCCCGGCAATCATCCTCATTTCCTCTGCCTTTCCTGCGGAGCCATGGTCTGTCTCCTGGGACAGGCCCTTCCCCGCATCGAGGTTCCCAAGGGCGTCACCGTCCTGGGCAAACAGCTCATCGTTTACGGAATCTGTGATGCCTGCACCCGGGCGAAAGGCAAAGAAAACGCATGAACGAACATTCCGCGCCTTCACCTGCGGCGCGCTTTCTCGCCTTCGGCAGCCTCCGGCTCCCCCCCCCTCCTGCGTCTGAGCCTCGCCGCGGGACTCGCGGCGAGGCTCGTTTCCACCCTCTACCGCATCATCCTCCAGAAGGCGGAGTCTTTCGGTGCCTCGGTCCTTTCCGGACTCCATGACGGCCGTCTTCTGGATGCTCGGTGCCCTCGTGCCGGGGAGAATGGTCAAGGCGGAACCGCTCCTCTCGGGAAGCGGCATTCCTCAGATGGAGGAGAGAACCGCTGGGACAGATCTCCATGAACTGAGGACGGGTTCTCCTGGGCAAGTTCGTCGGAGGCGCCCTCGCGGTGTGCATGGGTCTCTCCCTGGGACGGGAGGGACCGTCGGTGCAGCTCGGCGGCGCCGACGAAATTCTTCCCTCGGGAAAAACCACAATTCTCGCCGGAGACCGCTTCGTCGCCCTTGTGGACGAACACCGGACAAGGCGCGCCCGAGAATCGCTCCTCGCACTCGCGGGACGCTGCACCTCCCTCGAGCGGCGACGAGAACGACGCATCGCTTCGGCGAGCTGTCGTCTCGGGGAAATGGCGCGTTGTCTCCCTTCGAGAGGGGGAGTATGATATTCCCACGTACGAAATCACCGATCTGACCCTTTCCGCACCGCCGGAAACCGGTCACGTCCGATCCGTCGCCGCGGTTTTAGGCGACGCAGTTCGAAGGGAGGTACGACCATGAGCGCCAGAAGCTTTCGCGTGTGCATTATCGCGGCATTTCTTCTCGCCCTCGCCCTGCCCGCGTTCGCGGGAACCACGGTGCCCCAGTTCCGTGGAGACCTGGGCAACACAGGGAATTTTCAGGTGACGTCCCTGCCGTCGGGGCAGCTCGCCTGGATGCTTCCCACCAGTTCCAAGATCACAGGATCCCCCGCCGTCGTGGGAAACGTGGTCTTCTTCGGCAATGCCGACGGAGAGTTTTTCGCGGTGAACCTCCGCACGGGAAATCCCATCTGGAGCTTCAAGGCCGACGGGTCCATCCTCGGTTCACCCGCGGTCGTGGGGGGCGTCGCCTATTTCGGCACCTACGGCGGCACGGTCTACGCCCTCTCCACCGCATCCGGAAAGGTCAAGTGGAGCACCAACACGGGAGACGCCATCTTTGCCTCTCCCGCCGTGACGGGCGGCTCGGTCTACATCGGCAACTTCGCGGGGACGCTCTACGCCCTCGATGCCGCGTCGGGAAACGTGAAATGGACCTTCGAGGGAAAACGCTGGTTCGCCGGGAGCGCCGCCGTGGCGGACAACCTCCTCTTCATCGGGGATCACGACGGCCGCTTCCGCGCCATCGACACCGCATCGGGCAAAGAAGCCTGGGGTGCCTACACGGGGGGGTCCGTGGACGCCTCTCCCGTCACCGCAGGCGGCTGGGTCTGGTACGCGAGTTTCGACGGCAAGGTCTACGCCGTGCAGATCAAGGGGGTTATTCCCAAGTGGCAAACCCTTCTCGGAGGTCCCATCGCCTCTTCGCCCGCTGTAGCGGGAGGCATGCTCTTCGTGGGCTGTGACGACGGCAACGTCTACGCCCTCGATGCCGCAACGGGAGCCGTGCGCTGGACCTTCGCGACGGGCGGCCCCGTGACGTCCTCCCCGGCCCACGCAAACGGTGTGGTCTTCGTGGGCGGCACGGACTGGAACCTTTACGCCCTGGACGCGCGCTCCGGCCGAAAACTCTGGACGTACAAGGCAAGCGGCGAAATCGTGACTGCTCCTGTCCTCGTGGACGGGCTGCTTCTCTTCGGCGATACCGAAGGAGTTCTCTACGCCATTCGCTGACGTCCTGCTCTTGTTAGAGCGTCAACGCGACGACAAACGAGGGTGGCCTCCGACGAGAAGGTCGCCCTCGTTTCTTTGGATACGTCAAGTGAAGTCGAGTGGAAATGAACGGGGAACGGAACCGCAAGGCTTCTTGAAAGAATACGTCAAACGCAACGGACGTCGAGTCTGTCCCTGAGAGCCCTCCGCGTTCGTACTCAAACCAGAACTGGATTCGGCGGCGTTCGCCCCTCCAGCACGGCAAGGAGGTTCGTGGCTGCGCAGACCGCCATGCCGTTTCGGGCGTTCGGCGTGGCGGACCCAATGTGCGGCGCCGGAAGAAGGTTCTTCGCCCGAAAGAGGGGGTGTTCCGCGGGAAGTGGCTCCGGATCGAAGACATCCAGTCCCGCTCCGGCGATCCATCCCTCGTTCAGCGCCCGGGCAAGCGCCTCCTGGTCCACCAGGCCGCCCCGGCCGGTGTTGACGAAAATCGCCCCGGGCTTCATCCGGCGGAACCGCTCCTCGTTCATGAAGTGCCTCGTCTCCGCCACCAGAGGAACGTGCAGACTGACGAAATCGCTCTCCGCCAGAAGGTCCTCCGGAATCGGCACATGCACCGCCCCCAGCTCGTCCCCCTCGGCGGAGGGACGGGCCAGGGTGTAGCGAATCCGCAGGCCGAACCCCTTGGCCCGCCGGGCCACGGCCTTGCCGATGCGACCGAATCCAACCAGGCCAAGCGTGGCGCCGTGGAGATCCGCACCCAACAGAAAGTCCGGCGCCCAGGCCCATTTCCCCTCCCGAGCGATGCGCTCCGCCTCGGAAAGACGCCGCGCCACGGCGAGGAGCAGCGCAAAAGCCATGTCCGCCGTGGCCTCGGTGAGCACGTCCGGCGTGTTGGTCACCACGATGCCCTTCGCCGTCGCGTAGGGAACATCGATGTTGTCGTAGCCGACGCCGTAGTTGCTCAGCACCTTGAGGCGCGTCGCCGCGTCCAGGGCCTCCCGGTCCATGCGGTCCTTCAGGAGGCAGAGCACGCCGTCGAAGAGGGGCAGTTTCGCCAGAAGCACCTCCCGGGGCATGAATCCCTCCGAGGGACCGATCTCCAGATCAACCCGCTCCCGCAGCAGGGCAAGTCCTGCCTCGGGAATGCTGCGCGTCACGAGAACCTTCGGTTTCACGAGCAGTCTCCTTTCTGTCCTCGAGGTGTACCCGCCTGGTCGTCTTCCTGAACTTGAACGTCCTTTCGGAGAGTCCTTTCCCCCACCCCTGACCGGAGGCGCCTCAGCCCCCTCGAACCCGCCGCCTGTCCGCGGCATGTTCCAACCGCATACAGGACTGGAGATCGTTGGATGTGTAAGCCAGGTGGGCCGTCAGTGCCGCGATGGCGGCCTCGCAGTTCCGGGCCTCCACCGCGTTCAGAATCTCCTTGTGCTGCCGCTGGGACTCGTCCCGCATCGAGGCGAGATGAATGCGGATGTACCGGTCGGTCTTCCGCCGCAGCCGGGCGAGCACGTCCAGTGTGAGCGGCCGGTCCGCGGGTTCGTAGAAGAGGTTGTGGAACATCTGGTTCAGGTCCCGCCACTTGAGACAGTCCCGCTCGTTCTCCATCGAGAGGAGCGTCCGTTCCGCGTCCTCCACCACCCGGCGGGTGATGCGCGGGAAAGCGATGCGCAGAAGGTGCGTCTCCAGGGCGGCCACCATTTCGTAGAGTTCTCCCGCCTCCTCCAGAGAGAGCGGCGTCACGACGGCACCGCGATATCCCTGAAAGTGCACGAGTCCCTCCGTCTCGAGAAGGCGCAGCGCCTCCCGGAGGGGAATGGGGCTCACGCCGAGCCGCTGGGCGAGCTGTGCCTGATGCAGCGGTTGCCCCTCCTCCAGCATGCCTCGGTAGATGGCCTCCCGGAGCACCTCCGCGATGTAGTAGGGAGCGGAGGTATTACCGCTCATGCCCGCCGCCAGCTCTTCGAGGGAAAGGTCCTCCTTCGCGCCGCCGACTCCATTCGCCCCCGCCATGTGCTCGTTCTCCCTTCGTTTCCGTTCGTTTCCGTTCGGTTCCGTTATATTTTCTCCCCACCGATTATACGAAAACCCCTTCGATTATACGCCATTGACACCTCCTCTCTTTCCTTTTCATACTGAAGAAGACACACAAAACAAAACGCGACGGGGAGTGATGTTCATGGCCGTTCCCATGTCCTTTCTCACGGAAGAGCTCGACGCGATGAAGCAGGCCGGGCTCTACGGAACGATCCGCACCATCGAAAGCCCCCAGGGAGCCTGGGTCACCATCGAGGGAAGAAGGTATCTCAACCTCTGCTCCAACAACTATCTCGGCCTTTGCAACGACCCGAGGCTGATCGCGAAGGTGAAGGAGTACGTGGACACCTACGGCGTGGGCCCCGGCGCGGTGCGCACCATCGCGGGAACCATGAGCCCGCACATCGAGCTGGAGCGCAAACTCGCCGCCTTCAAGGGGGCGGAGGCCGCCATCGTGGTCCAGTCTGGCTTCTGCGCCAATCTGGCGGTCATCCCCACCCTCGCTCCGAGCGCGGAGGACGTGATCTTCAGCGATGCCCTCAACCACGCCTCCATCATCGACGCCTGCCGCCTGTCCAAAGCGAAGGTGGTGCGTTACGCCCACTCCGACCTGGCGGACCTGGAGCGCAAGCTCGACGAGAATCGGGACGTCAAGGGGCGTTCCCTTCTGGTCACGGACGGCGTCTTCTCCATGGACGGAGATGTGGCGCGCCTGCCGGAGATCGTGGACCTCTGCGAGCGCCGGGGCGTGCTCGTCGTGGTGGACGACGCCCACGGTGAAGGAGTTCTCGGCAGGGGCGGACGAGGCATCGTGGACCATTTCGGCCTCCACGGCCGGGTGGACGTGGAGGTGGGGACCCTCTCCAAGGCCTTCGGAGTCATGGGCGGCGTCGCGGCGGGAAGCGCCGAGCTTGTGGACTACCTCCGCCAGAAGGCCCGCCCGAACCTCTTCAGCAGCGCCCTCACCGTTCCCGATGTGGCGGCGAACCTCGCCGCCGTGGAAATCCTTCAGGAAAGCGAGGATCTGGTGAAGAAACTCTGGCACAACGGCGATTTCCTCAAGAGAGAACTCAAGGCCCTCGGCTTCGACACCGCCTCCAGCGAGACGCCCATCACGCCGGTGATCATCGGCGAGGCGGCGGACGCCAAGGCGTTCAGCGCCAAACTCTTCGAGGCCGGCGTGTTCGCCACAGCCATCGTCTACCCCACCGTCCCCAAAGGGACCGCCCGAATTCGGGCCATGGTCTCGGCGGCGCACTCCGAAGACGACCTCCGCTTTGCCGTGGAGCGTTTCGCCGCAGTAGGCCGGGAAATGGGGCTCATCCCATGAAGCGCATCCTCGTCACCGGGGCGGGCGGCCAGATCGGCGTGGAACTCGTCCCCTACCTGCGAAGCCGTTACGGCGCGGAAAACGTCCTCGCCACGGCCCGAAAACCCCTTTCCGGCCCCGTGGGCGAGGGCGGCCCCTTCGCCCTGCTCGACGTGCGGGACGGCAAGGCCTTCGCCGCACTGGCGAAATCCTTCGGCGCGGACAGCATTCTCCACCTCGCGGGAGTGCTCTCCGCCAAGGGCGAAAGTGACCCTCTCGCCTCCTGGGACATCAACGTTGGAGGCTCCACCACAGCCCTCGAGGTGGCCCGGGAATGCGGCGCGGCGTTCTTCTTTCCCAGCTCCATCGCCGCCTTCGGTCCTTCCACGCCGTCGAAAAACACGCCCCAGGACACCATCCAGCGCCCCACCACCATCTACGGTGTGGCCAAGGTAACCTTGGAACTGCTCTGCGACTACTACCACCGCAAGTTCGGCCTCGACACGCGGGGTCTGCGCTTCCCCGGCCTCATCAGCTACGAGGCGCTCCCCGGCGGAGGCACCACGGACTACGCCGTGCACATCTATTACGACGCGGTGCGAAAGGGGCATTACACCAGCTTCATCGCCGGGGGTACCTACATGGACATGATGTACATGCCCGACGCCCTCGCCGCGGTGGTGCAGCTCATGGAGGCGGACCCGTCGAAACTGGTGCACCGCAACGCCTTCAACATCTCCGCCATGAGCTTTGATCCCGAGGAGATCGCCGGGTCCATCCGGAAGTTCCTCCCGGGGTTTATCCTCGACTACGACGTGGACCCCCTGCGGCAGAGCATTGCCGAATCGTGGCCCGATTCGCTGGACTGCACCGCCGCCCGGGAGGAATGGGGCTTCGCCCCGGAATACGACCTGGACCGCATGACCGCGGACATGCTCGCCCGAATCCGCGAAAAGGAAGGTCTTCCCCCGGTCTGACACCTAAAAGGATTCAGCCGCACGTACCACCCTCCCGAACAGGGCCCGGAACCAGACCGTCTCAAAGGTCGAAAGCTCCCGGAGCCCTGTTTTATTTTGCCCTGCGACAGGCCGCGCGCAAGGTTGTACAATAACCCTTATCCCTGACGATTTTGGAGGTGCGTGATGAGGAAGCGTGAACGAGTCGCCACTGATCCCGATGATCTCGGTGCGCGGCTTGAAGAGCGGATCGGAGAACGCATGGCGGCAAACCCCGAGGAAAACTGTCTTTGGTGGAAGGGAACATGGTGGACACGGCGCCGTTTCGAGGAAGAGGTGGCGCGCTGCGCAGAAAGCCTTCGGGCATCGGGATTCCGGGAAGGAAGCCGCATCGCCTTCTTCCTGCCCACGTCGCCGCTTGTGCTCGTCCTTTCCGTGGCAGCCTGGCGATTGCGCGGCACGGTGGTCCCCCTGAACACCCGGGCGGGGCACGAGGCATCCCTGCGGATTCTGGACCTCGTCGATCCCGAGGGCGTGGTGTTCACGGAAGACCTGGAAGAACTCCACAACGCCGTGGCGAACGCGGGCTTTCCCGTGGCCATCGCGTCCCCGGAGGGTCCCCTTCCTCCGCTGCGAAGACTCGAGGGCAAGACCGTTTCCGAGAGAACGCCTCCGGCTCCGACCGATCCCTCCGTGGCGGTGATCTTCGCCACGTCGGGGACCACAGGCAACCCCAAGGCCGTTCCCATCAGCCACGGCAATCTCCTTGACAACACGCGGCATACCGCGGAGAACGTGGAGTGCTTCGCCCCGGGAAACATCCTGATGAACGTGCTCCCCAATTTTCACACTCTGGGCTATTCCGTGTGCGGCGTGCTGTCCCTGCTCTTCGACATTCCCCAGGTACTGCTTCCCTCCTTCATGCCCATCAAGACCACCCTCGAGGCCATGGAGGCGACCGGAACCACCTTTCTCGTGGCGGTGCCCACCATGCTCTCCTTCCTTCTCGGCGCCATCGCCAAGGGAGAAGCCGTTCCGCCGAGCCTGAAGCACATCCTCACCGGCGGCGGCAAACTCGATCCCGAACTGGACCGGCGTCTCCGGGAGCATCTCGGGCTCGCCATCGTCGAGGGATATGGCCTCACCGAATGCTCCCCCGTGGTCTCCTGCAATCCCAGCCTCGCCGCCCGGAAGCTCGGCACGGTGGGCCCCGCCCTTCCCGGCTACGAGCTGCAGATCCGAAGCGTCGAAGGAAAACTGCTCACCCTCGCCGACGAGGGCGTCCTCTGGGTAAAGAGCCCCTCCGTGGCGGAGGGATACTTCCGTGCGCCGGACATGACGGCGGAGCGCTTCCAGGACGGCTGGTTCAATACCGGAGATATCGTGCGCATCGACGAGGACGGCTATATCTCCATTCTCGACCGGGCGAGCGATCTCATCATCGTGGGAGGCTTCAACGTCTACCCCCAGGAAGTGGAGACGGTCATCCAGGAACACCGGGGCGTGCGCATGGCCGGCGCCGTGGGCGCCAAGCACCGCCTCACCGGCGAGGTCGTGGCGGCCTTCGTCGTCCCCGAGCCCGACAATCCTCCCTCCCAGCAGGAACTCATCCGCCATTGCAAGGAGCGCCTCGCCCACTACAAGGTCCCCCGCAAGCTGGAGTTCGTGGAGTCCCTCCCCCTCTCCGCCACGGGCAAGGTTCTCCGCCGGGAACTGCGGAAGATGGCAGGAGTCATCGGCGCCTGATCGGTCCGCTTCTTCGGAAACGAGCGAGGGGGATGCGGAGGCTCTCGTTCTGCATCCCCCTCGGAAAAGCTGCGACTCCGCCGTCCGTTTTTTCGTTTGACGGCGGAAAACGACGAGCCTGTTCAAAAACCAAAGGAAACTCTGAAGAAAGGCTTTTCGCTTTCCCTTGACTTGGGTCGCATCGAGTTTTGCGAGGCGCTCCGCGGAGCTTACGTAGCCTTATTGAGAGATTCCAAGAAACTCTTCAGCCCCGTCGCGAAGACGGAACGCATTGAGGATGCCCTTCAGGACACCTTGTGACAGATTCTTCCACGCACCCTTCCAACCTTCCAAGGAGCAATCGCAAATCAGAACGGAGCGGTGCCGATGCGGAGGCTCGCAAGCGCCTTTCTCGTCGCCGTCTCGAATCCGGGAATGATCGAGGAACACCCGTCCAAAATGTCGATGGCGACGGAATACCCTCGCCTTGCGAGCGCTTCCCGCATGTCCCCGGCGGTGTGGAGGACGCAGTGAGACAGCGCCTCGCCGCAGAGAACGATCTCCCGGATGTCCCCGTCGACGAGGACGGCTTCGACCTCGGGCATGTAGGCGGAGTACTGCTCGACATAGGGACGGTAGCCCTTGAAGACGAGATCGAGGGGCCTTCCGGTCCTCACGGTATGCCGCTCCAGGGCCAGGGCGACGGAGGGATGGATGTTCGCGCCCTCCGTGCCCGCAATGCAGTGAATGGGCCAGATGGTGAACTCCCGTTCTCCCTTCGCGGCGAGCTCCCGGAAGTAGGACACCACGTGCTCCCTGACGACGGCATCTCTCGGGACCCATGCACATTCGCCCTTCAGGTACATCTCGAGGTCGATGCCGGTGAAGGGCTCGGGGCGCCTCGCGGCGTCGTCCACGCCCTCCCAGAACTCGGGGAAGAAGATGGAGCCCCGGGTGTGCACGTCAAGGCTCACGAAAATCCTCGCGTACTCCTCCCCGCGCCGGTCGATGTGCTCGGCGATGCGTGCGCAGTCCTCCTCGGCCCCCGGAACGTAAAGAGACCCCGAAGGACTGCAGAAATCCACCTGCGGGTCCGTGACGAACAGCGCTTTTTTCTTCACGGCCTCACTCTCCTTTCTCCACTTCAGCCTGACTCTGATCGAAAATCACTGCGGAAGAGACCGGACGGCATCGCCATGACAAAAGCCTTTTACAACGCTACTTCTCTGCCGCACCGTGCGCCACTCAGAGAACGATCCCCGCACACAGCGCGAAGAGTACGATCAGCGGAGCGGGGATCTTTCCCCAGGCCAGCAGCCCCACGGAAAGGGCCGTTGCGGCCAGACCGTCGGGCTGAAAACCGCTCGCCCGCATGAGGATCACCGCGGATACGGCAATCAGGCCTCCAGCGACGGCGTTGATGCCCCGGAGGGAGATGCGCACCGCCCGAATCTGTCTGAGCCCCTCCCACACGGGATAGACAAAGTAGATGAGCAGAAGGCCCGGCAGGAAGATCCCCACGCCCCCAGCGACCGCCCCGAACACCTGTTGCAGCGCCGAACCTCCCCGCGCCGCCATTCCCCCTGCATAGGCGGCAAAGCTGAACATCGGCCCGGGAAGCCCCTGCACCAAGCCGTAGCCGGTGAGAAACTCCTGGTCGGTCATGAACTTCCAGTGCTGGACAAGATCGCTGTGCATGACGGGCACCACCACTTGCCCTCCGCCGAAGACCAGGTAACCGTAGCGATAGAAGCTCTCGAAGAGGAGGACCGAGCGGCTGTCGGTGAGATGCTCCACGAAGAGTCCGCCCAGCGCGAACAGGGCGAAGAGCACCAGATAGATCCACGGAGGCGAAAGACGGACCCGATTCCACATGTCTGGTTCGCGGGCGAGGAGAACGCTCGCGGCACCCCCAAAAAGCAGCACCGCGGGAAAGATCCAGGGAGCGCGGATGAAGTAGGTGGTGACCGCCCCGAAGAGGAACAGCAGCATCGTCAGCGCATCGGTGACCACCTTTCGTCCGATGCGGTATGCGGCGACGAGGATGAACCCGACCGCCATGGGACCGAGATAGCGCAGCACCCCGAAGGAGATGTTCCACGCGGCGAGAAACTGGTAGAGGAACGAGAGGATCGTCATCACCGCGAGCGCCGGAAGCGCCCAGACGAGCATGGCCAGCGCGGCCAGCCACGGCCCCCCCACCTTGTGGCCGATGGCGACAAGGGTCTGGGTGCTGGTCGGACCGGGAAGAATGCTGCAGAGGGCGATCAGTTCGATCAGATCGGCCTCGCCGAGATAGGCCCGCCTGACCACCATCTGGTCCAGAAAGACGCTCATGTGCGCCTCCGGGCCACCATAGGCACCGAGCGCACAGAGAAACACATCCTTCAGAAAGACCGCCCTGCGGACAGGCCGATTTCCCTGCCCAGCAGGCACATCCTTCCCCGGCGAAGGGGGATCGGTTCTTCCGCTCCGCATGCGCCACCTCCTTCACGGATCGCCCTCCGAATTGGGATTTTCCTCGTCTTTTTTCCTTTCCTTCTCTTTCTCTGGAAGCGACGTTTTTTTCCTCCGTCGTGTGGCTGTACAAGTATAGCCCAGCGTTCTTCCCGTGTCAGGGGCGTCCGGCACGCCGCACGGAAAAGCAGGATGACGACACCGAAAAAGACCGACGGAGTCAGGAATCATTTCTGTTCCGTCACAATGGAATGCGTACACCTTCGGAAAAGTGGATGTCCCCCTGGTGCCGGAATCCGGATGTCCCCAACAAAAACCGTTCCTCTCCACACGGGCAGGACAGCTTTGAACGTTCGAAGCGGTGCCTTTTCCGGGGAAGCACCAGCGATTTCAGATCACGGCAAGGGTGGCAGGCCCAGCTCTTTGAGAAACGCGTTGTGCTTGTTCCGCGCCGCCTCGATGCTTTGCGTCAACTCGACCAGATCGGCGTTGACAGCGTGCAGATCGATCGGCTCCTCCTCCTGCTGCGTGCTGATGTAGCGCGTGATGTTCAAGTTGTAGCCGTTCTTTTCGATCTCCTTCATCGACACGCGGCGGGCGTAACGGTCCTCTTCCCTGCGGCGCTGGTAGGTGTCGAGAATCTTGTCGATATGCTCCGGCGTCAGGACATTCTGACGCTTTCCCTTCTCGAAATGCTCGGCGGCGTTGATGAAGAGCACGTCGTCCGGTTTCTTGCACTTCTTCAGCACGAGAATGCAGACCGGAATCCCCGTCGAGTAGAAGAGATTCGCCGGCAGGCCGATGATCGTGTCGATGTTGCCGTCCTTGAGCAGCTTCGTGCGGATGCGCTCTTCCGCGCCGCCCCGGAAAAGAACGCCGTGCGGCAGGATGATCGCCATGACGCCCTCCGGCTTCAAATAGTGGAAGCCGTGCAGCAGAAAGGCGAAGTCCGCGGCGGACTTAGGCGCGAGACCGTAGTTCTTGAAGCGCATGTCATCGCCCATCGCCTCGTTCGGATCCCATCGGTAACTGAACGGCGGATTTGCCACCACCGCGTCGAACTTCGGCATCTTCGCCGGGTTCATCTCGCGCAGCCAGTCCCAGTCATTTGTGAGGCTGTCGCCGTGGTAGATATGGAACTCCGAATCCTTCACTCCGTGCAGCAGCATGTTCATGCGCGCCAGGTTGTACGTGGTGATGTTCTTCTCCTGGCCGTAAATCTTGCCGATGCCGTTCGCCCCCATGCGGCGGCGCACGTTGAGCAGCAGGGAGCCGGAACCGCACGCGAAGTCGAAGACGCTTTCAAGGGTCTTCCTCCTTCCGGTGGCCGGTTCCTGGCTGTCCAGCGTGACGATGCCGGAGAGGACGCTTGATATCTGCTGCGGCGTGTAGAACTCCCCCGCCTTCTTTCCCGAACCGGCGGCGAACTGGCCGATAAGAAACTCGTAGGCGTCGCCCAGAGTGTCGCTGTCGGTGGAGAACTGCGCCAGCCCCTCGGCGATCTCTTTGACGACGGTGCAGAGCTTGGCGTTGCGCGCCGCGTAGTCCTTCCCCAGCTTCTCCGAATTGAGATTGATCTCGGAGAACAGTCCGGCGAAGGTGCTGGCGAAGGATTCGTTCTCGATGTAGTTGAAGCCCTTTTCGAGAGTGTGCAGCAGCTCGCCGTTCTGGGTGCGCGCCATCTCGGCGATGCTGCTCCAGAGGTACTCCGGCTTGATCACATAGTGCGTCTTGCGGCGCATCTGTTTTTCGAACTCGTCGGTATCGCCGGGGTTTTGCCCGTACCACACGGCCAACGGAGGGCGGCGGTCGCCGGGAAGCAGCTTTGGGTAATCCAACCCCAGCTCCTTCTGCGCCGCGGCCTCGTAGTTGTCCGAAAGGTAGCGCAGGAAGAGGAAGGAGAGCATATAGTCGCGGAAGTCGTCCGCGTTCATCGCCCCGCGCAGTTGATCGGCGATTGCCCAGAGGGTTGCGCCAAGTCTTCTCTTGTCGTGTTCGGTCATCGTGCTGCCTCCTTGCGATCCTTTATCCTGTGTTCCAGCGCTTGCAGCTCGGCCTCGTCCTGTGCGTCCGCAGCGCGGGCTTCTTCGGCTTTTCGGCGGTGCTCGTAGTCCAAAAACAGCGGAGCGATGCGCTGCTTCATGCGATCATGGCTGACCGATCCCGCCCCCTCCAACAGGGGGAAGCCGTTGTCGGCTATGATCCGCACAACGTTCCCGCGCCAGAAGGCCATGGTGGTGACCGTCTGCCGCTTGGCCCGCAGTTCGGCGGTTTCGAGAAAGATCACCACCAGACGGTTGAGCGTGTCGATTTCCTCTTCGGTCAGGTAGTTCTTGGCCACCAGAATGTCGTGCCTGCGTACCCGATCGCCCGTCCAGGACAGCAGGCCGAAATGCGCATCCTCCGCGTCGGCGCAGTCGAGAATGATTTCGGCGGCGGTCCGCCGCGTGACGGCGTACAGCAGCATGTTCTGCACGGCGGCGAAAAACTCTGTGTGGCCTCATCGGTCTTGTTGTAATCGGCAGCCAGCGCGAAGAGATCGCGCACTTTTTGATAGAAGCGCTTCTCCGAGGCGCATATGTCGCGGATGCGCGCCAGCATCTCGTCGAAATAGTCCGGGCGGCCGTCTGGGTTCTTCAGCCGCTCGTCGTCCATGACGAAGCCCTTGCGCAGATACTCCGCCAGCACGGTGCTGGCCCACCGCCGGAACTGCGCGCCGCGCGGCGAGCGCACGCGATACCCCACGGCGAGAATGGCGTCGAGGTTGTAGAGCGTGACCATGCGGCGCACCTCGCGCCCGCCCTCGGTTTGAACTACCGAGGATTCCTCGGCAGTTGCTTCGCGGCGCAGCTCGCCGTCGGCGTAGATGTTTTTCAGATGCAGGCCGATATTGTCCGGCGAGACATCGAAAAGTTCGGCCATCTGCCGCTGGCCGAGCCACACCGTGCCCCGGTCGGCCCGCAGTTGCACCCGGCTTTGCCCGTCTTCGCTGGTGTAGAGAATGAGCTGCGTCATTCCCCCACCTCGCCCGGAGACGGGAAAAGCTGCTGCAACAGCCCTTTTTTATGGGCCTTGAGCGCGTCGAGTTTTTGGGACTGCAAGGCGATAAGGTCGTCGAGGGAGGAGAGGCAGTCGGCGATTTTTTGTTGTTCCACAGGATCTGCCGGAAAAACAAGAGAGATGGCTCTTAAGTCATCTCCATATATCCGAGTTATTGTGGTGGAGTTCAGTCGGCTCCAGTCAACACTTGATAATATATAAAATAAAAACTCATTGCTAATAACGCGAGTGGGATTAGCTATCCAAACTATATTCGAATCCTGGTAATACGCATCCGCTCCATTGTATGGAATGCACTTCCCTACTGTACCGCTACATGTCAATAATACTTCACCTTTTTTTGGGTAGTTATATTTTGATCTATACTCATCAAACAACTGTCTGCTGATAAATGAATCCGCAATTCCACCCAATGTTCCAATCTTAAAGAATGGTACTCCTTCTCGATCATTCGTTTCTTCAGCAAATATTCTTTTGCACATTAAGACATTGCCTATTTCCCCAAGTTTCTTCTCCTCCCACTCCCCCGCATCTCGGAACTCGGGGAAGCGGAGTTTGGGGAGGGTTTCGCCTTCGGCGGGGAAAAGCTGCTGCATCAGTCCTTTTTTATGGGCCTTGAGCGCGTCGATCTTCCGGGCCTCCAAGGTTATCAGCTCGTCGACGGAGGTGAGGCAGTCGGCGATTTTTTTTTGTTCGTCGTCTTTTGGAAATGCTACAGGATACTCCTTCATCGAAGAAATATCTCCTCTGGGCATTTTTACGCCTTTAGCACCTGTCATGACATAGTGTATAAACTGATCATTCTTGAGGACAAAGACTAAAAAGTTACTCGCGATCCTTTCCCCCGCACGAATAACGATAACATCATTGGAAGAAGTTCCTTCTTTATCTGCGGACCATACTTTTTTTAAATATGGTCGAATATTTGATATTAGGACATCATCTTTCTTGTAACATGTGAAAGAACCTGAAATTGGAAGTTTAGTAGCCCTCGTTACTCCAGCATAATCGTGTAGTAAATTTTCAGTGCTTACATATGATTCAAGGTTCAGTTTATCTATCGATACTCTCTCATCTATGAATTTAGAGATTGTTTTATTACCAAGTAAATCAAGGTCCCACTCCCCCGCATCCCGGAACTCGGGGAAGCGCAGTTTAGGCACCAATGCGCGCTTTGTTTTCGCCGTCATGTCCGCTTCTTCCATATTATTGCTCATACGCGCTCAACCCCGATATCTCCCGTCCCTGGGCGAGTTTCTTGAACAGCGGAATCATGTCCTCCATCAGCGCCAGCTCCTTCTGCGTGCGCGCCTTCCAGCCAAGCCCTTGCGGGGCGAGCAGGTCGCCCAAGAGATCAGCGTCGAAGACCATGCGGCGCAGGACGGTCTCCACGAAGGTCTGCAGGGCGGCGGACTCGATGCCGTGTTTTTCTGCAACGGCGGCAAGCTCGCGGGCGTTCTTTTGCTCCTTGAAGAGTGCGTAACCGGCGCGGACGGCCTTCTCGTCCAACCCTTTGCCCACTTCCAGGGTTTCGATGTACTCGGCGATGTCGTCGCGCTCGTCGATGAACTTGGCGTCGGCCTGGATGAGACCAATAAGCTGTTCGCGGTTCATTTTCTGCTTGTCGGGCTTCTGCTGCGAATACGTCGCGATCAGCGCCATAATGTAGTCGTAGTCGATCACCGCGGAGGCGAAAAGGACGAATTCGAAATCAAGCTGATCGACCATTTCCCCCCCCTCCGACCCCGCGTCTTTATCGCCCTTGCCCTGTTTTGCCTTCAGACGCAGCGCGGTGTCCAGATAGACACCTCTGAAGGCATGCAATTCCTCCTTGGGCAGCACCTGCTCGATTTTCTCCCTGTCCCCGTCCGTCAGGTCGGTGTACTGGTCCAACTGGGTTTTGAGGCGTTGCACCTCTTTAAAGAGGTTGATGAACGTTGCACGAGCCTCGTCCCCTTTGAGGTTGGGCACCGCTTCGGGTTTGTTTTCCAGCCCCTGCGAGTGCATGAACTGCCCCAAATGCTGCACGGCATTTTCCAGCTTTTCGATAACCACCGGCGCTTTCTCCACAAGCCATATCTCCTTGGCGGGTTTGCTCGCCTCGCCGGAAAAGAGGGCAATGGCGGTGTCCACGGCGTCCTGCTGACTGCGGAAGTCGAGAATGTTGCCGTAGGGCTTGGTGTCGTTGAGCACGCGGTTGGTGCGGGAAAAAGCCTGAATCAGCCCGTGATACTTCAAGTTCTTGTCCACGTACAGGGTGTTCAGAAACTTGGAGTCGAAGCCGGTGAGCAGCATGTCCACCACGATGACAATGTCAATCTTTTCGTTGTGCGGCAAATCGCTGTTCGGGTACTGCTGGTTTTTAATGCGCGTCTGCACATCCTGAGAGTAGAGGTCGAATTCGCCCACGCTGTGGTTCGTGCCATACCGCGCATTGTAGTCGGCAATGATGCCCCTGAGGGCCTCTTTCTTCTTTTCGGGCTCCTGCTCGTTGTCGGCCTTTTCCTGCGGCAGATCTTCCTGTATCTGCTGCACATCCTTGTTGCCATCGGCGGGGGGCGAGAAGATGCAGGCCACATTCAGCGGCCGGAAGTTTTCGTCCGCCGCCGCTTTTTCGGCCTGCACCGTTTTGAAGAGTTCATGATACTCGATGGCGTCGTTGATCGACGAGGTGGCGAACAGGGCGTTGAACTTGCGCCCGTTGGTGGCGGCGTCGTGCTTGGCGAGAATCGCGTCGACGATGGCTTTCTTTTCGAGAGGCTCGCCGGTCTTGGGCGGAATCTTTCCTTCCGGTTTGAAGTAGTCCACATGGAAGCGAAGGACGTTCCGGTCCTCGATGGCGTGCGTGATGGTGTAGGCGTGCAGTTGCTGCTGGAAGATGTCCGCCGTGGTTCGATAGCTGGCCTGCTGTCCTTCGATCTGCTGGCAGGAAGCGTTTTGCTCGAAGATGGGTGTGCCGGTGAACCCGAACAACTGGGCGTTGGGGAAAAATTCCTTGATGGCCTTGTGGTTCTCGCCGAACTGCGACCGGTGGCACTCGTCGAAGATGAACACCATGCGCTGGCGGCGCAAGGGCTCCAGCCGCTCCGCGTAGTTGCGCCTGCTGTTGTTGCCGTCGAGCGCGAGGCCGAGCTTCTGGATGGTGGTGACGATCACTTTATCGGCATAGTCCTCGGAGAGCAGGCGCCGCACCAGGGTTTCGGTGTTGGTGTTCTCTTCGACGCAGCCTTCCTGAAATTTGTTGAACTCATCCCGGGTCTGCCTGTCGAGGTCCTTTCGGTCCACCACGAAGAGGCATTTGTCGATGTCGGGGTTGTCCTTGAGCAGGGTCGATGCCTTGAAGGACGTGAGGGTCTTCCCGCTGCCGGTGGTGTGCCAGATGTAGCCGTTGCCGCAGTGTTGATGAATGCACTCCACTATCGCCTTGACGGCGTAGATCTGGTAGGGACGCATCATCAGGAGCTTCTGTTCGCACGCCACGAGCACCATGTAGCGGCTGATCATCTCGCCCAGGGTGCACTTGGCCAGAAAGGCATCGGCGAAGCTGTCCAGGTGGGTGATCTTCCTGTTGCTTTGGTCCGCGTACTGATAGAATGGCAAGAAGCGTTCGTCGGCGTCGAAGCTGAAATGTCGGTTGTTGTTGTTGGCGAAGTACCAAGTATCGCTGCGGTTGCTGACGATGAAGAGCTGCATGAAGCAGAGCAACGTTTTTCCGTAGCCGTTTCCTGGATCGTTCTTGTACTCGACGATCTGCTGCATCGCCCGGCGCGGGCTGATCGCCAGCGTCTTCAGCTCGATCTGCACCACGGGGACGCCGTTGATCAGCAGGATCACGTCGTAGCGGTGATAGCTGTAGTCGGTGCTGATGCGCAACTGGTTGACGACCTCGAAGGTGTTCTTGCACCAGTCCCTGATGTTGACCAGCGTGTAATGGAGAGGCGTGCCGTCGTCGCGCTCGAAGGTGTTGCGTTCGCGCAGACGGCGGGCGGCGGCGAAGACGTCCGGGGTGACGATGTCCTCCAACAGTCTGCCGAATTCGTTGTCCGTGAGTTTCACACGGTTCAAAGCCTCGAAGTGTTGGCGGAAGTTTCGTTCCAGCGCCGCACGGTCGCGTATGTCCGGGCGGTAGGTGTATTTGAGGTCGATCAGCTTTTCTATCAGAAGGTGTTCGATCTGATTCTCGGTCATGTGCAACCCCCCGCATTTTTGGTTCTTTGTCGAGGCTCAACCTGAGCGCAGCCTCCCGCGATAAGGCGCCTGGATGCCGACAAGAATCACCTGGGTGCACCGTGTGCGGTTGTCTTCCGGACTCTCCAGGGCGGAAGAACCTTGTCCGGTCGAAAATCCCCTCCGGCCGTCCTGCGCGGCGCTCCGTCGGAATTGTAACCCCTATGCCACCAAAGTGCCCATTGAGAAACAAATTCCACTCCGCAGACAGGAGATGTTCGGAGAACAGTGGCAAGGCCGTGTTTAAGAGGACACAAATCTTCACCAAAGGGCGCGCCTATTATGGCAAAAAAGCCCGTGAGAATCGACATCGAAATGCAAAAAGCCCCCGCAATCTCACCACCTTCGGAGGTCGTTGCTCCAAAGGAGAAGATGGAGAGCACAAAAACTCCCGGGCATTGCGTTTTCCGGGAGATGTTCCACCCTTCGCCGCGTCACGCCTTCCTTGAGGAAACGCAAGCCCGGAGTCGAAAACAACTCTGCCGCATTGACGTTTTGCGCAAAGACACGCGGCACTGCACACGCAGCCATAGGCTACAAAAAAGCCGTGGCGTTTTGCGTGCATGCACGGAAAACGCCACGGCAACCCCGGGGGAAGTCCGGGGAAAGACGGGGCTCCTCTCGAAGGACGACCGTTGCCCCGCCTGTTTTGCGGTGACGCGCACAATCGCGCCACCGCTCTTCTGTACCTCGCTATTTCTTGGGCTCTGCGTCGGTGTCGCCGAAGCCCACCGCCTCAAGCCACTCCGTGGGATAGCCCACGTTCTTAAAGGTGCCGTCGGGCTGAATGATCATTCCGTCGTAGTACTTGCCCACGAGGGTCCAGCCCAATTCCCACCAGTCCTCCAACCCCTTCGTGAGGGTCTCGTTGACATAACGAGTCACGTAGGCCACGGCCTGTTTGGGGTCTTTGCCGTAGAGTTCCATGGCCTTTTTGTCCACCTGGGGGAGTTCCAGGAAATACTTGTTCTCGTGGAGCCGCTGGGCCTCGCGGATGTCCTCGATCATGTAGCTGAACTTGAGGTCCGCCCAGTTGGAGACGAAGTTCCAGGCCCACCATGCGGATTCCTTGTCGAAGACGTGGCGCTTGCCCAGGGTGTAGGGCTTGGGCACTTCCGTGGTGCCCGCATAGATGGGCATGTAGAGAGTGGAATGCGGTGCATCCTCACCGAACCAGACCACAGCCGCAAGCGGGTCGGGCATGTTGGGGCGGACCTGTCCCACGAAACTGTAGGAGCAGCGGAAGATCGAGATGGCCCGATCCCAGTCGTTGCCCTTACGATTCTCGGGGCGCACGTCCTTGGGGGTCTGGTAGCGGTTGGGATTGCCGAAGGGGCCTGCGGCAAGTCCCTTGGTGAGATCGAAGCGGGTGCCTTCCAGGTAGTCCCGGTTGATCGCCATGAGGTCCTGCACGGAGAGCTTCTTGGGAGGCTTGATGACCAGCGGATACTGCTCCGCCGCAGCGGGGTCAAGGTTCAGCTCTGGATCGACGAGGCTGTAGACGCGCCATTCCCGACGCTGCTGGTAGTAGGGCGATCCATAGGGTTGGGGATTGTAGATCTTGTGGAAGACGAAGGGTTCGCCCTCTTTCCACCATCCCATCTCCTCGGCGAAACTCTTGATGTTCGAGGAGTACATGAAGTTTTCCTTGTCGTTCCAGTCGATCTCGGCGATGCGGGCACGGTTGGAGCCCATGGCAAAGCCATCGTCGGGAATGCGCTGGGCAACCCAGATGGCTCCGGGCTTTCCGCTCTCGGGGGTCCAGAGAGGACCGGGGCCGCAGATCTCGAAGAGCCAGATCTCGCCCTTGGTGTCCGCGATGGAGAGCGCTTCACCGCCGTCGGCGTAACCGTACTTCTCGGCGAGTTCGCCCATGACCCTGATGGCATCCCGGGCCGTGGCGGTCCGCTGCAGCGCCAGGACCTGGAGCTGCTCGATCATCATCCATGCCTTGTCCTCGTTCAGGTTCTCGTCACGACCGCTCCAGGTGTACTCGCCCATGATGAGCGATTTCTCGTTCATGAAGGGATAACCCGTATGGAAATAGGTGTAGGTCTTCTCCACCTGGGGAATCTCACCCACCTGGACGAGTTCCTTGTTGGGACGGGTCATGTAGCAGATGTTCTTGTAGATGGGGACCATTTCGCCGGGTTTGTGGGTTCCTCCGGGGATGATCTGGATGCGGTGATCGTACCACCCGTCACAGGTGTGGGTGGTCATGACCGATCCGTCCACGGTGGCGTTCTTGCCCACCATCATGACCGTGCACGCAAAAGCGCTCGAAGCGACGAACACCAGTAGTACCGTCAGCAGGGTTCTGCGAAGCCATGTCCCGTTGCGCATGAAAGCATTCCTCCCTTTTTCCTCCGTGATTCCGATCCGGCACGTCCGAACCGGCTTCCTTCTGAACGCCGCCCAGAAAGGCCGTTCGCCTCTCCGGGACGTTCCGCGTTCTTCCGAAGAATCTCATGCCATCCCCGCGCCGTCCTCTCCCCTCTTTTTCTTCATCACCCCCGATACAGGAGATGTCCTCCGCCAGCCTTGCCGAAAACGTCACTCGTAGAAGACACGGTCCTGGGGAACGCCCGAGGGGTCACGGAAAAAGGCGCCCAGCCCCTTGTCGACGAGTTCCGCGTATCGGGGCACGCCGGAGACGAGAATCTGCCGCTCCGGTGTCTCCATGGTGTTGAAGGTCTCCAGGGTCTGGAGCACCGTCGAGGCATGGCGCCCCACCCGCACCGCGATGGGCCAGCCGCTGTCGTCCATGGGGGCGTAGAGCAGACCGTGCTCCCCCGCCTTCTTCACGAATTCGTCCTTGCCCTCCAGGAGCAACGTCTCGTCGGTGATGCCCCGGATGCGGTCCAGAAAGGGTTCCGCCACTTCGAAGATCATGGACATGGCGTCGGAGTTGTCTCCCACCTCGCGGTGGGACAGCCCCCGAAGCGCCACGGGGGAGAACTCCATGCCGATGGGAACGGGAAATTCCTGGGCGGTGAGCACCATGGAGGTCATGGCAGCCACGCCATGGGCCTTCTCGTGGGCGACGATGGTGTTCTCCACGGGATATTCCAGCTCCGCCTCGTGGAGATCGATGAACACGTCCACCTTCTCGCGGCGGATGAGTTCCATGAAGGCGAAGGTGGTCCGTTCCGTGAGGAGTCCGTCGGGGCGGCCGGGCCAGGCTCTGTTCAGGTTGCGGATGTCCATGTAGGCGAGCATCTGCTTCGTCGGGTAGTGCAGATAGACCTCGGGGTCGGGCCAGGAATCGAGGGGGCTGGAACAGCGATCTCCCATGCGGTAGGTCTTTTCTCCCCAGGGAGTCGGAATCCGGTAGAACGTCGGATAGGCCTCGCCGTTCCGGGTGTAGGTACTGGCACTCCGGTTGCCCCGGATCACCACGAGAAGACGCCCCTGCTCCACCCGGGCGTTCTCCACGAAGAGTTCCGCCGTGAGGTTCGCCGCGGGCTCCTCCGGATGGGTGCCGCCGAAGACGAGCACCGTGGCGCCGGGTTTGCCGCTGTCCAGAAAATAGATGTTGCAGTCGTTCACCGTCCCTTTGACGCCTGGATGATAGTCGCCGAGGGTGCGCACCGCCGTGACTCCTTCTCCGGCCACGACGGGCTCCCGAAAGGTGCGGTGGGCGCGGAACTCCCGCCCCGCCACGACCATGAAGAGCACCGTTATCAGAAGGCTCAGGACCTTCACGAGCAAGGTTCTCCGTTCCACGGCGGGCCTCCTATTTCACGCGCAGCAGGCGCAGCACGAAGGGAACGAGGATGATGCAGTAGAGCACCGCGTCCTGGGCGTTCCGAGTCCGGAAGAAATTGCGGCACAGCACGACGCCGAAAAGGGCCGTCATGGCATAGTAGGCGGCGGTGACCAATCCATTGAGCATGATCATGGCTTATCCTCCCAACACGGCGCCGATGCGCGCGCTGTAGACGAGAAAGAGCGTGGCCAGCGCGGCGATGAAGGCCAGCGGCACCAGACAGGTCTTCACGAATCCACTCCAGTAGTTCCCCTTGTAGCCGAGTTCCAGCACCGCCGCCCGCCCCACCACCGCCGTGGGAGGCAGGCAGTCCCCCAGGGGCCACAGAACCGCCATGGCCGACAGGGCGACGACCGGATCGAGCCCCTTCATGTTGAAGAGCATGATGAGGGGCACTCCCAAAAGGGGCGCCACCGCGTACTGGAGCATGCCCTCCGAGACGGGGAGGATGAGGAACAGGGTGGCGTAGAGCGCCGACAGGGGAAGGGTCACCACCGACAGGGAGATGAGTCCCCGCGCGCCCGAGAGGGCCATCACCTGGATGAGCGCTCCCACCACCACCATGATGCCCACCAGGGGGAGCAGTGCTTCCACGGTGTCGCCGAGGATCTTCCACAGGGGAAGTTTCCTGGGCGAGAGGAGGATCGTCATCCCCGCGCAGAGCAGGAAGATGAGGGGAAGGCCGAGAACGGGCATGGAAAAGGGAGCGAGACGTCCCGCGACCACGAGGAGCGCCAGCAGGAAAAAGGGTGCGAGCACCCGTCCCCACCCCATGCCCTGGGGAGCTTCGGGAAGCGCCCGGAGCACCTTCTCCACCTCCACGGGCTTGCTTCCTCCGGCGAGGAAGAACATGGCGAAGAGCGCTCCCGTCACGGAGAGAATGCCCAGGGGAAGGCCGAACCCCGTGTAGGGCATGTTCGCCCCCGCAGCGGCCATCATGGCCCAGAGATTGATGGGCGGTGCGGCGGCGCTCATGGCGGCGCAGAGAAAGACGATGGCCACCCGCCGGGTCTCCTCCACGCCCATGGCGGCGAGCACCGCCCCCACGAGAGCACCCACGGTGAGCACGCTCGCCGCTCCCGAGCCGGTGAGCGCCCCGGGAATGAGCATGACCAGGGTGAGCAAGAGCAGACACATGACCTTCCTCGTCGCGAAGGTGGCGACGATTTTGCGGACGATGAAGGCCACGCCTCCGGACTCCTTCACGAGGGTCATGAAGAACGTGGCGGTGAGAAAGATGAGGCACACGTCGAAATAGGTGAACGTGCCCTCCACGAGGTGGCGGATGAGGGACAGACCAGCGCCATGAGCGAGGCCACCCGCCACGGCGGCGAGAAACATGGAGAGTTCCGTGCTTATCCGGCAGAGTTTGGCCACGAGAAAGGCCCCCACAATGACGGCGAGCACCAGGGACGCATGCGCGAACATGACCGACTTCCTTTCCGGGCATCTCGGACGTTTCCGCCCGCACAGCACCTTCCCCTCTTCCGGGGAGGCATCCCGCGGAGGGGCCTCCCCGGGGGGCGCTTATTTCAGCTCCGCCAAGGCCGCCCCGATGCCCAGGGCATCCTTGACGACCACGAGGGGTTTGTTCAGCTCTTTGGCGTAGGCGGTGAAGAATCCGTCCTTGTCGCTGTCCTCGATGATGAGGATCAGATCCGACAGGGGCATGACGGCCTTGATGGAGGCCTCGTCGGAGGCATCGGTCCTGCGGGCCATGCCCTCCACGTGGGCGCCGACGACCAGCATGCCCTCCTCGCGGGCGGCCTTGACCAGTTCCTCGATGCGGGCGATCTCCTTGTTCACGTCCGTACCCGCCGCACCCATTCCCTTCATGCTCGTTCCCGTGGTGATGATGAGTGTCTTGTACCCCTTGCCCCGAAGCCCGTCGGCGGTGAGCTTGTTGTCGCTGTCCGTGGGCATGAGCTTCGCCTGGGCGCAGGACATCTTCACCATCACCGCTCCGGGGCTCTGTCCGCAGGTGGTGACGGCGATGGGGGGCTCGATGGGCGCCGCCTGAACCGCGACGGCGGCAAAGAGGAACACCGCCGCAAGCACCAGGCCCGCAAAAATCCTTCCGTTCTTTCGTCTCACGAAAAACGCCTCCTTCACTGTCGCGACCTCCGTCGGAAGGCGCCTTTCGTGTGCCTTCCGACGGAGACCTTCTGTCAGGATTTCTATTTTCCCTTGTTGTTGTTGTACGTCGAGATGAGCTGCCAGTTCAGCTTCCACCAGGTCTGTTCGGTCTTCTCCATGCACTCCCTGGTGAAGTCCGTGAGAAACGCCTTTGCCTTCGCGGGATCCGCCGCGGCCAGCTCCGCCGCTTTCTTGTCGATCTCGGGGATCCGGTCGAAGAAGCTCTTCTCCAGAGGCGCCCGGACCGCCGTGAGGTCCGCCATGGCTTCCTGGTAGCGGCGGTTCACGAGTTCATCCCCCAGTATGAAGGCCCACTGGGTGGACTTGAGGTCGAAGGCGTTCCTGTCGAAGGTGCGCCACGTCTCGGGCGTGTCGGTCACGCCGTTGTAGATGGGAACGTAGCAGGTGGTGTGGGGATTGTCATAGCCGAACCAGAGGATGGTCCGCAGGGGATCGGGCACGTTCGCCCTGGCCTGGGAGACGAAGCTGTAGGCGCAGTCCCATTTGGACACGGGCCGGTTGTAGGGGATCCGCAGGAGCTTGCGCATGTCCTTCGTGACGAAGGGAGTCGCAAGGGGGCTCTTCACGGACGTGTCGCCGTCCCGAATGAACCAGGCGGGATCCTCGTACATGTCGAAGGGCGTGTCCGCCATGTGGGAGCGGAGCATTTCCATCACGTCCTGCACGGAGATCTTCTTCTCGGGCTTGATGGCGAAGGGGTAGGACATGGTCTCCGCGTAGGGATCCCACTCCCGGGAGGGTGCGAGGATTCTGTGGATCGTGTAGAGGCGGTTCCGGATCCACATGGAGGAGAGCGACCAGTCGTCGTTCCCCGTCAGCGGCGAATAGGCCTCCTGCCAGATGAAGGGTTTGCCGCTCGCGGGGTCGTACCATCCCTGGTCGATGGCGAACTGCTGGTAGTTCCCGGAGGCCATGAAGTTGTCCGCATCCTCGGGGTGCACCTCCCGGATGCGGCTCATGTTGGGCACGACCACGACCATGTCGTCGGGAACTCTCTGGGCAACCCAGATCGCACCGGGAGTCTTGCTCTCGGGAGTCCACATCATGCCCACGCTGCGCAGCTCGAAGATCCACGCCTCGCTCGCGTCGGTGACGGTGAGACACTCCCCCTCGGAACCGCAGGAAGGCAGGAAGCCGTAGGTCTCGGCGAGTTCGCCCATGACCTTGATGGCTTCCCGGGCTGTCTTCGCGCGCTGGAGGGCGAAGACCTCGAGCTGCTCCACGGTCATGATCGCCTTGGCGGCGGGCCGGAAGGTCTTCAGCTCTTCCTTCTGGCCGATGGTGGTCTCGCCGATGGCCACGCCGTGCTCGTTCATGAAGGGATAGCCCACGTGGAAGTAGGTGTAGGTGGTCTCCACCTGGGGAATTTCGCCGATCTTGACGGGACCGCCCTCTTCCTCGGCGGTGATGTTCCAGTAGACATCCGCCATGGCCCCCTTGGGGAAGGTCGCGCCGGGGATGGTCCGAACCTGGGCGTCGTAGAAGGCACCGTCGGCGGTGTGGGAGGTGATGACCGAACCGTCCACGGTGGCGTCCTTGCCCGCCACGACGTCGGTGCATCCGAAGGCCGTCGCCGCGACAAGCACGAGCAACGCGGCGAACAGGCTTCCCGTGAGCTGTTTACGAAATCCTCGCATGAGACATCGCTCCTTTTCCTTTACTCGAAAAATCCAATCCGCCGTGTCCGAAGCGAAGTTCCTACGCTCCCGTCACGGCGTCTGACAGGAAGGAAACACGGAACGCGCCTTTCTTCCTCACCCCCCTTCAGTCGCGACCCCCGGATTGAAAGAACACAACATATCTTCCCCGCCTCATCCCGAAAGCGCGCATTCCTACAGATCCCCTGTGCACAGCCTCTTTCACAAAACGCCCGCTCTCCGCGCCACGAAAACAAGACGCCGGGCGGCACACCTTTCGAAGGACGGCTCACGTTTTTTCGACACAATGCAAGAGGAAGGCCGTTTCCGCGCCGGTCTTCTCCGGAACCCGCACATGGGACGCGCCGTCTCGCCGCTTTGGGCTTCGGGCACGGATCTCGTCGGAATCGAGGAAGTTGTTCCCGTCATCGCCTTCCTCCGGAAGGCGGGGGATGCGTCATGTCTCCCGAAGGGGAGGAACGAACTTCTCCGGAGGGACCACCAGAGGCAGCACGAGGTAGGAGCGTGCGGGAGTTCCTCCCGTGTGGATCGTTCCGTCACCGTTTTCCGGGGAGGTCTCCAGGTCGAGGAACGCGAGGGATGCGTCGGGCCGTGCGGAGAGACTCACCCGAAGGCGCTCTCCCCTGCGCACCAGCGCTTCCAGTGGCGAAAGGGAGACGGTCATCTCCGTGGGGTGCCCCGGCGTCAGGGGCTCCGTCCGGGAAAAGCCGTGAAGGGGAAAATACCGCTCGCTCTTCCGCGGATCAAGGCGGCGAAGGCTCCCCCGGAGCCAGCCTCCGGAGAGAGGGCGCCCCTCCGGTGGGTTTTCTCCGGACATTGCCCCGGAGGAACATGTGGTCCCGCCCACCACCTCCACCGCGACGAACACATCCAGCTCCGTCCTGCTCGACGACAGGGAGAGGAACGCCGTGACGGGTCCCGAGAACAGGGTGTCTTCCTCGAAGGGAGCGCTCTCGAAGAGCACTCTTTTTTCCGGCCCGCCGGAGAAGGGCGTTTCCGCGGGCGAGGTGGCATAGGTTTCAAGGGTTCCCGCGGCGGCGTTCAGGTAGAACCGCGTCCAGAGTGTCCGCTCGCCGGGCCACAGGGTCTCGCGGCGCGCCTCCGGAGAGAATTCGCCGCACCGCAGCAGGACGGGATCGGCGCGATTCTCCCGAAAAGGCAGCCGCTTCAGAGAAGCATCGAAGAACCGCCGCTGTTCCTCCAGAAAGGCACCGACAAAGAAGGGTTCCAGCGTCGCCGAGGAGGTGAGGAGCAGGCGTTTCTCAGGCGAGGGGGCATTCCGATACATCTCCAGACTTCCCCGAAGGGTGGGAATTCCCGGAACGGCGCGCCCTCCCACGAGGAACGGCAGCGTCACCGCCGAGGGAGAAAGGGAAGAGCTCTCGTAGGCCGGGCTGTAAAGGGATGCGTGGGTTGGATTCTCGGAGATGGCAAGCTCCCGGAAAAGGAGAACGTCCGGGGAGGACGAACCGCTCTCGTCCCGAAAGAGGCGGGAGAGTGCGCGCCAAAACGTCTTCGCGGGAATGCCTCCCGGAAAGAGCAGGTCCCGATAGAGGTCAATGCCGCCCTCCAGGGCGATCACCGCCCGCAGCGAGGGAGGCGCGAGCGCCGCACCCCACCACTGCTCCTGTGCGGCGAGCCCGACGCCCCAAAGCCCCACCGCGCCGTCGCACCAGGGTTGTCCCGCCGCCCATGTCACAAGGTCCGCCACATCCTCGCCGCTGCGGGGTCCGGGAAAAGCCCAGCGCCCGGGGGAGTCCCCGGTCCCTCGGGAATCCGCCAGGAGCACCGCATAGCCGAAGGATGTCCACGGTTCGGGGTCGGCACCGCAGGCGAGGAAACCGGGAAGAACGTCTTCGGAGAGAGATGCCCCCGGCACGGGGAGACTGGACTCGTGCGGACGACTCCGCCGGATGTCGGGGCCGCAGCTTGCGACGACGGGCCAGGGACCGCACCCCTCGGGAAGGAAGAGCGTTCCCGAAAGGGACGTTCCGTCCCGAAGGGGAATGCGCACCGTTTCTTCCCGAAGAACAGCGAAGACGCCGTCGGGCACAGCGACGACAAGACAGAGCACCAGGAAAACCGCAAGCAACATCCCCAGGAAACGGAGGTATCGAAAACGCCCTCGCGTCTCCGCTGAGGCCTGCGTTTCTTTCCTTTCTCTCCGCAAGCTCTCCATCGTACCCGCTCTCCATCCTGCCCGGTTCGTTTCTCCTTCGGGTTCCACCGTGTTTCCGCGAGTGCGAAATGAGGGAATCCGCCTGGTTCCTTTTTGATCGCACTTCGTGACTCGCTTCACGCAGCATTCTACCCTTTGGAAGCTCTGAATAAAAACCTTTGGCTTTTCCTTGACTCGGGTCGCACCAAGCTTTGCGAGGCGCCCTGCTGGGCTGACGTAGCCTTATTCAGAGATTTCCTTTCTTCTATCTATTCTCGGCGACGAGCGATATGCGTCAAGCACCATCCGTCAAGACGCTCTGCATGCCATTCCGTTGCGAGAGGGATGGGCGAAAGTCCTCCGTCGGCTCCAGGAAGACGGAGTGCTCGTAGGGAAACGGTTCGAGCGCTCTCGGCAGGAGCCCGTTGGCCCATGCGAGGAAAAGTCCGTAGTTGATCGCGTGCACACCCAGCCGCCGCAGAACGTTCAACCGATGGACGATCTTCAGGCGTGTCGCCATGCATCCCGCGCAGGTGATCACCATGAAGTACTTTCCGAGTTCCTCCTCGGGCGGAAGGTCGCGGGCAAAGGAAAATTCCGCATCCATCCGCACGAGCTGCTTGAAAAGCCTCGGAATCTTCACCGTGCCGATGTCGTCCGCCTGCCGATGATGACTGCACGATTCCAGCACGAGAATGCGGGCACCGGGCGGCACGTCTGAGAGCGCCCGCAAGCCCCGTATGTACGTGACGAGGTCCCCTTTCTTGCGCCCGAAGAGAATCGAGAAACTCGTCAGCGGCTGATCCTCGGGAATGTCGGCGGCAACCTTGCTGAAGACCTGGCTGTCGCAGATCACCACTTTGGGACGCACCGAAAGGGCGCGGTAGAAGGAAAACAGCTCCCGCTCCTTCACCACCAGCGCGCCGCAGTCCCGGTCCAGCAGGTCGCGGATGGTCTCCACCTGGGGCAGGATCAGCCTTCCCCTGGGAGCCGCCAGATCGATGGGCGTCACCAGAAGGACGAGATCCCCCTCGTGAACCAGTCCCTCCACAGGAGAGATCTCCGGCTCGATCTCCTCGGCGACGGAGAGGAGCAGTTTGCGCAGATCGTTCACGCCGCTGCCGGAAAGGTTGTCCACCGCCACCGACGGCATGCCCCGCAGCGCGTCCGCCTTGGAGAGGTCCGGGGGCCTGTCGGCGAACGTGTAAACCACGACGAGGGGGCGGTCACGGACGCGGGCCTTTTCGAGCAGCGCCTTCTCCGACGCCGAGAGCGGCCGATCCCCCGGCGTGACGAAAAGAAGCACGTGTCCTTCCTGAAGCACCTCCTCCGTGCGCCGCCGGCGAAGCTCTCCGATGCCGCACTCGTCGTCGTCGAGTCCGGCGGTGTCGGAAAACGCCACGGCGCCGAGAGCGCCGAGTTCGAAACTCTTCGTCACAGGATCGGTGGTCGTGCCGGGGCGCTCCGCGACGATGGAGATCTCCCGACCGAAAATGTTGTTCATCAACGACGATTTGCCGCTGTTGCGGTCGCCTGCCAGAACGATGCGCATCTGTTCCGCGAGGGGTGTTCCTTTCATGCGTCGCCTCCGTTCATTCCCGCGAGGGATCCGGGAGAAAGCAGTTCCCGAATCTCTTCGGGGGCTTTCCCTGTGGCCTCCGCCGCCAGAGCGACAAGCTCCTCCAGGGAAGCGGGAAGAGCCTCGCCGTTCTCGTACAGTCTTTTGACGCAATGGTAGCCAAGCTTCGGCCCGAGGGCGTTCATCATCGCGAGGGATCCCGCGAGAGTGCGATCCATCCGCGTCGCATTCACCCGGAGCCCCCCGAGGAAATCGAGGCGGAAGGAAGAAACGGCCCGAACGAGGGAATCCCCGGCCTCCAGCAGAGAGGCGCACAGATGGGGCAGATAGGAATTCAACTGCAGCGTCCCCAGGGCGACGTACTGCCCTACCTTCCACGCCTCGCCCTGAATGTGCACCGCGAGGCCGCGCACGTGCTCGAGGAGCACCGGGTTCGTCTTCGCCGCCATGATCGACGATCCCGCCTGTACCTTGGGGTGCTCCATCTCGCCGGACATGGACGACGTGTAGAGCAGAAAATCGCCGCACATCTTGAACAGGTTGATCGCACAGAGGGAGAAGCCGTTCGCGAGCTCCCCCCACTTGTCGAGATGCGCTGTCTCGTCCGGAAGGTTCTGGCTTCGACAGAGGGGCAGTTGCGTGACGGACCGGAGCGCCCGCTCCGCCGCGTGGATGTACGGCCGCGGAGCGGCAAAACACGTGCCGATGGCCGTGCCGCCGAGAGGAACGGTGCGGATGCGCTCCTTCAGTTTGTTCATCCGCCAGCGGTCGCGCTCCACCGCCCCAGCCCAGGCACCGAACACCTGCCCCAGCGTGATGGGGAGCGCGGACTGCATCTCCGTGCGCCCTTCCATCAGAAGATTTTCGAACCGCCGCTCCCGCTCCACCAGCGCTTCCTGCAGCGCGATGACCTGGTGCTCCGCGAGACAGAGCAGCCGGTAGAGCGCGACGGTAACGGCGGTGGGCACCACGTCGTTGGTCGATTGATGGCGGTTGATGTCCTCGATAGGATCGAAGCGCGTCTCCAGGCCTTGCCCGGCACAGAAGGCGCATGCCAGGGAGGCCAGCACCTCGTTCATGTTCATGTTGAGACTCGTTCCCGCCCCTCCCTGGAAGAGCGGCAGACGAAAGAGGTCGTTCCTCCGTCCCGAGGCCACGTCACCGCAGGCGGCTTCGAGCGCGGCGAAGGCTTCAGGAGACCATCGCCGCTCCGTCTCCTGCACCGCCCGGAGACAGGCGAGCTTCACCTCCGCCAGCGCTCTCACGAGCGGCGGCGGCGTTCTTCCTTCGCCGAAATTACGCAGCGCGGCGGCGGTTTCGGGACCAAACGTCACGTCATCCCACATGGCGCAACGCCGCACTCCTGGAGTCTCCCCGGTCGAAGACCAGTTCCTTTCCCAGCCGAAGAACGCGCGCCCTCAGGCACTTCAGGCAGGAAGAACCGTCCTCGTCCAGACACACCTTGCCGGGATAGAGAAGATAGTGCCGCTTCGCCTCCGAGGGGGACAGGTTGGGCATGAGCACATTGGCGCCGGAGAGCAGCATCTTTTCTCGCCCGAGAGGATCGATGGACCCCGCCGCGGTCGTGGCGGGCATGTTCGCCATGGGCAGCAGCAGGCGCACCAGCGCCACCGCCCGGAGCGTTCTTTCGAGGGAGGGAGGTGCGTCGCTCCAGAGCGGCGTGTCCGGATGGGGGATGAAGGGACCTATGCCCACCATGTCCAGTTCGAGGGTCTTGCAGAGGCGAACGTTCTCGTAGAACGTCTCCTCGGTTTCTCCGGGCAGTCCGGTCATGAAACCGGACCCCACTTCGTAGTCCAGCTCCTTCAGATCATCCAGAGCCCGCCTGCGCGCCGCGAAGGGCACGCCGTCGCGCAGGCGGGTGTGCAGGGTCTCGTCGCTCGTCTCGAAACGGAGAAGATAGCGGTCGGCGCCCGCCGCTTTCAACGCCGCGTACTCGCTCCGGGAGCGGATGCCCAGGCTCAGGGTGATCGCAGCCGTTCCTTCCGTCGCATCCTTGATGCGCTCCACCGTGCGGCAATGATCGAGCACCGAGAGGAACGGATCCTCGCCTCCCTGCAGGACGAAGGTGCGAATGCCGAGGCGGAAACCCTCCCGGACGATTTCGACGATTTCATCGGAGGAAAGGCGATAGCGGGACACCCTGGTGTTGGCGCCGCGGATGCCGCAGTAGAGGCAGTTCCTCGCGCAATGATTGGAGAACTCGATGAGTCCTCTCACAAAGACCCTCTTGCCCCAGACCGATTCGCAGAGAGCGTTCGCTTCGCCGCGGAGCGCGTCGAGAGTCCGGCCCTCGGCGAACGCCCGCAGATCGGCGCTGTTCATAGGCGCCCCCCACATCAGAAATACACATCCCTTGCACCCGATTCGATCAGGCGCAGGTTATCGACGATCTTCGGTCGCTGCTCCTCATGGGCGGCCTCCACAAGCCTTCCGATGAGCTTTTTCCCCTTTGTGCGAACGGTGGGAGAAGCAAAATCCTCCAGGTATTCCTGAAAGGTGAACAGGCCGTTCGGCATGCAGAATCGCTGTATGAGTCCCGGTTTGGCGAGATCCATGAAATCCCGGCCGACGCGCCCTTTTCGATAGCACCCCGTGCAGAAGGAAGGAATGAATTCCTGGTCGATCAATGTTTCGATCACCTCGTCGAGAGAGCGGTGATCCCCGAGGGAGAATTGGCTTCCCGAACACTCCGACGCCGCGTCGGCATAGGCGCCTGGATTCGTGCGCGAACCGGCGGAGATCTGGCTGACGCCGTACCTGAAAAGCTCGTTGCGCAGCCCCTCCGATTCCCGTGTGGAAAGAATGATGCCCGTGTAGGGCATGGCGAGGCGGATCACCGCGATGATCTTCCGGAAATCGTCGTCCGACACGGCATAGGGAATGTGCTCCGTGAAGGGAGTTCCCTCCGCGGGCTCGATGCGCGGCACGCTCACCGTGTGCGGGCCGCAGCCGAAGGTTTCTTCGAGGTGAAGGGCATGTTCCATCAGAGCCAGGACTTCGAAGCGGTAGTCCCCCAATCCGAAGAGAACCCCCAGACCCACGTCATCGATGCCACCCTCCATGGCCCGGTCCATTACCATGAGGCGGTTGAGATAGTCCGCTTTCGGCCCCGACGGGTGATACGCCGCGTACAAATCCGGATCATAGGTTTCCTGAAAGCAGATATAGGTGCCGATTTTCGCCTCTTTCAGGCGACGGAATCCCTCCACATCGAGGGGGGCGATTTCCACATTGATGCGGCGGATGGAATTTTTCCCGACGCGAGTCTCGTATACCGTCCGGATGGCCGAGAGAAAATGGTCGAGATCATTGTCGCTCGACTCGCCGCAGAGCATCACGATCCGCTTGTGTCCTTCCCGGAGAAGCATCTCGGCTTCCGTGCGGATCTGATCCGCGGTGAGCACGGCGCGCCGGAGACGGGTGTTTTCCTTGCGAAACGCGCAGTACAGACAGGAATTCGAACAGGTGTTCCCGATATAGAGCGGTGCGAAAAGCACCATGCGCCTCCCGTAAATGGTTTCCTTGGCATATCCCGCCACGTCGAGCAACGCACGGATCATCTCGGGAGAGTCTACGCACAGGAGCGCTGCGGTCTCTTCCACCGACAACCCCTTGAGTTCCCTTGCCTTCTCGAGGATACAAAGCACTTCCCGCTGCGTCGGTGCAGTGCGCCTGCTGAGTTTTCGCAGACGGGGTACGTCAAGAAAGGATTTCTTCAGGGGATCCACCATGATCGGCCTCCTTCGTCTTGGTCAGAACCGATTTCACGGAGATCCCCCCGAGCCGTCCGATTTTTCCCGCAAGCGCTCCGAGTTCGTCGGTGGTTCCCTCCACGATGAGAGAGATGATGCTCAACGAGCGCTCACGCATGGGCAACCCCATGCGACCGAGGATGAGATGGGCATAATCGGAGAGGATGAGGTTCAGTTGTCGGATGTTGTCCTTCTTTGTCACGAGGATGACGATGACCGCCAGTCTCTTCTCCATCGGACGTCCTCCGGATCGGATAGGTTTTGGGGAGATCCTTGAAACCGGAACTGATCCCGTTTCGCAGACATCCGCTACTCTACCTCCAGACAGGGAAAAAAGCAAAGTGCTTTTTTTCACCTGCTTGTCCATTCCGCACCTGCAGCGTTTCTCCGCAGGGCAATCGCGAAACCTCCGGCCTTGAAAAACTCCGTCGGTCGAATATACTTGGAAACAGGTTTCCTACTGACGAGGAGGAGTTTCAATGAACAAAAGAAGACCTTCCACCGCGCTGCTCCTGCCGTTGCTGTTGCTCTTTCTTGCCACGGCCGGAGAGGGATGCACCACCATTCTCGTCACGAAGGGGGCCACCACCGACGGATCGGTCATGGTCTCCCACTCGGACGACAACGATCTCATGGACCAGCGCATTCTCTACATCCCGGCCCGGAAATTCGCCCCCGGTGCCATGCGGAGCGTCTACTGCACCGCCGCGGCCATGGGCGAGTTTCCCCAGTACAATGCGTTCGTTTATCCCCGCATGGTCACTGCAGAAAGAGGCCCCGGTTACGATACGGGAGGCCCCTTGTCCGTCCCCCTCGGCCGGATTCCCCAGGTGGCCGAGACCTACGCTTACTTCGACGGCAGCTACGGCATCATGAACGAACACCAGCTCATGTTCGGGGAGTGCACCGACGGCGCGAAGGTCTCCCCGGAGCCCGAGCCGGGCAAGCGGATCCTCTACTCCGCCGAACTCTCCCGCATCGCCCTGGAGCGCTGCCGCACCGCCCGGGAGGCCATCCGCCTCATCGGCGAACTCATCGAGACCTACGGCCTGTACGGCACCGGAGAGACGCTCCCCGTGGCGGACACGGAGGAGGGATGGGTCATCGAAATGGCCCCGTCTCCCGAAGGAACGGGCGGGCTGTGGGTGGCGAAGAAAGTTCCCGACGGAGAGATCTTCGTTGCGGCGAACCAGTTCCGCATCCGGGAGGTCGATCCGGACGATCCGGACATGATGTACTCGAAAAACCTCCACGAGGTGGCGCAGAAACACGGCTGGTGGAAACCCGAGGAGGGGAAGCTCGACTGGCTGAAAACGGTGAGCCTCGGCGAATACAACCACCCCTATTACTCCCTCCGGAGAGTGTGGCGGGTGTTCTCTCTGGTTGCCCCGTCGAAAAACTTCTCTCCCTGGGTGGAGGACGGATACACCCGGGAGTATCCCTTCTCGGTCAAGCCCGACAGAAAACTCTCCGTCCGTGACGTGATGCGCCTGCACCGCGACCATTACGAAGGGACGGAGTTCGACCTCACCCAGGGCGTCGCCGCCGGCCCCTTCGGCTACCCCGACCGTTTCTACGGTCCCTACGACGGTGCGGGCGACGTGGGAGACCCCTCGCGGAAGCTCGACGGCGCGTGGGAGCGTCCCCTCTCCGTCACCTATTGCGGCTATGTTTTCGTCAACCAGGCCCGGGGATGGCTGCCCGCTCCCATCGGGGGCCGCATGTGGCTCGGCCTGGACAAACCGTCGGACACGGTGTTCCTCCCCTTTCACGTGGGAGTGAACGGACTGCCCCGCTCCGTGGAGGTCTGCGACACGACGAAATTCTCCCGGGAGAGCGCCTGGTGGACCATCAATTTCCTGGCGAACTACGCGGGACTCAAGTACAGCTATATGCACAAGGAGATCGCCGCCCTGCAGGAACAGCTCGAAACAGCCTTCCTCGCGAACCTGGAAATCGTCGAACGAAAGGCTCTCGACCTCCACCGGACAGACCCCGCGAAAGCTCGAAAGTTCCTCACGGACTTCGGGGAACGCAACACCGCGGAGACGCTGGCGAAATGGTGGGACCTCGCGGAGGAACTCATCGTGAAGTACAACGACGGGCTGCTCACGGAGGGCGGCAGGATCGGCCAGCCCCTGGGCTATCCCCGGGAATGGCTGGAGACCACATCGTGGCCTTCGGGTCCCACAACGTACGAGCAACCGAAGGGAAAGTAGGCCAACCGGTTCGGATCGGTCCGGATCCGTTCGACGCCGGAGCGGGACATCCGAAAGGAGCCCCGCTCGTGCTTTTTTCGTCATGCTCGTGTCCGGATCACGCTTCCTTCTCACGGTTTTTCCGGAGAACGAAAGGGTACGGACACGACCTGTCCGCGAGAGCGTCTCTTCCAACTGCCACGACACTCCGTCTTCTTGCATGTTGCAGCATTGTTCTGCTATGATTTTCTGACACCGCGCCTGTTGGTTCTCCTGAAAAGAACACGAAGAAAGGAACACCAACGACGGGAGAGGAGGACGATGCGCGTCACCTCGGAAAACATTGAGAACGCTGCCCCGGCGGCTTCTACGGGGCCATTCCGGCGCAAGATTCCGGTTCCGCGGACATCGCCGCTCTCGGCGGCTCCGGGAACAATCCCTTGCCGAGGGACGTTTTCTCCCCGCGAGGGGACGCCCGCACACGAAAAAGGGCACGGAGGACTCCTTCGGAGACTCTGCCGGAGATTCGGAAAGAAGAGACTCGCCTTCATGGAGGTGATGAAGAACCATGTTCCTCTTCCAAGCCACGCATCCTCGCGGGGCAAACAGCGCGCTCTTGCGGCTTCTCGCTCTGCTGGCGGCTTTTGCCCTTCTGCTTGTCCTCGCGGGAAACGCCACCGCGGCGGAGCCTTCCCTCTCGGAGATCTACCGGATCCTCAAGACAAAGGAGTTCGTCGATCTCACCCACGCCTTCGATCCGGACATCCCCCACTGGCCGGGCTTTCCCGCGGAGAAACGCGAGACCATCTACTGGTACGACAAGGGCGTCGGCTCCGTGGGGCACGGCTTTTTCGCCCAGGTCTTCTGCCACGTGGGACAGTGGGGAACGCACTGCGATCCTCCCGCGCATTTCATCAAGGGACTGCGTACCATCGACCAGATCGACGTGAAGGAGATGCTGCTTCCCCTCGTGGTGTTCGACGTGCACGAACAGGTCGCGGCCAATCCCGACTACGTGCTCACCCTTGAGGACGTGAAAGCCTGGGAAAAGAAACACGGCCCGGTTCCCGAGGGAGCCTTCGCGGCACTGCGCACCGACTGGTCCAAGCGCTGGCCCGACCCGGCGGCCATGCGCAATGCCGGAGAAGACGGAACCGCCCACTATCCGGGCTGGAGTCTCGACGCACTGAAGTACCTCTACGAGGAGCGGAAGATCACCGCCTCCGGCCACGAGACCACCGACACCGATCCGGGCGTCTCCACCTCCAAGGGAGACTACTCCTGCGAGGCCTACATCCTCGGCCAGGACAAATACCAGATCGAACTGCTCGCCAACCTGGACAAGGTCCCCGAGACAGGCGCCCTCGTGGTGGTCACATTCCCCAAGCCCTTCTTCGGCTCGGGATTCCCCGCCAGGGTTTTCGCCATTCTGCCCTAGAGGCGGAGAGACAACCCGGAGAAAAACCCAGGCCGGGCCCCAAACAGCGGAGCCCGTTCTCCAGGAAAACGGAGCGCAGGGGAAGATCCTACGAAGACACGACAAAGATGAAAGAGGGGGTCCCTTGAATGGGGACCCCCTCTTTCATCTTTCACCTTTTGTCTCCCGAATTTTGTCTCCCGAAAACCACATCGGATCCGCAAACACGCGGGAGTTCCCCGCACCGCCCGAGGAAGAAACCCGCGGCTCCCGCGGCTCAATCCGCCGACGCGGAACGCGGGAACGGATTCGCCCGATTCGGAGAGCGTGTACGTTCCTCTTCCTTTCGCGGCGCGATCAACGGGCATCGCCATTCCGAAAAACAAGCCGGTATGCTACACTTTTTTTAAAAGCGATCAAAATTCGACACAACACGCCGGAACTGCCGGCGAGGAGGAACCGTATGGCGGTACGAGTCTATCTGGGTTTTGACGACACGGACATGCCCGACGCGGATCGGGGTACGGGAAAGCTCGTCCGCTGGTTTGGCGATGCGCTTCCGGAAGGATGCACCCTATGGGGGGTGGTTCGCCAGCAACTTCTGGTGGCACCGGAGATCCCCTACACGTCCCACAACAGTTCCGCCTGCGCCGTCGTGGACGCCCCGGAGCGACGCATCCTCCCCGAACTCATCCGGCTCGCCGTGGCACATCTGGAACACCTCGCCCTTCCCGGAAGCGACCCTGGGCTCTGTGTCGCCTGTGAAGACGACCCCGCCCTCGCCACCCTGGCGGCTTTCGGAGCCCTGGCAACCCGCTCCGTCGTGACCCAGGCGGAAGCCTATCGGGCTGCGGGAGAGGCGCACCTCTCCGGACACGGTGGCACGAACGGGGGCGTCATCGGCGCTGCGGCGGCAGTTGGGCTCACCGCCCGGGGATGGAACGGACGTTTCATCGAATTCGGCCGCCTCCGGTCGCTTCCCGAGACAACCTCCGTGGAGGAACTGGAAGCCTCGGGCATTCACGTGTGTCTTCTCGACCGGGATGCCGCGACACCAGCCCCGAAAACTCCTGTCGTCACCGGGGGATGGCTGCGCCCCATGCTTCTCGGCGGCTGCGCGGTCCTGCACATCCTTGAGGACGACGGCATCCACCGTCCCGCCCTTCGCCGGGAAAGGCGGACAACGGCGGCGAAGCCCGGCGACACACCGGACAAACACGTTCCGGATTGAAGGACGAGAGAACCAAGGGGGGATTACCGTGGCAGGGAAAATTTTCTACAGGGAACGGCGGAAAATCGAGGAAAAGGAGCGACGCCCCCGCTTTCGCGTCGTCGCGGCCCTGGGGGCGGATGTGGCGTTCTTCGCACAACATCTGCGCAGACAGGAGCTGGAGCAGATCGCCCGGGAGGCCGGCGCCGAACTCGTGAAACTCGAGGGTGGTTCCGGCGAAGGGTGCGGCGGCGGCCCCAAGGACGTGGAATAACACCACCGCATTGACACACATCGCGGGCGGCGGGCGGAAGCGCTCCGCCCGCCGCTTCTGTCGCGAAAGGAGATCGACGATGGCTTTGCAGCGGGACCGAGACGGCAAACGTCTTCACGTGAAGAGCAAACTCATGGGGGAAAGCCTCGTGAGCAAACGCTTCGTGGAATCTCTCCCCCTGGCACCTCAGGTACGCCTCTTTCCCGACGTGCACGTTCTCAAGGTCGGCGGGCAGTCCATCTGCGACCGTGGGGTGAAAGCCCTGCCGGGCATCATCCGGGAAATCACGGCCAATAAGACGGAACACAAGATGCTTCTCACCACCGGCGGAGGAACCAGGAGCCGACATATCTACGCCATCGGCCTCGAGCTGGGCATGCCCACGGGGATCATCGCGAAATTCGGCAGCTCCGTCTCGGAGCAGAACGCCCTCCTCGTGGCCATGCTCCTCTCTCCCTGGGGAGGCATCAAGATCGGCCACGACGAGATCGTGAAGCTCTCCACCTATTTCAGCCAAGGGTGCATTCCCGTCATGCACGGCATGCCCCCCTACGACTACTTCGCCATCCCTCCGGAGACGGGACGCATCCCCGTCTATCGCACGGACGTGGGAACGATTCTCCTGGCGGATCTCATTGGGGCGCGCTCCTGCATCTTCATCAAGGACGAAAAGGGGCTCTTTACGGACGATCCCAAAAAAGACCCCAAGGCGACGTTCATTCCTGAAATCGGCGCGAAAACACTCCTCGACAAGGACCAGGACGATCTGGTGGTGGAACGCCCCTGCCTGGAAATCCTTCAGCGCAGCGAGGTGCTGGAGCACATCCAGATCGTGAACGGCATGGAGGAGGGAAACATCACCAGAGCCCTCGCAGGAGAGCACGTGGGCACTCGAATCTTCCGGGAGTGATTTCCCGGGCGAGGTTCGCCGATCCGGCTCCGGAAATCCGCGACACCGAGCGAAGACGAGTGAAGAAAAGCGGGAGATCGTGCAACGATCTCCCGCTTTTCCGGTCACGCCACGAGAGGGCATTCCACAACGCGGAGGCCCTGTGTGTTACCCTGTGCAAAAAAACCGTTACGAGAAAGATACGTCTCTCCCCCGCAACAATCGAGGGCAAAGGAAGCGATTCCAGACTTTCGCGCAAAAACTCTCCCAACCCCTGCAAATACAGAAAACCTCCAAAAACCTAAGCACTACGAAGAGTGTCTCACCCTGCGGAAAAGAGCACCTTCGTGGTCGAACCGAATCGCAGGTATGGCTTCACTCGTTTTCGGAACGCTCCACTCGGTCGTCCGCCTCTTCCTGTCGGAGGCACTCCGCAAAAGCGGAGAAAAAAACAAGAGACTCTGACATTCCGTTGAGAACACAAGGCTTGACAAAGTCCTGTCGTTTCCGGTAAGGTACGCCGTGAAAAAAACAATATTCGGAAGACCTCCGAGTTCGCATTTCCTAAAGGTGACGCCCATGGAAAGCGAGCCGATAGGGTATATCCGGAAACGGGTATGCCTCCCGCTGGAAAGGAGGACACGATGTGGGCATGCCCACTTCCTGCGCGGGGAAGTGGGCTTTTTTTGTTTGGTGCCCTTATGCCACTGGAGGCTGCGGCATCCGCAACCGCAGCCTCCCCCCCTTTCGCCGTAACCATGACAACGCCATCCTGACCTGAGGACTCCCCCTCGAACGCACGTGGGGCGTTTGAAAGCATTCTACGCTCCCCACAAGGCCCGAGATCTCTCCGGGGCATCGGTGCTACCGTCAGATCCCCGTCGAATGTGATGGGTCCTTTTCCGGCGACAGACCAAAGGAATCTCTGAATAAGGCTGCGTCAGCCCCGCAGGGCGCCTCGCAGAGCCTGACGCGACCCGAGTCAAGGGAAAGCGAAAGGCCTTTATTCAGAATACAGAACACATACAGAAAGAGAACGGCCTTCCGCACGAACAGAGCACCCTCTCCATGACGTCCTCCACCGGCGCCTCCATTCCCGACACACCGCGCACTCCGAGAGGCACGCTTCTTCCGAAAAATTCTCCAACCACATATGGAGCCGATCGGCATCGTGTCACTCTTCCCGGGCTGGGGTTTCCCAAGTCATGATCCGGATAAATTCCTTCGGAGTCTCTGAATAAGGCTGCGTCAGCCCCCGCAGGGCGTCTCGCAGAGCCTGACGCGACCCGAGTCAAGGAAAAGCGAAAAATCTTTGTTCAGAGCTTCCCCCTCGTTTTTCAGATATTTTGGATGCAATGCAACTAACTTGCATTTTTTCCAGGCCCAATGTATCATCCTTCCCGGTACACGGTTGCCCACATTGCACTCTTTCGGAGAGAGTGTGCCGATACGACAAAATTGGGAGGTCGGAAATCTCATGAACGGAGTTGTTGTCGTTCCGCCGCCGAAAAACGAACCGGTCCTTTCCTACGCGCCCGGCTCCCTGGAGCGGGAAGCCCTGCGTCGTTCACTGAAGGAGCTGCGCTCTCTGCATCTTGAAATTCCTCTCGTGATCGGCGGAAAAGAAATCCGCACCGGAAGACTGGGGGAAATTCGAATTCCCCACGAACATGGCACAGTGCTCGCCACTTATCACAAGGCGGGCCCGGAGGAACTCCGGCAGGCCGTGGAGGCTTCCCGGGCGGCATGGGAAACATGGTCCAGAACTCCCTGGCACCACAGGGCCTCCGTATTCCTCCGCGCCGCGGAGCTGATCTCCGGACCCTACCGCATGACACTGAACGCGGCGACGATGCTCGGACAGAGCAAGACCGCCCACCAGGCGGAAATCGAAGCCGCGTGCGAACTCTCGGATTTTCTTCGCTTCGGCGTGCACAACATGCGTCAGATCTATTCGGTCCAGCCCGGCCATCAGGGAGAAGGCGCCTGGAACAGGCTCGACTACCGCCCTCTCGAGGGATTCGTCTTCGCCATCAGCCCCTTCAATTTCACCGCCATCGGCGGCAATCTCTCCGCATCGCCGGCTCTCATGGGCAACACGATCCTCTGGAAACCCGCTTCCACGGGCGTTTTTTCCTCCCACTTCGTCATGCGGGTCTTCCTTGAAGCGGGGCTTCCGGACGGAGTCATCAACTTCCTCCCCGGCGACTCCAAGGACATGGAGCTGCTGCTGACCCATCCCGATCTCGCGGGAGTCCACTTCACCGGCTCCACCGGGGCTTTCCGGCGGATCTGGAAAACCGTGGCGGCGAACATCGAAACCTACAAAAACTACCCTCGCCTCGTGGGCGAAACCGGAGGAAAGGATTTCGCCATGGTGCACGCGTCGGCGGACCCGCAGGTCGTGGCAACCGCACTCGTCCGGGGCGCCTTCGAATACCAGGGGCAGAAATGTTCCGCCACGTCCCGGGCCTACATCCCGAAATCCCTCTGGGGAAGCGTCGAGGAGGAGCTGCACTCCCAGCTCTCCCGCGTCAAGGTGGGCGATATCGAGGATTTCGGAAATTTCATGGGCGCGGTGATCGACAAAACATCCTATGAGACGCTTCGCTCGAGCATCGCCTACGCGAAAAACCACCAGGACGCGACAATCGTCCACGGGGGTACCTGTGACGACAGCAGAGGATTCTTCGTGGAACCCACGGTGATCCTCACGACGGACCCGAAATTCCGCCTCATGGAGGAGGAACTCTTCGGCCCCGTGCTGACTGTCTATCTCTACGACGACGAAAAATACGAGGAAACGCTCCGCCTCTGCGACGCCACATCTCCCTACGGATTGACGGGAAGCATCTTCGCCACGGACCGACAGGCCATCCTTGCCGCGGAGGATCTTCTGCGCCATGCGGCAGGCAATTTCTACATCAACGACAAGACCACCGGCGCCATGGTGGGAGACCAGCCCTTCGGCGGCGCACGCGCCTCGGGGACCAACGACAAGGTCGGGGCATCCTACAACCTGCTTCGCTGGACATCCCTGCGCACCATCAAGGAACTGCTTCTTCCGCCCAGGGATTTCACCTATCCTTTTCTTCAGAGCGAGTAAACATCACCGCAGCCAAACCTGGAGCCCACTCCGTTCCGCCGCTCCATGCACAGGAACGGGCCACCCACCGCACGAACGGGTGGCCCGTTTCTCCTTTCCTTCGCCGGTACTCTCGCCGCGACGAAAAAGCATATTCTCCAGCCTCTCCATGCCTCATCGCCATTCCTCACTTACCGAGGCAGAGCCATGTGCACATATTGCGCAAAAAATTGCCATGGCATTCGACATCCGACGGCACAGATCATTCGTACTTTTGCAGAAGTTCTTTATCTTCTTTCGTATTCGACACCAGGCCCGCGTTGAGGCCATGGTCCGCCTCCAACCACGCCTCGCGAGATGGTGGGAGTGGGAAGAACGGCCCCGCCGGGACCGGAGCTGAACCGGTTTTCCGCTTCCGTGCGCAGCATCGTGGAAAGGGACGACATGGTCTCGGTCGCTCTGGATGTGAACGGTACGCTCCTGTACGGGGAAATCGGTCGGGAACAGGCGATGGACGAATATTTCCTCCCCGGAGTGCAGGTACAGGTTCTCCTGCGTCTCCGGTCACTTCATCCGTTTACGTGACGGAGAGAAGAGGAACCAGTCCTTCCGGAAGAAGGGGCCTTTTCGGGGACAGAGAACTTCCCGGAAACAACCGAAAAAGAAAGGGCTCGGGCGGCACGGATTCGGAACGTATCGGGAGAACGACCCGAGAAACCCTGTTTCGTCGGAGAGGGCGAAAACAGGAGGAGCCGGAACGACACACGGGCAACGCAACCACTCAGAAGAACCCTCCGCCTCCGAAATCCCGCCGTTCCTTGGAAGGAGTTCTGCGCAGCGTCTTGATGGCGTGAGGATCCGCCTCGACGGGGGCGATGCAGAGATAGGCAAATTCTTCTTCCTCGCCGGAATTCTCGAAGACATGCTCCGCCCCGGAGGGGACATAGCCCCAGGCTCCCTGGTCCAGCGATATCCGCACGTCCTCCACCGTCATCCTGCCTCGCCCGCGGAGAACGACCACCAGATGTTCCCACTCGTGCCGGTGGGAGGGCGTTGCACAGCCGGGAGGCAGGGTGAAATAGCGCAGCACATAGTCGTCCCAATGGCGCCCCGGGGCAAAGACCATTCGTTTCGTGGCCTCCGGCGCAAGAGAGGAAAGGATATGGGCGGGCAGGTCGTCGAGATTGCCCGTCAGGAGTTCCGAGCGAAGGAGAGATCGGGTCGTCATGAATGCGTGCCTCTTTCCGTTGCGGGGTCCCGCCGGGAAGATGCACACGACATTTCTTCCCCGGGACCACGGAGAAGGAAAAGTGCCGACGCATCCTCCTTTCCGAAAGCGGGAGGCACATCCGTTTCCGGATGCACCCTGTCGTCCGGTTTCCCTAGGCGCCAACGCACCCTTAGGAAGATCCGGCTCGGAGGTTTTGTATACTGAATACTTTTTTGTCTTATTCATTACATTACCCAACAACTCCTTCGTTGTCAACCCCTGCGGTGAAAGGTTTCCCGCAATGCCTTCCGGCCAAAACAGGCCAAAATGGAGCACAATTCGCACAAAATCTTGTCCCTCCAACACATACTCCGCATACTGGATTCGACATAATGCCCTGCGGCAGGAAGCAGAAAGAGGCCAACACCATTTGCGAGGAGGCACGGAGAGCCATGCAGAAATATCACGTCAAGACGGTTCGGGTCAACGGAATTCCAAATCGCGTCATCGCGGATCCGGAGGAGAAGCTCGCCAAGATCATCCGAAACCAGCTCAAACTCACGGGAACAAAGATCGGGTGCGACTGCGGCCAGTGCGGAGTGTGCAACGTCATTGTGGACGGCAAGGTGGTCCGCTCCTGCATCGTTCCGTGGAAGAGTGTCGCGGAAGACGCGGAAATCCTCACCATCGAGGGCATCGGCACCCCCACGAAACTCCACGCGCTCCAGTGGGCCTTCATCGTTCATGGAGGTCTCCAGTGTGGCTTCTGCACACCCGGATTCATCATGGCCTCCAAGGCGCTCCTGGACGAAAACCCCTCCCCCACGAGGGAGGACGTGCGGGACTGGCTGCAGAAGCACTGGACGGCCTGCCGCTGCACCGGCTACAAGCAGATCGTGGATTCCGTCATGGACGCCGCCGCGGTGCTCCGGGGCGAGAAGGAGATGGAAGACCTGGCGAAGATGCTCAAGCCCGGCGATTCCGTCTGGGGCAGCCGCTATCCCCGCCCGAACGCCGTCTACAAAGTCACCGGCACGTGGGACTTCGGTGACGACGCCGCCACCAAACTTCCCGAGGAAGTTCTCTTCGCCGTGCCGGTCTGCCCCGAGACGCATCATGCGAAAGTGAAGAAGATCGACATCGCCGCCGCGGAAAAGATGCCCGGCGTCGCCAAGATCGTCACCGCCGGGGACATTCTCGCCAACAAGGGCACCAACCGAATCCGCGGCCAGGTGGGATCTCCCACGGCCACCACGGACGGATGGGAGCGACGGATGATCGTCGAAGAGGGTGACAAGATCCGCCAGTGGGGCGAGTGCGTGGCCATCGTCTGCGCCGCCACGGAGAAACAGGCCCGGGAGGCCGCCGCGGCCGTCAAGGTCGAGCTGGAGGAACTGCCCGTCCTTCTCCACGTGAAGGACGCCATGAAGCCCGACGCCCCCAAGGTTTACGACGAAATCGAGGAGATCGACGGCATCCGGAACTGCTTCAACAAGCGCCCCCTCATCAAGGGCAACGATCCAAAAGCGGCCATCGACAAGGCCGCGCACATCCTCGAGGAGGAATTCTACAGCAGCCGCCAGCCTCATTTGACCCTCGAAACCGACTGCGGCTTCGGCTACTACGACGAGGAAGGACGGCTCACGGTCCAGACCAAGAGCATCTGCGTCTACCGCCACCTCCTCATGATCTCCCGCGGTCTCGGCCTCGCGCCCTCCAAGCTCCGGGTGATCCAGAACAACATGGGCGCCTCCTTCGGCTACAAGGTGGCCCCCACGAACGAACACCTCATCGCCGCGTGCGTGCTCGCCACGGGACGCCCCGTCTACATGCGCCTCAACATGAAGGAGCACATCGTGCGGACGCCCAAACGCTCCCCCTTCCTCATGAAGATCCGCATCGGCGCGAACGAGAACGGCAAGATCGTCGGCGCCGAACACACCTGGTACGTGGACCACGGCCCCTACTCCGAGTCCAGCCAAGACCTCACCAACAAGGGCGGCCAGTTCTTCCTGGCTCCTTATCATGTCGATGACCTCCGGGGGTGCGGCTACACCTTTTTCACCAACCACCGCTGGTGCGGCGCCTTCCGCGCCTACGGCGCACCCCAGACCTACTGGGGCTGCGAAACCGCCATCGACATGCTCGCCGAGAAGTGCGGCATGGATCCCCTGGACTTCCGGGAAAAGAATCTGATCCGCCCGGGAGACACCTTCCCGAGCGGACAGAAATCCGAGGTCTATCCGCTTCAGGCCATGATCACCCGCATCCGCCCCTACTACAACATCGCCAAAAAGCGCGCCGCCGCTCTCTCCACCGCCGAGGTCAAACGGGGCGTGGGCATCGCCATCGGCATCTACAACTCCAACGATGACGGCCCGGACGACGCGACCAGCAACATCGAACTCACCAGGGACGGCGTGATCCTCTACAACACCTGGGAGGATCATGGCCAGGGCGCGGACATCGGCTGCGTGGGGACCGCCCACGAGGCGCTCAAGCCCATCGGCATCAGACCGGAGCAGATCAAGCTGGTGCTGAGCGACACCGCCAAGGCTCCCAACAGCGGCGCCGCCGCGGCGAGCCGCTGCCAGGTCATGGTGGGGATGGCCATCGTCGAATCCTGCCGGAAATTGCTCGACGCCATGCGGCGGGATGACGGGACCTACCGAACCTACGATGAAATGATCGCGGAGGGCATTCCCACCTTTTACGAAGGCTACTGGAAGGCTACGCTCCGCAACAACGAGGGAGAGGTACAGCATTGCACCGACATGGACGGCGCGACGGGGCAGGGATATCCCTTCGCCAACCACATGTTCGGCATCTTCCTCGCCGAAGTAGCCGTGGAGACCAAGACCGGCAAAACCACCGTGGAGAAGTTCACCCTCTGCGGCGACGTGGGCAAGATCAACAATTTCCTCGTCGTGGACGGCCAGCAGATGGGCGGCATCGCCCAGGGCATCGGCCTCGCCATCAAGGAGGACTTCGTGGACGTGAAGACCCACAACAATCTTCTCGCCTGCGGATTGCCCTACATCAAGGACATCCCCGACGACATCCAATTGATCCACATGGAAACCCCCCGGGAATTCGGCCCCTTCGGCGCCGCCGGGACGGGCGAGATGCCCCTCTCCGCGCCACACGCGGCGGTGGGGAACGCGATCTACAACGCCGTGGGCGCCCGGGTGAAGGACCTGCCCATCACCCCCGAGAAAATTCTCGCAGCGATGAAGAAATAACCTGCTGGGCGCTCCGTCTCCGAGACGGGGCGCCCAGGGTTCCATCAACGATCCGTTTGGATCCTTCTCCGGGAAATGCGGAACCGTGTGACGACGGGGCCGCATCTCCCGGTCGTACCACTCCGCGAAAGGGAGGCGACAAACATGTCGGAAGAGACGAAGGTCGGACAGGGGGGGCTCGTCGAGGATCTGCCCCTCTGGGATGCGTCCGCACTGGCTCCGAACGTGCGGAAACGAATCATCTTCGGCCCCGGGCAGTTCTGGGACGACTACGTGATGCGCCATTTCACCCTGCCCCCGGGGGAGAAAATTCCTCCGCACAGACACGCCTGGGATCATTTCGTGCTCTCCCTCAAAGGGCATGGCCGTGTGGTGGTCCAGGGTGAATCGATCGATCTCGCGGCAGGACGGTGGGGACGTGTCCCCCCCGACGTGGAGCACGTCTTCGAGAACCCGGGGGACGAGGATTTCGTGTTCGTCTGCATCGTACCCGCCCACGGAGACCCCCACGCGAAGAAGACCGCCATGCGGGCCGAGCGGGCCGCCCGAAAGACGGCGAAAAACGACGCCAAGGAGGGGGCGGGGACACCGTGAGCCTGGAACGACACGTTGCCGTGAGGTTCTCCCGACTCGAACCCTCGGCGATGATGCAAATGTTCAAGGCCGCAGCGAAACGGACGGGACTCATCAACCTCACCCTCGGCGAACCGGACATCCCCACCGACCCACGCATTGTGGAAGCGGCCCGCCAGGCCGGGCTGGCCGGTGAGACACATTACGCCCAGAGCCGGGGAAATCTCAGCCTCCGAGAGGCCGTCAGCCGCCGTTGGGCAGATAAATACGGCTTCGTCCAGGATCCGGAGGAGATCCTCGTCACCACCGGCGGCTCCCAGGCGTGCTGGCTCGCCTTCCAGACCTTGCTCGAACCGGGCGACGAAGTCCTTCTGCTCGAACCCTACTTCACCTTCTACGCCCAGCAGGTCCGCTACAATCAGGGCGTCCCCGTGGCAGTCCCCTGCCGGAAGGAAAACCATTTTCTCCCCCTCGAGGAAGACCTGCGCCGGGCCGTCACCCGCCGAACAAAGGCGCTCGTCGTCAACTCTCCCTGTAATCCTTCGGGGGCCGTCTTCGACAGGGCGACACTGGAGGGCATCGCCCGCGTCGCCCTGGAACAGGACCTGTGCGTTCTCTCCGACGAACTGTACGAGTCCTACGTCTTTCAGGGAAGTCACATCCCCTTCGCCACCCTGCCGGGCATGCGGGAGCGGACTCTCACCATCGGGGGATTCTCCAAATCCTACGCCATGTGCGGCTGGCGGATCGGCTATGCCATGGGGCCGGAAGAACTCCTCAAACCCATGGACATCCTCGCCATCGTGCAGACCCTTTCGGTGAACAGCATGGTGCAGCGCGCCGCCGAATTCGCACTGAGCGAGGCTCAGGATGCGGAACGTGCCATCGTTGACACCTACAGGCGACGGACCCGGCACGCCGCGTCCCTGGCGAGAGAACTGCCCGGCGTCAATGCCGCACTTCCCAAGGGAGCCTTCTATCTTTTCGCCGACATTTCCGGAACGGGAATGAACGGAGACGCCTTCGCGCTCCGTATGCTGGAGGAAGCCGGTGTCGCCCTCATCCCGGGCATCGCCTTCGGCGAGACATGCGGTGACTTCATCCGCATCGCCTGCACTGTGGACGAGAAAAAACTGGAGGAAGCCTTCTCGCGCATGGCAGCGGTTCTCCGCTCCTGATCGACGCGCCGGAGAGCCGGCTGCGTCCCCTTCTTCCGCCGTGCACCGAACGAGAAAAACCCCGCCACGTCTCCTCGGGAGAATTGCGGCCAGCGATGTCCTCCATGCGACGCGGACAGCCTCGTCGCATGGAGTCCCGCCCGTTCTACGCGCCACGAAAACATCGCTCCGGAGAAATTGCTGCTTTGCCCCACTGTGAAAAGGCAGGGACACAAGAGAGAGGCCCTTTTCCCACTCATGCGGGGAAATTGCACGAATTCGGAGGATCACGTATAATGTATGTTCAAAATGATAGAGCCTCCGAGTCGACGTTCCTAACGGCCCAGGCCCACGGATGTCGACCGATAGGGTTGTCGTGGAAACGCGACCGCCTCCCGTGCGGAAAGGAGGAAGCCTCCTATGGTGCCCGGTTTCCCGTGCAATTTTTTTTCGTGTTTCGAAGCCGTTTTTCCTGCACTCGAGCGTATCGTCGGGTCAAGCGACCTCACCCGGGAGATTCGGTCATGAGAGGTCCGTTCGTACCCCATTCTCTCGACGCGATCGTCGCCGAACAGGATTCCTCCCAGAGAAGCCTCTATGCCGATCTGGTGCGAGAGCAACCCGGCTACCGCCTTGTCGGAGAAGTCGGTTCCGGTGAAACGCTCCTCTCCTTTCTCGCCGACGAACCTCCCCAGTTAGTGGTGCTCGACTTCGCCCTTCCCGGCCTGGGAGGACTCGAGGGCTTCCGCAAGGCCCGCAGCGACTATCCCCGGCTGGATTGGGTGGTCCTTGTCCGTCCGGAAGAGCCCGATGTGATTCGCGGCGCGATCTGTCTGGGCGCTTTCGACTGCCTCATCCGCCCCTTTCTTTCCTCCCGTCTCCGGGCAGCGCTCTCGGCATACCGCACATTCCATCGAGAACTGGTGACCCGCCGTACTCCCTGGCGGCAGGACGAACTGGATCACCTGGTAGGGCTGAAACGAGGCGCCATTCCCCCCGATTCGAGCGTGTTTCCCAAGGGAATTCAAAATCGCATCCTCGAGAAGGTCAAACGACTCCTCCGGGATGCCCCAGGGGGGCTCTCCGCCTCCGAAGCGGCGGAACATCTCGGCATGGGGCGCTCCACGACCCGGCGCTACCTCGAGTATCTCGCCGAGACATCCCAGGTGACCATCGATTTTGATGTAGCACCCGTGGGCAGGCCTTCGAAACGGTACGTGGCCCTCTCGGGAACACCACAGCGACACTGTTGAAACACTATCACGACGCCATCCGAAACACCGGAGAAACAAACACACCGTTCCTTTGGGACGACACACGCGACAAAGGGCGATGCAGAGTTGTTCATGCGATTCGAAGGGAGCGGAGAGTACCGATGAATCAGGCCATTCTCGAACAGATCATGAAAGACCTCGCCAAGGGCGTTCCGGGAGTTCTGTGCACCGTGGTCGACGTGGAGGGCTCCACACCGCGAAATGTGGGCGCCTCCATGTGGGTGAGCCCCGACGGAAGCATCTCCGGCACCGTGGGCGGAGGCGTCTTCGAACACCACACCATTCGAGAAGCATTGGCATTGCTGAATTCAGAAAGAGATCACGCCCTTTACAAGGAAGGACTTCACTGCGACGGATCGGATCCGAACAGCGCCGCCTGTGGCGGCGACATCTCCGTCTTTCTGGAAGTCGTCGGTCGGGAACGGGAACTCGTGATCTTCGGCGCGGGACACGTGGGCAAAGCCCTTGCCCAGGCAGGACAGTTCGCTGGATTTCGCGTCTTCGTCTGGGACGAGCGGGAGGAATTCGCCAACGCCGAAAACATCCCCTGGGGCACCACCATCGCCTGCCCCCTGGAGGAAATTTTCGACAGAGGGCTGAAGCTGCACGGACGAAGTTTCGTCGTCATCGCCACCAGAGGACACGCCCTCGATTCAGAGGTGGTAAAGACCATCGAACACTGCGACGCCGCCTACGTGGGCATGATCGGATCCATGCGCAAGATCGCCTTCGTTCGGAAACGCCTCCTCGACGAAGGAGTCTCGGAAGCCCATCTGAACCGTATCTACCAGCCCGTCGGCCTTCCCATCCGGGCGGAGACACCCGAGGAGATCGCCATCTCCGTGGTGGCGGAACTCATTGCGGTACTCCGCAAGGGGGATCTGTCCTCCCTCAGGAAGGGACTCAACGGAGGCAACACACCCGCAACGCGGGAATGAACCGAGAACACGGAACACCCCGTGGAATCGACGAAGACCGTCGGAAACACCTGTTCCTTTTCGAAGAAAAGCGGCGTTGCATTCTTCGCTGTAATACATATTATGTAAACCTGTTTCTCTCCATGAGGAAGGAGGAGGGCTGTATGTTTGATTCGGGTCCGTACGTGCGACATCCGACTCCGTAACACATTTCGCTTTCTCCCGCCTTCGAAGCCCGAATACACGTAAAAAAATCGCCCGAGCGTCCTTCTTGCAAGGCGAATGTGGGAATTCACCTTGCGGAAAGGAGGAGAGGCGTGTTTTTTTGCCTTGACTAGAGATTTTTTTCACGATATGGTGTATGCAGGGGATTGCAGGGCCGGTTTCGACATCTTTCCTTCGAAAGTGCCGAAACAGCGGGTGCGTGTCGTCGCAAGGCACCCGGGCGGAAATCATCCACCCCCTATTGAAGAAAAAGGAGGCCATGCAATGTGCACATGCTCTGTCAAAGAGGATCCGCGCTTCACTGAACTTGCGGATTTCATCGCCTCGCTTCCGGATCGGAAGGGAGAACTCATCACCGTCCTCCACAAAGCCCAGGGGATTTTCGGCTATCTTCCCCGGGAGGTTCAGGAATTCGTGGCGGAACACATGGAACTCTCCCTCGCCAAGGTCTACGGTGTCGTCAAGTTCTACTCCTTCTTCACCATGACACCCAAGGGACGTTTCCCCATTTCGGTCTGCATGGGAACCGCCTGCTATGTCCGAGGCGCCGAAGATATCGTGGCGGAACTGTCCAAACAGTTGAACATTTCCGTCGGAGGAGTGACGGAGGATGGAAAGTTCTCCCTGGACACACTCCGCTGCGTGGGGGCCTGTGGTCTGGCTCCGGTGGTCATCGTGGGGGAAAAGGTGTACGGACGAGTCGTGCCCAAGGACATCGAGGGCATACTCGCCGAGTACGCCCAAGCCTGATCCGGAGGTGAACATCATGTCAAAAATCCAATCCCTCGATGCTCTCAGAAAGCTTCAGAAAGAACTCACCAGCGCCACGGATCTTCGCGAAAAAGGGCAGAACATCGAACGGCTCGTGCAGGTGAAGGTCAGCATGTCCACCTGCGGCATCGCCTCCGGGGCACGGGAGACGCTTGCGGAGTTCATGCGCCTTGCGAAAGAGCGGGGACTGACGGAGATCGTCTTCACCCAGACGGGATGCATGGGCTACTGTCACTCGGAACCCACCGTGGAGATCACGCGCCCGGGAGAAGAGCCCGTCGTCTATGGCAATGTCAAGGGCGACCGCATCCGGGAAATCCTTGACAGCTACATTCTCCGCGGCGAAATGGTGGACGGGATCATTCCCACGGCCTACCGGACCATCCACGAATGAGTCGGACGGACGCGAAAGGAGAACCACAACCCATGCCGGAAATCAAAATGCACCTCCTGGTCTGCTGCGGTACCGGCTGCATCTCCTCCCAGAGCGACCGGATCGTGGAGAGCCTGAAAACCGCGCTGAAAAACCGCAATCTGCAGGACGAGGTGAAGGTGGTCCTGTCGGGATGCTTCGGCTTTTGTGAAAAAGGTCCCATCGTCAAGGTGGCGCCGGACAATACCTTCTACGTCCAGGTCCGCCCCGAGGACGCCCAGGAAATCGTGGACGAGCACGTTCTCAAGGGACGCAAGGTGCATCGCCTGCTCTACGTGGATCCCAAGACGGAAGAGCATATCGCCGATTCCAAGCACATGGGCTTCTACAAGAAACAGATGCGCATCGCCCTGCGGAACTGCGGCTTCATCGACCCGGAGAACATCAACGAGTACATCGCCCAGGGAGGCTACCAGGCCCTCGGCAAGGCACTCTCGGAGATGACGCCCAAGGACGTCGTGGAAGAGATGAAAAAATCCGGCCTCCGCGGTCGGGGCGGCGGCGGTTTTCCCACGGGACTCAAGTGGGATTTCGCGGCGAAACAGCGGGGGGGAACGAAGTACGTCATCTGCAATGCCGACGAGGGCGACCCCGGTGCATTCATGGACCGCTCCATTCTCGAAGGAGACCCCCACTCGGTGGTGGAGGCCATGGCCATCTGCGGCTACGCCATCGGCGCACAAAAAGGCATGGTCTACATCCGTGCGGAATATCCCCTCGCGGTGAAACGCCTCCGCAAAGCCATCGACGACGCCCGCGCGACGGGCCTTCTCGGAGAGGACATTCTCGGAACAGGATTTTCCTTCGACATCGAACTCCGCTACGGTGCGGGAGCCTTCGTCTGCGGCGAAGAGACGGCCCTGATCCGTTCTTTGGAGGGCGAACGGGGCGAGCCGACGAGCAAGCCGCCCTTCCCCGCCGAAAAGGGATTCTGGGGCAAACCCTCGAACGTGAACAACGTGGAGACCTTCGCCAATGTACCGGTGATCCTCACCAAGGGAGCCGACTGGTTCGCTTCCATCGGAACCGAGAAATCCAAGGGGACCAAGGTCTTCGCTCTGGCGGGAAAGGTGAACAACGTGGGGCTCGTGGAAGTGCCCATGGGCACCACGCTTCGGGAGGTCATCTTCGACATCGGCGGAGGCATCCGGGACGGCAAAAAATTCAAGGCGGTCCAGACCGGAGGTCCCTCGGGAGGATGTCTCACGAGCAAGCACCTGGACACGCCCATCGACTTCGACAACCTTATCGCGGCGGGCTCCATGATGGGCTCCGGCGGCATGATCGTCCTGGACGAGGACAACTGCATGGTCTCGGTAGCCAAGTTCTACCTGGAGTTCACGGTGGACGAGTCCTGCGGCAAGTGCACCCCCTGCCGCGTGGGCAACAAGCGTCTCCATGAAATTCTCGAGAAGATCACCCAGGGACACGGCACTGAAGAGGACCTCACCCTTCTCCGCTCTCTTGCGCAGACCATCAAGGACACGTCCCTCTGCGGCCTCGGACAGACCGCGCCGAACCCGGTGCTCTCCACGCTGGACAACTTCTGGGACGAATACGAGGCCCATGTCCGGGAGAAACGCTGCCCTTCGGGGAAATGCAAGGCGCTGCTCTCCTTCGTCATCGATCCCGAAAAATGCAAGGGCTGCACGCTCTGCACACGGGTCTGCCCCGTGGGAGCCATCACGGGCAAGGTGCGGGAACCTCACCTGATCGATCAGGAAACGTGCATCAAGTGCGGCGCCTGCGCATCGACCTGCAAGTTCGATGCCATCGTCAAGAAGTGAAGATCGGAGGAGTCGTAGAATGCCGGAATCGATAGTGCATCTGAAAATAGACGGAAAAAACGTGGAGGTCCCCAAGGGATCGACGATCCTGGACGCGGCCCGCAAGCTCGACATCGACGTGCCGACCCTCTGTCACTTGAACCTCGAGGGAACGCCCATGGTGAACAAATCCGCCTCGTGCCGCATCTGCGTTGTGGAGGTCAAGGGACGGCGCAACCTCGCTCCCGCCTGCGCCACTCCCGCGGACGAGGGGATGGAGGTCCGCACCAACACGATCAGGGTCCTCAATGCGCGCAAGACGGTTCTCGAACTGCTCCTGTCGGACCATCCGAAGGACTGCCTCATCTGCGCCAAGAGCGGCAATTGCGAACTCCAGGAACTCGCGGAACGTTTCTGCCTTCGGGAAAACCGTTTCGACGGAGGCGAGCAGAGCCACTACGCCCGAGACATCTCTCCCGCGCTGATCCGGGACATGGACAAGTGCGTTCTCTGCCGTCGCTGTGAGACCATGTGCAACGACGTCCAGACCGTGGGAGTCCTGTCCGGAGTGAACAGAGGCTTTAAGGCCGTGGTGGCCCCCGCCTTCGAGATGCCTCTGGAGGAATCGGTCTGCACGTTCTGCGGCCAGTGCACCGCCGTGTGCCCCACGGGAGCGCTGGTGGAGCGGGACTATTCATGGAAGGTCATCGAGGCCCTCGCCGATCCGGACAAGGTCGTGGTGGTCCAGACCGCCCCGGCGGTGCGGGCGGCCCTCGGCGAACCCTTCGGCATGCCTCCCGGAACGCTCGTGACGGGAAAGATGGTGGCTGCGCTGCGGGCCATGGGCTTCGACTATGTCTTCGACACGGACTTCGCCGCCGACCTCACCATCATGGAGGAGGCCAGCGAATTCCTGGATCGTCTCACCCGGCATCTGCAGGGAGACACGTCGGTCCGCCTGCCGATCCTCACCTCCTGCTGCCCCGCCTGGGTCAAATTCTTCGAGCACCGCTATCCCGATCTGCTCGACGTTCCCTCCACGGCGAAATCACCCCAGCAGATGTTCGGCGCCATCGCCAAGACCTATTTCGCCGAGAAAATCGGCGTTCCCAAGGAGAAACTGGTGGTCGTCTCCGTCATGCCCTGTCTGGCGAAGAAATACGAATGTTCCCGGGAGGAATTCTCCTCCGGCGGCATCGCCGACGTGGACATGTCCATCTCCACCCGAGAGCTGGCGCACCTGATCCAGAGGGCGAACATCGATTTCCAGGGACTTCCCGACGAGGATTTCGACAAACCTCTGGGTGAATCCACCGGTGCGGCGGTCATCTTCGGCACGACGGGAGGCGTCATCGAAGCCGCCGTACGGAGCGCCGTGGAATGGGCCACCGGAAAGGCCCTCGCAAACGTGGACTTCGCCCAGCTCCGTGGCTTTGACGGATGCCGGGAGGCGACGCTCCAGGTGGGCGATCTGGCACTCCACATCGGCATCGCCCACGGCCTTGGCAATGCGCGCAAGCTCCTCGACGCGGTCCGCTCGGGAAGTGTCGCGCCCTTCCATGCCATCGAGATCATGGCCTGCCCCGGCGGCTGCGTGGGCGGCGGCGGACAGCCCTATCACCACGGACACATGGAGATCGTCCGCAAACGCGCCGAGGCACTCTACCGGGAGGACCTCGGCAAACCGCGCCGCAAATCCCACGAGAACCCGGACATCATCCGCCTCTACGAGGAATTTCTGGGCAAACCGCTGGGAGAGAAGTCTCACCATCTCCTGCACACGCACTATTTCAAACGTCACGGAATCTGATCGACAGAACGCAGAATGCCGACCCTCTCCGGTCTCGCCTTTTCGGCGAGACCGGAGAGGGTCGGCAAGACATCATCGAAAACACGGAGAAAACCCGGGAGAATGAGAGCGAAGGCAAATGCAGGCTCTATCAGACACGGCATGTTCTCTGCGGTAAGGAAACAGTCGTCATGACCGAAATGGAGAAAACACAGCAATCAGCCTCCGCCGACGTCGAACGGACGCATTCGGCTCCGTGCTCTTCCGGTCGTCCGATTGAAGGGCTGCTTTTTCCTCTCGTCATCCTCGGTTTTTGGTGGATCGGAAGTGCCCTGGAACTTTGGAACGTCTTTCTCCTCCCCTCTCCCGCCTCCGTGGGAAGAACCGCGGTCACGCTGATCCGGAACGGTGATCTCCCGCGTCATATCGGCGCCAGCAGCCTGCGCGTTTCCTGGGGCTTCGCCCTCTCCTGCCTGACGGCCCTTCCTCTCGGCGTTCTTTTGGGGCTCCGGCCGCGCCTCGGACGGTTCGTCAACGGAACACTCGAATTTCTACGTCACATTCCGCCTCTCGCGCTCCTGCCTCTGCTGCTTCTCTGGTTCGGCATCGGAGAAGCGTCCAAGACGGCCATCATCGTCCTGGCCGCGTTCTTTCCCGTCCTCCTCAACACCGTGGACGGCATTCGCCGCTGCGACGAAAATCTCATCGAAGTGGGAATCAGCCTCGGCCTCTCCGAGGGAGAACGTCTCCGGCGCATCCGTCTTCCCTGGGCGCTTCCGTCGATCCTGACGGGACTTCGGCTGGGGCTCGGGTACAGTTGGCGCGCCCTCATCGGCGCCGAGCTCATCGCCGCCTCGTCGGGGCTCGGCTATCTCATTCACGACGCCCAGGGGCTCTCCCGGTCGGACATCATCGTCGTGGCCATCGTCACCATGGGTTTTCTCGGAGCTCTGGTGGACGACCTTTTCTTCCGTCTGGCCAAACACCTCGTTCCCTGGAAAGGAGGCGACGGCCACGGAAGGAATTAGCCTCCAGGGCATCACAAAAAAATATCCCCTCGGGAAGGAAACCGTCAGCGCTCTCGACGGCCTTTCTCTCTTTCTTCCGAAGGGAAGTTTCACCGTCGTGCTCGGCAGAAGCGGTTCCGGAAAGACTACCCTTCTTCGCCTTCTCGCAGGATTGAAGAAACCCACGGAAGGGCGTATCCTCCTTCCGGAGGAGATCTCGGTCCGGGGTCGTTCCGCCGTGGGGTTCGTCTTTCAGGAACCCCGCCTCATGCCGTGGCTCACGGCGGGGGAAAACGTGGCTTTCGCCCTGAAGGGACGCCTCGACAAAGCGACCATCGCCGACCGAACGGCGTCGATTCTGGCGCTGCTCGGGCTTGAGGCATTCCGCGACGCCTACCCGGACCAGATCTCGGGCGGCATGGCGCAACGCATCGCCCTGGGGCGGACCCTCGCCCTCGATCCGGAGGTGGTGCTCATGGACGAGCCGTTCGGTGCCCTGGACTCTTTCACCCGCCGTCGTCTCCAGGACGAGATCACAGCGCTCCATCAAAGGACCGGCAAGACCTTCCTCTTCGTCACGCACGATGTGGAAGAAGCTCTGGCCCTGGGAGAAACCATCGTGGTCCTCGATGCCGGCCGCATCGCGGACCACCTGGACATCGCCCTTCCCCGGCCGAGGGAGACGGGCTGCCCCGAGTTTCTGCCTCTGCGTCGTCGGGTCCTGGAAGCCATCGTCGGCAAGGCACCTCTCGCCGAACATCGTTGAAGGAGGTCTTCGCCATGCGCACGCGATGCGCACGCTCCCTGCTCTCCGCCCTGCTCGTCCTCTTTTTCACGGGCACCGTCTCGAGTGGAGCCGCAACGGCACGCACGCTCTCCATTCCCTATGTGAAAGCGATGTTGAACATTCCGGCCATTCTGGAAGTGCGGCTCGGCCTTCTGGGAAAAGCCTTCGCCCGGGAAGACGTCACCGTGACACTCCGGCGGATCGACGCGGGACCGCTGCAGATTCAGGCATTGGCCTCCGGATCCATCGACCTCGCCAATTCCCTGGGAGGCACGCTCCTGCTGCCTGCCGCGGCCGCGGGACTCGATCTCCGGATCGTCGGCGTCAGTGCCCGCTCGCCCAAGACATTCGCATTGTTCACCACCGCACCGGAGATCCGCACCGTGGCGGATCTGGCCGGAAAAACCGTGGCATGTCCCAAGGGAACTCTGCCGCATCAGCTCTTGCATGAGGCTCTTCGTCAGGAGGGAATCGAGCCGTCCACGGTAACACTGCTTTCCCTGGCGCAACCCGAAGTACTGACGGTCCTTCTCGGCGGCAAAACGGATGCGGCGGCTCTGGGAGGCACGGCAGCGGATCGGGCAGCCGCGGCGGGAGCCCGTATTCTCGCGAACGGAGAGGGAAAGATCGGGGGAATCACCTATCTCGTGACCACCGGAGACTTCGCTCGAAAACACCCCGATCTGATTCGGCGTCTTCTCGAGGTCCGTGCGGAGGCAGTGGCGTTTCTGCGGGAGCACCCCGAGGAGGCATTTCGTCTGGCATCGGAAGAGACGGGGCTTTCCATTGAAGCCCTCCGGTCTCAGGCGGAACGCTCTGACTACGATCCGACGCTGCGTCCTTCCGACAGAGAGGATCTCGAACATGTGCAAACCTTTCTTCTCGACACGGAAATCCTTTCCGCGCCTCTGCCTCTGGAGGATCTGTACGCGCTGCCCTGACACACGGAAGGCATCGTGTCAGAGTTCCGGTTTTTTCTCATCGCCGGAAATGCGCGGGAGCAGGATGTGGTGTGCGAAGAGCCCCGCGAGAAAGCCGAAGGCCATGTTCGTCGCCAGAGAGACCGAAAGGGTGGCGAGGAGGGGAAGCAGATGCCGGTCGCGCTTCACGAGGACCAGTGACGTGGTGAGCTGGAGCCCCACCAGGAGCATCATGGCGCCGATGATGGCGCCGGGAAAGCGCTCGAAGAGCCGTGCCAGCGAACTGCCGAGAAAGAGCCCGAGCGTGACCTCGAGCACTCCCTCGATGATGTTGGCCCCGCCCGTCCTGGCGCCGAAGTAGTACTGCCCCGCGAGCCCTCCCGCGCCGGAACAGAGGGGAAAACCGCCGAGAAAGGCCCCGACGCAGTTCATGATGCCCATGTTCAGGGAAAGGCGTCGTTCGCTTATCCGCCGGTCCGGCCAGTATTCGCTGATGAGGGCGGACGTGGCGATCACCGCGTTGGTGGCCGTGAGGGGGATCTGGGCGAAACCGCCCTGGACCAGGGAATGCCACATGTCTCCCAGGGCGAAGCCCGTCAACGGGGGCAATGAGAATCGAATTCCCGGAAGGGACGCGAGATCTCCCCGCACGGCGAGGATGACCACCCCCATGCCCATGAGCACGAGCGCCGCGGGGGCGCGGGCGTTGTCCCGAAGCAGGAGCACCACGAGAACTGAGGCGACGCCGAGCAGCAGGTCCCCGTCGATGAGGCGCAGCGCCTCCATGGCGAGGAGCACCCCCAGGGATGCCTGGATTCCCCGCACCACCGAGGGAGGCGTGATCTTGGCAACGCGGTCGATGAGACCCGTGGCGGCGAAGAAGAGCCACACGAGCCCCATGGTGAAGGTCGATGCGAAGACCAGATAGGGGGGCCAGTGTCCCGCCACGGCAGTCACGGCAAGGACCTTCATGGGTTCCACGGGAAGCGGCAGACGGTACACGAGACCCGTGACGATGTTGGCGAGACCCATCACGACGAGAAAACCGGACGGATCGAGGCCACAGGTCACCATGTACCCCACCGCGAGAGGAAAGAGCGTGCCGAAATCACCCATGGAACCGGCGAGTTCACGCAGGGAAAACTCGAAGGAGCCATATTTCACGGGGATTCCCCCTTGCTTGAAAGAAGCGTGATTTTATCCACTCTAGGCACTGCGACACCACTCTGTCAACACGCGGGATTCCTTACGGACTGGATCGTCTTCGAATCGGCGAAGCGACTCTGCCGACGGAATGGCAATGCAGCCGTTCCGCCAAGAAACGGAGCGGGGGAAACCATGACACGGCATACGAGGAGGCACGGCCATGCACGAAACGACACTGCACATCCTGCACGCGGGGAGCCTTTCCAGAGTGATGGAAGAGTTGCGCCACCGTCTCGCGGAGCGGTTTCCGCATCTCTCCCTTCTCGGCAGAGGTGGAGGCAGCGTCGCTCTGGCGGAGGAAATCCTCCGGGGATCGCCTTGCGACCTGTATCTCACGGCGGACTACCGAAACATCGAGGATCTGCTCCGCGGAAGCGGAAAACTGATCCGCGCCGTGCGCTTCGCCTGCAACGCAAAGGTCTTGAGCTTCTCCGGCGCCTCCCGGTTCGCCGAACAGGTGAACGAGGCGAACTGGTTCGAGCTTCTCGCCGACCCGGAGGTGTGCCTCGCCTCCACGCCCCCCGACGCGGACCCAGGCGGCTACCGCACGCTCATGGTGCTGCAGCTCGCCGAACTCCACTACGGACGTCCCGGGCTTGCGGCGCGCATTCTGGACAACCCCCGGCGCCTCGTCCTGCCGGCGGAGACGCCGACCCACGAGATCAACGCCATGGCCCGTTCGGGCGTGATCGATTACATGATACGCTACCGCTCTTCCTCGGTGGATCTGGGCTTCCGCACCGTCCCGCTTCCCGGGGAGATCAACCTCGGCGATCCTCGACACGCCCCGTTCTACAAAAAGGCCTCGGTGGAACTCCATACCTTGGGAGGAACGATCACCGTGCGGGGGGAACCCATCGTCTACGGCGCCGCGATTCCCGAAAGCGCGAAACATCCCGAAGCGGCGGAGGCGTTTCTGGAACTACTCCTTTCGCCGGAAGGAACGGCGATTCTCGAAAGACGCGGCTTTATTCCCTTCACCGCCCAAATCGGCACCGCGTCTTGACGTCAATCCTGCATGCATGTTACAGTTGCCCGCGAAAACGGCCTCCGAGCCGTCTTCCCTAAGGGCGTCCACCACCGCCTAGGGGAAACGGCCAATGGGCGTACCCGGAAACAGGTGCGCCTCCCGCTTGGAAAGGAGGAAGCGGCGCTCATTCTGACGCCGCCTCCTGCCCCGGAGGCGGCGTTTTTTATTTCCCGAAAGGAGTGGAGGACGCAATGACAAGGCACGGCAGCATCGGAAAAAAGGGGTTCACGGCGCTTCTCGTCGCAGCGGCACTGTTCGTCACGGTCCTTCCCGCAGCGGCGCGGACCGTGACGGATCAGCTAGGACGGACCGTGGCAATTCCGGACAAGGTTGAGCGCGTGGTCTGCCTGCAGCATCACGCGCTCAACCTGATGCTCGAGATGCAGGCGGGAGACCGTCTCGTGGGCATTCTCGACACGTGGAAGAAGGACCTCTCCGAGGGGATCCTCAAAGTCTGGCCCAAACTCAATGAGCTGCCCATGCCCGGAGGACTCCGGGCCGTGAACGTGGAGGAAGTGCTCGCCCTCAAGCCAGACCTGGTGATCGTCACCCACTATTTCCCCAAGGAGTTCATCGAACAAATGGAAAAGGCGGGACTCCCCGTGGTGGCCTTTTCGTTCTACCGGGCGGACTACGAACAAGCCTCCCGGCTGAACCCAAAGCTTGTCGATCCGGACAAGGCCTACACGGAGGGAATGAAGGACGGCATCGCCCTCATGGGCGAGGTCCTCGGCACCCAGGACAAGGCGGCGGAACTCACCGCTTACATCATGGAAAAGCGCGCGCTGGTGGGCACGCGCCTCGCCGACGTCCCCGAGGAGAAAAAGATCCGCTGCTACATGGCGAACCCCGATCTGTACACCTACGGCTCCGGCAAATACACCGGAGTCATCATGGACCGGGCGGGCGGCAAAAACGTGGCGGCGGAACTCGACGGCTACCAGCAGGTCTCCATGGAACAGATCCTCCTCTGGGCACCCCAGGTCATCTTCGTGCAGGACCGGTACCGCAAGGTCTTCGACGAAATCCGCGCGGGAGGAACCTGGGCACAGCTCGACGCCGTGAAAGACGGCAAGGTCTACCTCACGCCGGAGTACGTGAAACCCTGGGGACACCCCTGCCCGGAGTCCATGGCCCTGGGTGAGCTGTGGATGGCCAAGAAACTCTATCCGGACCTCTTCGCCGACGTGGATCTCCAGGAAGCGGCGAACGACTTCTACACCCGCTTCTACGGCGTTCCCTATTCGGGGGAACACTGAGCATCCGTCGTCCCCGCAACGCCATGGACGTGCCCAAGAACTCCCCGGATCTCTCCGCCTCCTCCGATCCGGGGAGCCTTTCCGACGCATCCGGCGGCGAACTCCTCGGACCTCCAGGCGTTCCGAAGAAAACGCTTCTGTTCCTCTTTCTCCTGCCCACGGTTCTCTTCTTCGTCTCCTTCGCCATCGGCCGTTACCCCATCCCACTGCCGACGGTGCTGAAGATCTTCGCCTCCCGGGTGCTTCCCCTCTCCCCGGACTGGGAGAGTTCCATGGAGACGGTACTCTTCCGGCTGCGCCTTCCCCGCATCGCCGCGGCCATGCTCGTCGGAGCGGGGCTTTCCCTCTCGGGAGCGGCCTTTCAGGGCGTGTTCCGCAATCCTCTGGTCTCACCCTACCTCCTGGGCGTCGCCTCCGGCGCCGGATTCGGCGCCGCTCTGGCGATCCTCCTCTCGGAAAGCCTCTTCGTGCTCCAGTTCTCGGCCCTGCTCTTCGGCATCCTCGCCGTGGCGCTCACCTTCGGCATCGGTCGCTTCTACCGGGGAGCACCGACACTCGTGCTCATCCTCGGAGGAGTCATCGTGGGGGCCTTCTTCTCATCCCTCACGTCCCTGATCAAGTTCGTGGCCGATCCCTACGAGAAACTTCCCGCCATCGTGTTCTGGCTCATGGGCTCCATGGCACGGGTGACGCCGGAGAACCTTCGCGCCGTGGGCCCCTTCATCGGTGGCGGAACGCTCCTGCTGCTCCTGCTCGGGTGGCGCCTGAACATTCTCTCCATGGGGGACGAGGAGGCCAAGGCCATGGGCGTGAACGCCGGAAGGGAGCGGGCAATGATCCTCACGATCTGCACCCTTGTCACGGCCTCGTCGGTCTGCCTCTCCGGAATCATCGGCTGGGTGGGGCTCGTCATCCCCCACGTGGGGCGCATCCTCGTAGGACCGGACCATCGGAGGCTTCTTCCCGCCTGCCTCGCCCTGGGCAGCACCTTTCTCCTTCTGGTGGACAACTGCGCCCGGGCGGCCACGGCAATGGAGATCCCCCTCGGAATTCTCACCGCCCTTGTGGGCGCACCGCTCTTCGCCTGGATGCTCTCACGGAAAAAGGTGGGATGGTGATGCGCCTGGAGGTGCGGAACGCGGCCTTCGCCTACGGGCACGGCGACGAGTTCCGGTGGATCTTCCGGAACGTGAGTTTCTCCCTGGAGCCGGGAGCGGTGTTCTGTCTTCTGGGGCCGAACGGCACGGGAAAGTCCACGCTCTTGAAATGCATCGCCGGCTTTCTTCCGCTCCGGGAGGGAAGCGTCCACCTCGGGGAGACCCCGACAGCACACCTGTCCCGCCGGGAATTCGCACGACACGTGGCCTACGTTCCCCAGCACCACGTTCCGTCCTTTCCCTACGCGGTGCTCGACGTGGTGCTCATGGGGCGCACGCCCCACCTTTCCTATCTCGGCAAACCCGGCTTCCGAGACCGCCGCATCGCCTGGGCCGCGCTGGAGCGCCTCGGCATCTCTTCCCTGGCGGCAAAACCCTACACGGAAATCAGCGGCGGGGAACGCCAGCTCGTGCTCCTCGCCTCGGTGCTTTCTCAGGAACCGCGGATTCTTCTCCTCGACGAACCCACGACCCATCTGGATTTCGGAAACCAGATCCGGTTTCTGGAGATTCTGCGACGCCTCGCCGGCGAGGGAATGGCGGTGCTCATGTCCACTCACGCACCGGAGCAGGCCTTCCTTGCGGGAACCACCGCGGCCATCCTGAAAGAGGGACACCTCTCGCCTCCCGCATCACCCGAAAGGGTGATCACCGAACAGGCAATTCTGGACACCTACGGTGTAGCGGTTCGCATCGTCGCCGATCCCTCGGGAGAAACCAAGGGCTGCGTTCCCCTGCGAAGTGGAAAATAGAAGTGCCGCTGCGCACGCGCACACGCTCGCAGTGACGCTCGTCCCTTCCTTACAGGAAAACGCTCCGCCCGGACAAGCACGCGTTCCCTCCGCGCCACCCCCTGCACGTGCGCTCAGAGCCAGCGGAAGGCCGTGGCCTTGACGATGGTCAGGACCTCCTGGCCGGGATGAAGCCCCAGCTCGCGCACGGCTTCAGCGGTGAGCCGAGCCGTGAGGGAGAGCCCACCCGCGACAACCTTGACGAGAACCCGTCCGGTGCCGTTTTCGTAGAGCATTTGGGCGACGGAACAGCGAAGCGCATTGCGGGCGGAAATACCCTCGGGAAGGGAGAGGGCGAGGAGAAGCGAACCCGGATCCACCGCGGCCACCGCGTCCGCAGAAACGCCTCCGGAGGGGCGGGCCGCACGCAGGATCTGACCGTCCGTCAGGCGACGGAGCACCATCCCTCCCGCCTCTTCCTCCCAGGGGCCAGAGACCAGGTTCTCCGGGCCGACGCCGACGATCTTACCTCCGTAGAAATGGACCACCTCGTCGGCCACCTCGTTCAGCCAGAGGATGTCGTGGCTCACCACCACAAGGGTGGTTCCCCATTCGTCCCGTGCGCGCAGCGCCGCTTCCTTGATGCGCGCCGCACTCTGCACGTCCACGCTCGCCGTGGGCTCGTCGAGCAGCAATGCCCGGGGACGCAGCACGAGGCGCGACGCCAGGGCCACCCTTTGGGCCTCGCCTCCCGAAAGCTGATACCAGGCGCGGGAGGCGAATCGCTCGGGGTCGAGCCCCACAGCCTCCAATCCTCCAAAGACCCTTTCGCGCATCTCCTCCCCGGAGAGGCCGCCCCGGACCCGCAGCCCGTAGGCCACGTTCTCGAAGACGCTTCGCTTCAGGAGGTAGGGTTCCTGCAGGAGCAGCGTGACCTCGCTCCGGGCATTCTCCAGGGCCATCTCGCTTCTCGGCCCCTCCGCGTCGCCGTCGCCGCCGTTCCAGAACATCCGCCCTCCGAACGACAGGGAACCGCCGCTCGGCGGATCGAGAAAGGCGAGGATCCGGAGAAGCGTGCTCTTGCCGCTGCCGTTGGGACCGACGAAGCCCACGACGCTCCGCTCGGGAATGACCAGATGCGCCACGTCGAGCACAGTTTGCGTGCCGTAGGCGCGTTTGAGATTCCGGACCTCGTAGAGGGCGTCTCCGGTCATGCGCGCCCCCTCCTTCGCAGCAACGACGCGGACCCGTTCACCAGAAAGGCCACCAGGAGGAGAACCAGCCCGAGGGCCACCCCCATGGCGAACTCCCCCTTTCCCGTCTCGAGGGTGATGGCGGTGGTGATGGTCCGGGTGTGCCACTTGATGTTGCCTCCGATCATCATGGAGACCCCCACCTCGGAGATGATGCGTCCATAGGCGCTCGCCGCCGCGAGGAGCACGCCGTAGCGGGATTCGAGCAGGCTCGCCAGGGCGAGCTGACTCCGCCCCGCCCCCAGCGTGAGCAGTGTAAGGGAAAGGCGCCGGTCCAGACTCTCCACCGCGGTGGCCGTCATGGCCACCACCACGGGAAGCGCGAGGATCACCTGTCCGATGGCGACACCGGGAAGCGTGAAAAGGAGTCCCAGTTCCCCCAGGGGGCCCCTCCGAGAAATGAAGGCGTAGACGAGCAGCCCGACGACCACCGTGGGCAGGGCGAGGAGCGTGTCCACCACGGCGCGGCAGATCTTTTTCCCCGGAAACTCCGCGTACCCCAGAAGAAAACCCAGAGGGATGCCCAGGGCGAGACTGGCTGCGATGGAGAGGGACGAGAGCTTCATCGTGGTGAAAATGGCGTCCCAGGTCTCCTCGTCGCCGGCAAGAAGGAGCGACAGAGCCTGCAGAACACCTTCAGCGATATAGTCCATGGAGACTCCCTCCAGACGGAATGATGGAAACACCTCGCGGGAAAGACGATCCTCCCGCCCCTCGGTACACGTGACGCCATGAAGAAGAGTTTTTTTCACCTCTGAAAACGGATCGCCGGCAGAGGAAACGGCCCCCGCCGGCGATCCGACACGTTCGGAAAAACCGGGACCACCACCCCCAGGAAGGTCTACTGGGGATGCTTCGCCTTCCACTCGTCGGAATTGGGGAAGAAGAGCGGCTGCCCGTACTTGTCCACGCCGAATTCCTTAATGATGCTCTGGGCTTCGTCACCGCAGAGCCAGTCCGTGAAGGCCAATGCCTCCGCCACGTTCAGGCCGGGGAATTTGTCGGGATTCACCCGGATCACGGCGATGTAGTTGAACAGGAAGGGATCTCCCTCCACGAGCACCTCGAGGGAAATGCTCTTCCCCAGGGTAAGTACCGTGGCACGGTCCATGAGGACATAGGCGTTCCGGCGGTTGGCAAACTCCGTGGTGGCCTTGTTGCCCGCCTTGCCGATCTCGTAGAGGATGTACCAGTCGCCCTCGGGCTTCATGCCCGCCTTTTCCCAGATTTCCATTTCCTTCACGTGGGTTCCCGAATTGTCCCCCCGGGTCACGAAAGGCGCACCCGCAGCGGCGATCTTCTTGAACGCCTCGGCGGCATCTTTCATTCCACGCACACCCGCGGGGTCTTCCTTGGGGCCGAGGATGACGAAATCATTGTACATCACATCCCGCCGGTCGATGCCGAACCCGTCCGCGATGAACTTGTCCTCCAGCTTCCGGGCATGGACCATGACCATGTCGAAGTTCCCCGTCTTGGCCTTTTCGAGGGTCGCTCCCGTTCCTGCCCCCTCGAAGACGACCTTGATCCCCGTCTTCTTCTCGAAGGTGTCTGCGAAAACCTTCACGATGCCCGCGTCGATGGGGCCGATGGTGCTGGAGAGCCGCACTTCCTTTGCCGCACTGGCGGGAAGCGCGACAAACACCGAGACGGCCACGACGAAGAGAAGAAGTGCAAGGCGCTTGTTCCACGTCTGTAGACGAATCATTCTCAAGGACTCCTTTCGTGCTTTCCTTCTGCCGGGACTATTCTCCCGCGTTGGGGAAGAAAAGCTGCTTCCCGGAAAGTTTGAACTCCGCGATGACCTTCTGCGTCTCGGGAGAGACGATCCAGTCGATGAACTTCACCGCCAGGTCGTAGCGGGCGTCGCTCCACTTCGCGGGATTGACGGCGATGACGCTGTACTGGTTCCGCAGGGCCTTGTCACCCTCGGAGAGGATCACCAGGGGAGGATTGCCCTTGTGGTTCTCCTCGTACTTGATGAAGGTGCCCCGGTCGGTGAGGGTGTAGCCGTTCCGCTCGGCGGCGATGTTGATGGTCTGGATCATGCCCTGTCCAACCTGGATGTACCAGGGTTCCTTGTCGGGAACGTCGATTCCGGCCTCTTGCCAGAGGGCAAGTTCCTTCATGTGCGTGCCCGATTTGTCGGCGCGACTCGTGAAGACCGCCTTCTTCGCAGCGATGACCTTGAGGGCCTCCGCGGCGGAAAGTCCCTGTATCTTCGCCGGATCTTCCTTGGGACCGATGAAGATGAAATCGTTGTACATCACCTGGCGGCGGTTGACGCCGAAGCCGCCGTCCAGAAACGCCTTCTCCGACTCGGGATCGTGGACGAAGAGAATGTCCACGTCGCCGTTCTTGCCGAACTCGATGGCCTTTCCGGTTCCAACAGCGACCCACTGAAGCTCGATTCCGGTCGCTTGCTGAAAAAGGGGCGCCAGGTAGTCCAGAAGTCCCGTGTTGTCCGTGCTGGTGGTTGTGGCCATGCGCAGCACAGGCGCCTTCGCCGCGGCGACGCCGCCCAGCACGAGGCCGAGAGCAACGGTGAGGACAAAAAGGAACGAAAAGCGCGGGAAACGGAATGCAACGTTTCTCCGATGCATGCGGTTTCATCCTTTCTTTTCGAGCAGGTGCCGCTACTGCCGCGGCACGGGGAAAACACCATCCTGTAAAAGAAGCAGCGCGAGAAATCGTTTCAAAGGACTCGTTCCTCAAAACGCAACAGTTTTCCTTTCCGCCTTCCGGGGCTGTCCCTTCCATGCGACGACGGGGACAAAAAATGTCCACCCGCCAACGGACGGATGGACAGCAGAGGCCGAAAAGCCTGCATCTCCTCCTTTCCGAACACGGGAGGCGCCTTCGTTTCCGAAGGAGCCCTTCGGTCCGCTTCCATAGGATCGCTCCCACAGGAACACGGACTCGGAGGTGTATATGATGAAATGGTTCTCGTTCCAGTTAAACCGTACATACTGTACCCAGAAGACCAAAACACGTCAACCCCGCCGCGAAGAACCGCCGGTCATCCCTGCGGTGGAGTGTGTGGGAAACACATTGCACCTTTCCTTTCCCGGCACTCTGACAGATAATACCGAACAGTGGCGATTCGCCGACTTGACCGGGGACAGCCCCTCTCGCAGCGACGGAAGAGAGAGCCCCCGCCGACCGGATCGCCCCATCTCCAACGCAGAAGGGAGCCTTCTTTTCATGAACAAACTGCGCAAGCGCGTGTGCGTCGCGGTGTTCCTCCTCGTCTTTTTTCTCTCTCACACGGAGGCGGCGACGACAAAGACCGCCCTGGTCTTCCAGACCGACTTCGGCCTCAAGGACGGCGCGGTGTCCGCCATGAAGGGCGTCGCCTTCGGCGTGGACACCGGCCTCCCCCTGTTCGACCTGACCCACGAGATTCCCCCCTACTCCATCTGGGAGGCATCCTACCGCCTGTATCAGACCCTGGGATACTGGCCCGCGGGCACGGTGTTCGTCTCCGTGGTCGATCCCGGCGTGGGGACGGAACGCCACTCCGTGGTGGCAAAAACGAAGGACGGCCGTTACATCGTCACGCCGGACAACGGAACGCTCACCATCGTCGAGGAGCGGACGGGCATCGACGCAGTGCGCCTCATCGATGAAGCGGAACACCGGCTGCCGGGATCGGAGCAGTCCTACACGTTCCTCGGTCGCGACCTCTTCGCGTATGTGGGGGCCAGGCTCGCCTCGGGGCAACTCACCTTCGAGGAAGTGGGGCCTCTTGTCGAGGGCGACCTGGTACGCATCCCCTACCAGAGGGCGGAGATCCGGAACGGGACGGCGCTGGGAACGATTCCCGTGCTCGACATCCAATACGGAAACGTGTGGACCAACATCGGCAAGCCTCTCTTCGACACACTCAAACCCGAGTTCGGGAAAAAATACGAAGTGACGATTTACCGCGAGGGAAAGGAAGTGTTCAAGGGAAACATCCCCTACGTGAACACCTTCGGCGACGTCCCCGAGGGAGAGCCGCTGCTCTTCTACAACAGCCTCATGGAGCTGTCCCTGGCCCTCAACATGGACAGCTTTGCCGGAACCTTCGGCATCGCCTCCGGACCGGAGTGGTCCGTGTCGGTGAAGCCCGCGGAATAGCGCGGCGCCCTCTGCCCCACATCCAGGAACGCGAGAAAGGAAAACACCCATGAAAACCTACACGCTCTACCAGATCGACTCCTTCACGAGAACCCCCTTTGCAGGCAATCCCGCCGGAGTGATCACCAACGCGGACGGACTTTCCGACGACGCCATGCAGCGGATCGCCCGGGAGCTGAACAATTCGGAGACCGCCTTTTTCCTGTCCCCTCCGGACAATACGTGCGACGGGCACCTGCGCTACTTCACCCCCACGACGGAGGTTCCCGTCTGCGGCCACGCCACCATCGCCGCCCTCTACGCCAAGGCGAAGGAGACAAATCTGGGCGGCCGGGTCCTCCGCATCAAGACCGGGGTGGGCATCCTGCCCGTGGAAGCTTGCGACGACGGAAAGGATTACACCGTCTCCATGACCCAGGGAAAATTCGAGCTCTCCGAGCCGCTGCAAAAAGAGAATACGGACGCGCTTCTCACCTCCCTGCACCTTGCGGCCGACGACATGGACCCCCGATGTCCCGTGCGGATCGCCTCCACCGGCCACTCCAAGGTGATGGTCTGCCTGAAAAGCGCGAAAACGCTGAACGCACTCGAACCCGACAATGCGGGACTCACGGCCCTCAGCAAGCGGATCGGCTGCAACGGCTATTTCCTGTTCACCTTAGACACTGCCCGGGAGGGCATTCTCACGGAGGGAAGGATGTTCGCCCCGGCGATCGGCGTGGCCGAGGACCCCGTCACGGGAAACGCCCATGGGCCGCTCGGAGGCTACCTGGTCCGTTTCGGGCTAGCCCGGCCCGGGGACGATGGAACCTTGCGTTTCACAGGTTTTCAGGGCGAGAAGATCGGTCGCCCCGGAAAAGTGCACGTGGAAGTGCGCGTCCGAAACGGCGAACCGGAGACGGTGAAAATCCGGGGGGAAGCGGTGATCGTGTTCAAAACCACCCTTTCCGTTCCGACATCGGCGGACGTTCCCCGGTGAGGAAACGGCACACAACGGAGAGGCCGCGGCGGAACACCGGCACCTGAACCTGAGCCGGCACCGACCCGAATGTTCACCCGCCGCATCCAGCCGGATGCGGCGGGTGAGGAAAGCGGCCCCCAAAGGAACAGGGCTGGGGACAAAGGCAGACACAGAAGACAGGAAAGGAGGGGGTTCTCTTGGACATCAGGAACAGCTTCAGCTTCGAGCTTCCCACGCGGATCGAATTCGGCGCTGGTGTTTCCGCCACCATCGCCACGGTGCTGCAAGAGCTGGGGAAAAAGCGTCCGCTTCTCGTTACGGACCGCGGCGTGATCGACGCGGGGATTCTCACACCAATCATCAGGGCTCTCGAAAAAGAGGGGATTTCTTTCGAGGTCTTCAGCGCGGTGGAACCGAACCCCAAGGACAGGAACGTCATGGAGGGCGCCGCAGCCGCCAGAGCGTTCGGCTCGGACTGCCTTCTCGCCGTCGGAGGCGGAAGCCCCATCGACTGCGCCAAGGGCATGAGCATCGTGGCAACCCACGGAGGAAAAATACGGGACTACGAGGGGCGGAACGCGGTCACAGGAGAAACGCTGCCCCTGGTCGCCATTCCCACCACTTCGGGAACCGGCAGCGAAGTGACCTTCAGCTCGGTCATCACCGACACGACGGACAAGTTCAAGTTCAGCATCAGACATCCCCGGATCGCGGCGAAGGTCGCCCTGTGCGATCCCGGGCTGACCGCGTCCATGCCGAAGATGCTCACCGCCGCCACCGGCATGGATGCACTGACCCACGCCATCGAGGGGTTCACCGCCCTGCCCGCGGAGCCCATCGCGGACGCCTGCGCCCTGCACGCCATCGAGATGATCACGGCCTCCCTGCCGAGGGCCGTCCGCTCCGGAACCGACGACATGGAGGCCCGGACGGACATGCTCATGGGAAGCGTTCTGGCGGGCATCTCCTTCTCCCACTCCGACGTGGCGGCGGTGCACTGCCTTGCCGAAGCACTGGGCGGCCTCTACGACGCACCCCACGGCATGTGCAACGCCGTGGCGCTCGCCCCGGTGATGGAGTTCAATCTGCCCTACTGCACAAAAAAGTACGCCCGGATCGCCGCCGCCATGGGATATTCCTTCGCGACCGACGAGGAAGGCGCTCGAAAAGCTGTGACGCACGTGGCACACCTGGCCGAGGAAGTAGGCCTTCCATCCTTCGCCTCCCTGGGCGTCAAAAAGGAAGACCTGGAGACCATCGCCGCCTACTCCGCGCAGAACGGAAGCAACCGCAGCAATCCCAGGCCGATGACGAAAGAGGACTACCTGACGCTGCTCCACTCGATGATGCGGTAGGCACGAGACAGAAAAGAACGCCGACTTCCTCACGCCTCCGTCTCGTAGTACCGCGCCAGGAGGAATCGGCGTTCTTCCTTTCCGAGAAAGAGTTCCGTGCCTTTCGCGATGAGCACGATCCCCACGAGGGAGACGGCGTAGCGCACCACGGCGAAGCGCCCCCCGAGGCTCCCCACCTCGAAGAGAAACATGGGGATTTTCATGGTGGACCATGCCCCGACGAAGACGAAGACGTTCCGAAGGCTCGCTCCCTTGACGAGCATCACCTCCGCGATGGGAAAAGAGAGGTACAGCGGTCCCGCAGCGAGGGCGCCCAGAAGTGTGGCGAGCACGCCGCCCCGGATGCCGGATCCCTCCCCGAGCAGGGGAATGATCCGTTCCCGGGACACCCAACTGTCAAAGAGCCCGAGGAGCAGAAACACCGGAGGCAGAAGACCGAGGACGGTGTAGGTACTTTCCTTCCAGAGCCGGGCCACCTCTCTTCCCTGGGCCGGGTTCAGAAAGAAAAGGCCGCCCAAAAGCGCGAGGGCGACGCCGAACGCGGGGAGCCCGCTCTTCCAACCGCCTCCCGGCGCAGGGATCTTCCCGTTTCCGGACGGACCCTGCGCCCATTCCGAGCCGGCTTTCCCCTGTTTCGGCTGTTCCTGCCGCCGCTGCTCCTCCCGCATGCCCCGAACCGGAGACGCCACCATCAGCGCACCGCCCAGAAGACGACGTAACCCGCCACGAAGGACCAGAGGTAGGCCAGGGCGTTTCTCGCGACCGCGGCCTTGCGCCCGAAGATCCGGGATTCCAGCGGAAGAGTGACCACACCCACCATCATCAGGGTGGAGACGAACACGCCGATCTGGAGCACGCCCGCTCCGGCGTCGAGGAGGATCTTCGCCGTGGGAAAGGCGACGAAGGCGGGAATGAGCGTCACGGCCCCCACCAGAGAGGCCAAAAACGCCCCGAAGAAACCGCTCTCTCTGCCCAGAACGCGACGAGCACCTCCTGGGGAACGAGCACCACCCCGAGGGCGGCGAAGAGCATGATGGACCCCATGAGAAAGACCATGCCCGAGAGGGTCTTCCAGGCTTTTTTCAGGGCAAGCCGGGTTTTCGTCCTGTCCTTCATCCAGGAAAGGGCGAAGAGCACCCCCGTAAGGCCGTACAGAGCCAGTGTCGAACGATCCACCGCGCACATCCTTCCCTTCCGTTTCCCGTCTCGAACGGCAGCACCGCCGCTGAATCCACGTGCGCATTCCCCCTCGTCACCCCAGCCCGGACGGAACCCGAATGCGAGTCCACAAAAGACAGCGACAAGGCACCCCGAGGAAAGGCACGCTTCGTGCCGGTTCCCGGAGAAAGCAACCGATGACGAAACGATTCTTCGTGCAAGGAACGCTCCCACGAGAAATAATTCCCTTCCACGGTTGCCCAGGAAAGAGCCCTGCCACCCGGGTCGAGGACTCCCGCAGCAGGGGCAACTCCCTGGAGTTTTCGAAACCCACGAGGCATCTCCGGCACGATCCGCGCACTTTTCCAATTCCGACTGTGCCGAAAGAATTCCGCTGCCGTTGCAAAAATTCCATCGGGAAGCGGAACTCATTTCTCCGCAACGAGCAGAAAGCGATGGAGAATGAAATCCCTGTATCCCCGCGCCTGTATCTCTTTGTTCAAGAGACACCGTCGCCTGAAGTACGCGTCGATGGAAAAATCGGCAATCTGCCAGGGAATGCACTTCAGGAAATACACGAGACTGTATATATAATAGAACCGCGTTTTCCCAATGTACTCGCGACACGTCGTAATTTTGAACCCCGCATACAAAAGGTTTTCTTTCGCCTCGAGCAGACACCAGCCGACATGGCCCGGTGGAGGCGCGCCCAGAGATGCGTTGATGTCGAGACCATTCATGCCGCCGACCTGCTGCGTGATGAATCTTCCCGATGGTCTCAGCACTCTCGCCACCTCTTCGGCAGCAAACGATTCGTGGCGGTTGATCGCCAGGTCGAAGGAGCGATCGTCAAACGGAAGCACATCGTCGGCGGCGATTTCGACGACCTGGACGTTTTTCTCACGCAGTCGGGCTTTCGCGATCGGCACGTTCGGCGCGTATCCCTCCGTCGCAAATGTGACCGGAGGCAGCGCGGGCAGGGAATCGAGAAACTCACCGCCTCCGGTTCCCATGTCGAGCAGCGACCCGGAAGCGGAGACGGCATCCGTCACAACAAGTCGATAATTCCAGGGCAGAGGATCCGAGACCATCCTTTCATTGACGTAGGAAAAATCCCAGCCGGAAAAGGATCTCCCGTATTCGGCCGCAAGGGCCTCAAAAAAGTTCCGCTCCGCCATTTCCTTCCTTGCCTCCATCCCCCGCCAAGTGGACGGGCCAAGGAATCCTCGACAGCCGGTGCGTTCGTCACGGCGACGAGGGACACACTGCACGACAACCGCGGCTCCAAACCGCCTTGGGGAGTCCTCAACCTGGAAGCCGAGCAACACCCTCCGCACCCGAGCACATGCATCACCCCCCAGGAACTCCATTCAGCATCCCTGTTTTGAACTGACTTTCATAGAGCCGGAAATAAAACCCCTTTTTCTCCAGCAAAGACTCGTGAGTCCCCTGCTCCACGACGCGCCCTCCGTCGATCACGACAATTTTGTCCGCATTTTTGATGGTGGACAGCCGATGAGCTATGACGAAACTCGTTTTACCCTTCATCAGTGTCAGCAATGCACTCTGAATGATCTGCTCCGTCCGGGTATCCACCGACGATGTCGCTTCGTCCAAAACGAGTACCGAAGCCCTGGACAGGAGACTCCTGGCGATGTTCAACAGCTGACGCTGTCCCTGGGAGAGATTTTGGCCGTTATCGGTCAGCACCGTATCATAGCCATGCGGCAATTGCAGAATAAATTCGTGGGCATGGGCCTGTCGGGCCGCTTCAACCACCTCCTCGTCGCTGGCGTCTATTCGGCCGTACCGGATGTTCTCCCGGATCGTATCCGAAAAGAGAAAAGTGTCCTGCAAAACCAACGACACGGATCGCCGCAGGCTACGGCGGGTGATCGCCTCGATAGGCATGCCGTCGATGCGGATCCTGCCGCCGTCGGTGTCGTAAAACCGAGTGAGCAGGCTGATGATCGTCGTTTTTCCCGCTCCGGTAGGCCCCACTATGGCCACCGTCTGGCCGGGTTCCGCGACGATATCCGCACCCCGAAGCACAGGCTTGCCGGGAACATAGGAAAAGCGCACGTTTTCGAACCGGATGTCCCCCTCTATTCTTTCGATGTCCGACGCACCATCCGCGTCGCACTCCGGTTGTCCGTCCATCGTTTCAAACACCCTCTCGGCGCTGGCCAGCGCCAATTGCAGCGAGTTGGCCATAGCGAGAATGTTATTGATGGGATTGGTAAAATTGCGCATGTACAGCAAAAACGAGAAGACGACCCCCACCGTGACGCCCCCGATGTTCCGAATGACACAGAAACCTCCCGCAACTGCCACGAGGAGGTAGGCGATGTTGTTGACCATGTTGTTGCACGGACCGATGATACCGCTCACCGCCTGTGCCCGAAAAGCATCACCCACGTAGCGGCGGTTGATCCGTTCGAAATCCTCCACCACACGCGTCTCGCGCGAAAACAACCGCAGTATTTTCTGTCCCGACACCATCTCCTCGATATAGCCGTTCAGCCTGCCCAATTCCCGCTGCTGTTCCACGAAGAAGCGCTGCACATTCCTCGCGATGATCCGCGTCGTGAAAAAAGTCAAGGGCGTCGTGATCAGGCAGACCAACGTGAGCGGAGGACTGAGAAACAGCATGGCTGCCAGCATGCCTGCAACGCTGACGATGCCGGTGAACAACTGCACTGTCGTCTGTGAAATCGCCGTATTGATGTTGTCCACGTCGTTCGTCAGCCTGCTCATCACATCTCCGCTGCTGTGAGCATCGAAATAGGCCGGCGGCAGATGTGCCACACGTCGAAACAGGTCGCGACGCAAAGCGGCGGATGTCCTCTGTGCCGCACGTATCGTCAAGATGCTCTGGACATAGCTCGATGCAACCCCGACGACGTACATACCCGCCATCAGGAGACAGACGATTCCCAGCATGCGCGCATCTTTGCGGGCGATGAAAGTGTCCACCGTGTAGCCGTTGAGACGTGTTCCCACAATGGTGATCCCCGTGGAGACCACTGCACAGACAAGGGCGAACAGGAGCGATGAACGCCAGCCGAGCAGATACTCCAGGATCCGTTTGAGCGTACCCGTGGCGTTCGTCAGCCGAGGCTTCTCCGCGGCGAGGTGAAGCCATGGGCTCTGTCGCCCCGTGAAGTTGGGTTGAAGGGAAGGGTTTCTGTTCTCAGACACGAAGCAACGCCTCTTCTCCCAATTGGGACAGCACAATGGAGCGATATATCTCGCTGGACTCCATGAGACAAGCATGGCTTCCCTGCGCCGCAATGCGCCCCTTGTCCATCACCACAATGCAATCACAATCCATAATGCTCGAGATACGCTGTGCAACGAGAATCAGCGTGATGCCTCCCGTTCTCTCGCGCAAAGCCGCCTGCAAACGCGCCTCGGTGATGGAATCCACCGCACTGGTCGCATCGTCCAGGATGAGAATGTTCGGTATCTGCAGCAGTGAGCGGGCAATACACAAGCGCTGTTTCTGCCCGCCCGAAAAGTTTTTCCCGCGCTGTGCCACCTCTCCGTTCAGCTCCCCCGGAAGAGCCCGAACGAACCCGTCGGCCCGAGCGGTTGCGACAGCCGCCCACAGTGCGACCTCATCGGCACTTTCATTACCGTAGCGCAGATTTTCCGCCACCGTTCCCGAGAACAGTACACTATTCTGTGGAACGAGACCTATCCTTTTCCGCAGCACATCCATCGGGATCTCCCGCACATCAATTCCGCCAAGACACACGCTGCCCTCATTCGGGTCGTAGAGGCGGGCCAGCAGTGCCACAAGCGTGCTTTTTCCGCAGCCGGTCGCACCGACGATTCCGACCTTCTGACCTCGGGGGATGTACAGGTCGATGTCCCACAACACCCTTTCGCCGCTCGTGTAGCCGAAACTCACATGACGCAACTCGATGTCGTCATTCCGGGGTAATCGGGGATGCTCCGGAGGGGCAAGCGAGGAGTGGATATGCATCACTTCTCGGATGCGCAGGGCCGAGGCCTGGGAACGGGAGATGTTGACCACGGAGTTCGCCAGCATCACCAGCGCATGCGTGATCTGCACCAGGTAATTCACGAAAGCCATGATTTTCCCCAAAGGAAGCACTCCACGAATCTGCATCAGACCGCCAAACCATAAAGCTGCCACAACACACAGATTCATTACCAATGTGACGATCGGCATGAGCAGAAAGGTCGCCTTCTGTGCCTTGATGCCATTGTCGGCAAGATCGACATTGGCTCGCTCGAACTGCGCAATTTGCCGGTTTTCCAGCGCGAATGCCTTCACCACTTTCATGCCGAGCAGATTCTCGCGCACAATGCTGTTGACCCGATCCATCCGATTTTGTACCACAGTGTACAGAGGAACAGCCCTCCGGATGATCCATATCGCGCCGAGCGTCAACAGAGGCAGAGCGACGCACAGGACAAGGGCCAGCCGAAAGCTGAGCAGAAACGACATGATGATGCCCCCTGCAAAAAGCATAGGAGAGCGAGACATCGCACGCAACAGCATCACCATCATCTCCTGAATCTGTGCCACGTCGTTGGTCGTCCGGGTCACGAGCGACGATGTCTCCAGGTTGTCCACCTCGGTGGCCGCGAGAGTGAAGATCTTCGAAAACAGACGCTCTCGTATCGAACCTGCCATGTGCGTCGCCGCATACGTGGCGAAGACGGAACAGCACCCCCCGCCGACAAGGCCGATCAATGCAAAGAGAACCATGCGGCCACCGGTGCGGAGCACGTAGCCGAGGTCACCGCTCGCCACTCCGATGTCGATGATATCCGACATCAAGGTAGGTTGCTGCAGATCCATGAAGACCTCGAGCAGCATGCACAAAGGCGCCAGAATCGCGCAGGTCCGTGCAGTCCCCTTGAGGTGCGTCCGCATCAGTTCGAACATGAGTCAGCCCCGTCTCCGCGCCTCATCGGCCACCTGTCGCACTCCCGGTTCTTCCGCAGTGGTGATGGCCTCCGCAATCTTCTCCTGTACCGTCGCCGTCGCCCTCGCCGTCTCCCCGGCACTTTCGGCGTTCGCTCCCGTGATGGAATCCTCGGCAGCCTCGTCCTCGTGCCTCCGTTCACGGCCGAAAACCGGCGGCTGCTCTTTTTCGAGAAATACGCACAGCTTGTCGCATATCGCACAAAACATCCTGGCCTCGTCGTCCGTCAGACAGGCACGCAGTCGTGCGTTCCGCTCCCGGTGTTCCGCTTCCAGCCGCATGTGTTCCCCAAAAGCCTTCTTCGTCGCAAACACGCGAATGACCCTGGAGTCGTTCTCATCCTTCTCCCGGCGGAGGTATCCACCCTCGTCCAGGCGCCTGAGCAGCTCGGTCAGCGATGCCGGACGAACACCCATTCTTTCCGCCAGATCCGTGGTACGGATACCCTCGTTCTGCAACACCAGATGCAGGAGCCGATGCGCTCCACGCGAAAGACACTGTTCGTCCGTCGGCCGCCGACGCACCATCCGAAACAGCCGGGCAATATGCTCCATCAGATCATCCGCTTCTTTCGGCATCCGGAACTCCCCTTGAATATATTTAGGTACCGTAATATTTTATGCCAAAGGCACTCTCTCTTCAACCCTCTCCATCGATCGCTCCGTGCGAATACCCGGACAAACTGTCCACAAACCTCGACTTTCGTGGAGAATGCATTCTCCGAAGCTGCTTCGAGCAGTTCTTTTCGGAGGGAAACCGCAGGCGGGGCATGGGAACGTCACTGAAGCAAAGAAAATCCCCTTTTTGTTCCTGGTTTACCCGGAAGAGCTTTTCACATCGTCTTGCCCACGAGACTCCTCTGTCTTCGGCCTTTCGTCGGGAAAGCGCGAAAACGCTGCGCCAGAAGCATCACTACCGAAACTCCGGCACCGCATTCGGAAGGAAAACACTCCTATCTCACCCCTGCGAAAGCTCCTCCACAGGGTGGGGCGCAAAAGCGAACCCCTCCTCCAGCAGCGTCACACAGGCGTCCACCACGGCGGCGTCGAACCGAACGTCCCTCCCCGCGGCAAGCTCTGCGAGCACGACGCTCCGGTCGTGGGCGGGGCGATAGGGGCGGTGGCTGGACATGGCCTCCACCACGTCCGCCACGGCGAGAATCCGCGCAAGGGAGACAATGTGGTGCCCCGAAAGTCCCTGGGGATACCCCGATCCGTCCAGGCGCTCGTGATGCTGTACCAGCGGCACCGACACGGAGGAGGGAAAATTTTCCCGGTCCATCAGGGTTTTGCCGATGAGAGGATGCCGGCGCACGAGAAGCCACTCCACCTCCGAAAGAGGACGGGGTGCGAAGAGGATGTCCGTGGGGATCGCCATGAGGCCCATGTCGTGCATCATGGCCACCGTGACGAGGTCGTAGAGTTCTCCGCCGCTCACGCCGAGGCGTCTGCCGATGGCGGAGGCGAGCTGCGCCGTGCGGCGCTGGTGCTGCCCCGTGAAGGAATCCTTCAGCTCCACGATGGCCGCCGTGAGGGACACCGTGCGCGAGCGGGCCTCCTCCACCTGGCGCAGGGTCTCCCGGAGGCGGTCCTCCGCGGCGAGGCGATCCTCCACATCCCGGAGGATGAGCACCGCATGGGCATCCTCGCTCGTCTCGGGCATGCTGACGGAGACGGAAAGTTCACAGCGCCGCACTCCCTCGTCGGTAAAGAGCTCGAGCACGCAACGCCCCTCCTCGCCGGAGTCGAAGGCCGACGCGGCAAGAATGCGGTCCATGTCGACCCCCTCTCCGTTCCCGCCGAGGAGAAGGTTTTTCAGGGGAAGGCACTGCTGTTGAAAATTCTTCGCCCCCAGAAGCAGCCCGTAACGGCGGGCGGACGCGTTGGCATAGCGGACGCACCCGTCCCGAAGGGAGACGAGAAAAATCGCGTCATTGGCCCGGTCGAGGAGCGTGCGAAAACGCTCCAGTTCTCCCAGACGCTTCTGAAGTTCCGGATAATAGCTCTTGTGGAGGGACGAATCCCCGAGTCCCATAAGCCGGAGGCGCAACGCCTCCCGATTCTTCGGATCACCAGGCTCCATGGAGTACCTCCTCCAGTTCCGCCGCATCCATATGCCGCGGATTGGTGAGCAGGCAGGGGTCCTGATAGGCGAACCGGGCGATTCTTGGAATGTCCTCCCTGCGCAAGCCGAAGTCCCGAAGACGCACTGCAATGCCGGAGATGTCGCCCAACACCCCGACGCGTGCGACAAGCTCTTCCAGAACTTTCTCCGGAGGCGTCGGCGCCACCGGAGACATCGACGCCATGCTCTCTCCCTCCTTGAAAGCCTGGAGAATCCGGGCGAAACGTTCCGGCACGGCGGAATAGTTCGCGGCGCATCCATGACGCAGGAGCAGGGCGTTGCATTCCCCGTGCGGGAGATCGAGCGCACCTCCGAGGCTGTGAGCAAGGGCGTGCACCATGCCGAGTCCCGCGTTGGAGAAGGCCAGGCCCGCGTAGAGGGATGCGAGCATCATGCCCCGCCGGTGCTCGAGGTTGTCGAGTTCCGCTGCCGCACCCGGAAGATGCCGCGCCACGAGACGCACCGTTTCCAGAGCATGGAGATCCGTGAGGGGCGAGGAGGCATCGGAGACATAGGCTTCCACAGCATGGGTGAGGGCGTCCATGCCCGTGGCGACGGTGAGGCTCTTCTCCATGGTGAGCGTCGTGCGGGGATCGATGAGGGCCACGTCGGGAACCATGGTCTTGCTGATGATGGCGAACTTCACCTTCCGGACCTCGTCGGTGATGATGGCGAACTGGGAGACGTCCGCGGCGCTGCCCGCCGTGGTGGGCACGCAGACGAGGGGCGGAGGCGGCAGGGAAACGTTGTCCACCCCTTCAAACTCGAGGACGTGCTGTTCATTGGAGACCACGGCGCCGATGGCCTTGGCGCAATCCATGGGACTGCCGCCTCCGACGGCGAGAATCATGTCGCACTGTTCCCGGACGAACACGGAGGCACCCTCCATGACCGAAGCGGTTGAGGGATTACTGCGCACGTTCTCGTACACGACGACGCTCAGATTTGCTTCCTCGAGACTTTTCCGCGCCTTCTCCGTCCATCCCGCGGCGATCACCCCCGGATCGGACACGACGAGAATCCGTCGTCCGCCCAGATTTCTGGAGAAACGACCGGAAAGCTCGAGAGCGCCCTCGCCGAAGACGATCTCGGGTGCGACAAATTTCCTCAGGGCCTCTCCACCCGCCATGACCTCTCCTCCCCTTCCGCGCAATGCCGCGTGAAGCCGCCGCGACAACATTGGACAAGGATGCCTTCATTATCATTCTATCACGCCGCAACCGCCTTCACGGGTGGACATGTCCGAAAGAGAAACCTTTCCATAGAGTTCCATAGAGAAAATCTCTGAATAAGGCTACGTCAGCCCCGCAGGGCGCTTCGCAGAGCCTGATGCGACCCGAGTCTAAGGGAAAGCGAAAGGCCTTTATTCAGGACTTCCAGAGATTTTAGAGAGTTTCTTTTCCTCCCAACGCTCTGAGAGCGTCAAACATCCTTCGCAAAAAGTGAATTCAGACGATTTTTTCCGAATCAGCGGCTTCGCCACAGCGCCGTTGGTCCTCTACGCTCTTCTCCAAATCCACATCCCTCAAAGGGACATAGCCAAATGCCCCCTCGTTCCCCATGAACGGAAGAGACTGGCGACTCCTCGGGGCGCAACCAGCATGAGGACCGCGTCGCGGTCAGGGAAACGCCCGAAGGCTGTTTTTCCGCAGAAAAAAGCCTCGGCGGCGCATTCTCGTACAACCTCTTGCCCAAACGTGCGAGACGGGCAAGACCGAACCCTCCACAGGACTCCCCCCGGCAGACATCCCCACGGAGGAACACCTCTGCATCCCCGAAGCGGAGCACTTTGATTCCTCCGGAGAAAGCCCCGGGCTTCCGCAGAGAAACGACGCGCACGCAAGGTCCCCCTCGAAAACGACGATGCCGCCTCGTGCGGTTGATGCCGCGGCGATTTCGGGACCCTTTTCCGGACCGGAACGGGTGCCGTTCCTTTCCATCCGTTCCGAAACGGCGCATGCGTTGTGATACACTTTGCGCACTCAGAAACATTCTCCTCCGTCAAGTGCGTACACGTGTTTTCAAGGGTGTTCCGAGGAGGGAGCCGACTCATGAAGGGCGTTTACGTGGGATTCGATGCGGGTTCTGCGGTGATCCACTGGGTTGTTCTGGACGAATCGGGGCGGATCATGGCGGCTCCGCCGGGGCGCTTTCATTTCGGAGTCCCTCTGGCGACGCTTCGCGAAATCTGGCAGGAGCTCCGCCGCGACCTGAACGGAACACCCGTCCTCGCCACGGCCTTCACGGGCAGCGCCGCCGCCGTCCTCGCGGATCTTTTTCCGGGAACGCTCTTCGAGTATGAGAGTGTGGCCATCCCCCGCGGAGTCGGAAACCTCGTCCCCGGAGCGACCTACGTGGCGCACATGGGGGCCAAGGACTCCTATTTCTTCACTCTCGGCACCGTGGACGTCCAGGGCGAAGGGAACGAATCCGCTTCTTTCCCCGCCGCTTCCCGGACGGTCCTGCTCGACTGGAGCACGAGCACAAAATGCGGTGGCGGCTCGGGGACACTTCTCGAAAAACAGGTACGACGCCTCTTCGGGAAGGACCTGGAGAGAGCGACCGTTTCCCGGAACGACCGGGAGGCGGCACTTTCGGCCTGCTTCGCCGAGGCGGAACAAGCGGCGGCGCGCCACCCCTCCGAGGAGGGGTACAACGCCCGGTGCGGCGTCGTGATCCAGTCGGACCTCATCCACGACCAGAACGAAGGACTTCCCCGGGACCGCATCGTAGCCAAGCTCTTCGCCACCGTGACGGCGAACTTCGTCACCGACGTGGTGGGCTATCGCGACCTCGATCTCTCCGCCGGAGCGGTCTGCACGGGAGGCGTCTTTGCCTCGCCATGGATCCTCGAACGCCTTCGGGCACTCACGGGACTCGCCTTTCACAGGCCCCCACATTTCGCGAACGTCGCCGCCCTCGGCGTCGCTCTCGGCGCCCTTGCCGCGGGCAACAGCGTCGTCGCGGAGCTGGATAGCCTTCAGGAAACCCATTCCGGTAGCGAAAAAGGACGGCGCTTCGCGCCACCCCTGAAGAACTTTCTTCCCCTGGTGCATCTCCACGAAGGCAGGACGCCCCCTGCGTCTTTTCCGCGAAACGACTCGGAAGCGCATGTCCGGGAAGTGGTCATCGGCGTGGACGGAGGCTCCACCACCACCAAGGCCGCCGTGCTCGATCTGGAGACGGGGTCACTTCTGGACGGCATCTATCTCGCCACTGCGGGAGATCCCGAGGGAGCACTCCTGGAGGTCTTCCGCTATCTGGAGAAAAACCGCCGCGGCGTCTCCGTGGCGGGAGTGTGCACCACCGGATCGGCCCGCAAGCTCTACGAACGCATGCTCCTCTCCCGGAACAGAAGAGAGAGCGCCCTGGCGGAAGGATACATCGTCGCCGACGGCGCCGTGGACGAGATCACCTGCCACGCCGCGGCGATCAAGTTCTGGGACCCCGACATCGACACGGTCTTCGAGATCGGCGGGCAGGACATGAAGTTCACCGCCTTCAAACGCACCGCCGAGGGAGTCACGGACGAGATCCGGGAGGCCCGCATGAATTACTCCTGCCAGGCGGGAGCCGGGCAGACCCTGGAGAACCTGGCGCGCATCCTCGGCATGGATGTCAAGGATTCTCTGCAGGAGGCGGCGCTCCGGGCGGAACGGGTCCCCCTCATCGACGCCACCTGCGGCGTCTTTATGGAGATGGATGTGAACCGCCTCATCGCGGAGGGGCTTCCTCCGGAGGAAATCGCCGCCGGGGTGGTACGCGGCACCGCGGAAAGCTATTTCACCAAGTTCGTGGGCGGCAGGAAGGCCGTGGGAGAACGCTGCTCCTGCCAGGGAGGCCCCTCACTGGGAAAGGCATTCCTCGCGGGACTCGCCGCCGTGACGGGAACGGAGATCCACGCCTATCCCGACCGGGAACTTTTCGGCGCCGTGGGAGCGGCCCTCGTGGTGCGGGACGCGCTGCGCAAAGCCAGGAGCGAGGGACGGGAGACGCGCTGCGCCTTCCGGGGCTGGGAGGCGGTCCGTTCCCGCATGGAGAGCGCGGAGGTGCTCTGCCGGGAGCACTTCGGAGAGCTTTCCTGCGGCCAGCGCAATTGCAAACTGCGCATCTTCCGCATGGAGGAAGAGGACATTCTCACAGGAGGATTCTGCCCTCGGGGCAACAGCGAGACCTCGGGACGCGAGCGCCCCGACTACGTGGAGATCTTCCACTCCCTGATGGAACGCCATTTCGACGGCATCCGGTGGCAGGACCTGCCCGAACTGGACCCGGAGGATGCGGAGCGCACTGTGGCGATACGGCGGAGCAACTCCACCCTGGGACACCTCGGCGTCTGGTCCTCGAGGGTGCTCCATCGGCTGGGATTTCTCCCCGTGCTCACCCCCGCGACGGACGACGACATCGCTCAACGGGGCATCAAGCGGGCCCGCACGGAATTCTGCATCGCCATGAAGATCTCCACGGGGCATGCCCTTCTCGCCGCGTCGGAACCGCGCATCGCCTACGCCTTCAATCCCGCTTTCATCGAGGAGCGTCAGGAACGCCCTCCGCACCTCAAGTTCTGCGTCTACAGCGAGGCCGAGGGATTCATCCTCCGGGACGCTCTGGGGCGCCTGCGGGACCGCTGCATCGATCCCGTGTGGTATCTGGGAGACCGCAAGGGCATGGCGGCGGAGCTGAAGCGTGTCCTTGCAAAGCTCGGAAGGACCGTCCCTGACGTGACCATTCTCGAGGCCTTCGCCGATGCCGACGCTGGTACCGCCGCTTTTCTGAACGACCTGGCCCGGATCGGCGACAGCTTCCTCGACGCGGTGCGGACGAGCGGCGAACCGGGCTACGTCGGACTGGGACGCGACTACGTGGTGCTGGATCCGAAGGCCTCCTCTTCGTCGGGGCACATGTTCTCCAAGGTACGGGGCATGCGGTACATCCCCCAGATCTTCCTGCAGCACCGCTACCGCCATCTCTCCGTGGAGGGAGTGGCGGAGAATGAATACTGGCTCCACAGCCTGGACATTCTCAAGGCATCACTCTTCGTGGCGGAGACGCCCGGGCTCTATCCCATCCGACAGATGAATTTCGCCTGCGGACCGGACTCCATCAAGTTCTTCATGGAGGAAACACTTTTCTCCCGGGTGGACAAACCCTTCCTCCATCTCGTCACCGATGCCCAGACCAACAACGCTCCCTTCGTGACCCGTGCGGAGGCCCACGAACGCATCGTCCTCCGAAGCGCCCTGTCGGAAAAAAGGCAGCCTCCCTCTCCGGAGACGGAACCGAGAACGCTTGAAAAAACCACTTTCCCGGCAGGGGCGGAACCGGTTCTCCCCTGCGTCGGAGCAACACCCGGCACCACGGCGACACGCGCCTCGAAACGCCCCAATTCCTCCCCGGACGGAACAGACCGGGTGCGGCAGACCGGATGGGCCCGGAAACGCTGCTGGCTCGTTCCCAACATGGGAGATGCGTCGCGCATCGCCGCGGCCTTTCTCCGCCATCGGAACATCGCCGCCCGGGCGATTCCCACGGACACTCCGGCGTCGCGGGAGCACGGTGCGGCGCTCATCAAGACCGAGACGTGCTTTCCCCTCAAAGGAGCCGTGGGAGACGTGACAGCCTTCCTGGACGAACTGGCTGCCGAGAACGGCGGCAAAGAGCGGGTCGGCGCGACCTGTCTCCTCGCCCTCCCCACGGCGAGCGGCCCCTGTCGTTTGGGCAAGTACGCGGAGGTGCTCCGGATCATTCTGGACCAGCAGGGCTTCGACACGCTGCCCATCCTCCGCACCTCCTGCGACGATGCCTATCTGGACATTCTCGACGCCGCGGGAGCCGTTTCGTTCAAGGACAAGGTCCTTTTCGCCGCAGGGCTCTACATGACAGCCAGACTGGCGGACGCCTTCGACGACGCGGCCCTCCGCTTCCGCCCCTACGCAACGGACCGGGAACGCTTCGAGGAATACCGAAAGGAACGCCTCGCACTCCTGGAGACGGTGCTCGCCACGAAGGGCATCTTCTCCCGGCGGCTCTCCCTCTGGGCACAGGAGACGCTCGAAGGCTTCTCCTCCCTCGCTCCCCGGGCCTTCTCCGCTCGTTTTCCCCTTGTCCTCTACGCGGGAGAAATTTACATGCGCCAGCACGACCCCTACACGCGGTTCGTAATCCACACACTGGAACAAGAAGGGCTTGAAGTCGTGCGGGGCCCCATCTCGGAGTGGATGGACTATGTAGCGCATCTCTCGGGGGAAAGAAAGGGCGGACTGGCCCGCCTGGTGGGGAAAACCTTCCTGAGCTGGGCGGACCGATGGGCAACCCGTCTCTTTCAGGAAATCACGAAGGACCGGCAGCTTCTCCCCTCTCCCGAGACGGTACTCTCCCGCATCGAGGAAGCGGACATCTTCTCCCGGCACATCACCGGAGAATCGCCCCTCTCCATCGGTCTCTTCTTCGAATTCCTCGAGGGAAGGCTCCGGAGTCGCGAGGACGGCCCCGAGATCTGCGGCTACTTCCACGTGGGACCCTTCACCTGCATGCAGGAAGGGGTCGCCACGGCAATCATGAACGACCTTGCGCGGGAGCGGCGGCGGCGTTCGCCCGATGCACTGGTCCCGGTGGTCCACGCCTTCTTCGGCGATTCGCCGAACCCGAACCTGAAGGCGGAGATCGCCGCCTTTCGAGAGCAGGTGTACCTGAAATCCGCCCTGAGCCGCAGAAAGGTCTCGTGAAAAGAAAAATGCCACACCAGCCCCGGACATCCCGTTGGAGAAAAACCGAAGTTCCTCGGTTTTTCTCTGAGACGAGGAGGACGGCTCTCTGAGGCGCGTTATCGACCCGTCCTCCTGCCCCTTGCGGATCCTTGAACGACGTACTCGTTTCGATCCCCCAGAAGGACACGCGCTTTCCCGCGCGGTGGCTCCGGAGGTCCGGAAGGCAAGGATCCCTTGACAAGGCGGCGCTCTTCGAAGCAGAGTAAGCTCGTACGGATGAGAACGCAAAGGAATGGGGCAACCCCTTTCCCCGACGAGGGAGGTTTCGTCCATGACATGCGCACTGTCACAGGAAACGTTACAGCAGGTCATCGCCTTTCACGGCCACTCGTGTCCCGGCCTGACGCTGGGCATCCGCGCCGCCGAGATGGCGCTGCGGGAGCTGGGTCCCCGTGCGAGCGACGAGGAGATCGTGGCGGTCACCGAGACGGACATGTGCGGCGTGGACGCCGTGCAGTTTCTCACGGGATGCACCTTCGGCAAGGGAAACCTTCTCTACCGGGATCGCGGCAAGGTTGCCTTCAGCTTTTATCGCCGGAGCGACGGAAAATCCTTCCGCCTCGTGGCGAAGCCGTTCCGCATGGACGGAGACGATGGCAGCAGGCAGGATATGCTGCGACGCAAGGCTGCGGCGCAGGAACTCACTCCGGAGGAAACGGAGGAGCTGCGCCGGATCCGGCAGAAGAGGATCGACGCCCTGCTCGCCGCGCCGCTGGAGGCACTCTTCGACATCAAACCCGTCGAGGAGTCCCTGCCGCCCAAGGCCCGCCTCTTTCGAAGCGTCCCCTGCTCCTGCTGCGGCGAGACCTTCATGGAACCCCGGGGACGCCTTTTCGAGGGAGAGACGCTCTGCCTTTCCTGCTTTGAGAAGAGGACGGGGCGGAAGGACTGAGCCGACTTTCCGCCGTCTTTCGAACAGAGCGGAAAGGGACGCTTTTCCGTGGCGAACTCACGACGACACGGGTAGTGTCGTGTATCTTTTCGCAAAAATTGAGGAAGCTCTGATGAAAGGGGTTTCCCCTCTCTCGATCTCATCGCGCCTTCCTGAGGTCGGCGTGGCGCTTTTCAGAGGTTCCTTGAATTCAGACACGTCAGACACGAGGTGTTCCCGCACCAGAAGCTCCGCCGTCGCGTCGCCGGTCCCAAGAGCGCTTCTCCACGTCCGCAATCCCTCAAAGGGATCATATCCAGGCACCACCGTGTTCCCCATTGATGAGAGAGGATGCGACGTAGTCGGATTATGCTCTAAAGAGTGTGCAAAAAGTGCTTGCGGAGGGGGATTCAAAAAAAGAAGGTCATGGTGTAGGTTGTCTGCAGCGCACAAGCAACCCGAGCCCTTAGGAGGCGATACACCATGACCGGAAAGAAGCATAGCAGTCGTTTCGCTGGAATGAAAGCCCTTTTCGGGAACGAAACGGACGCCCTGAAGACCCTGATGAAGGAAGTGCTGCAAGAAATCCTTGACGGGGAAATGACGGAACTCCTTGGAGCCGAACGACATGAGCGCAACACAGAACGTACGGGTTATCGGTCAGGCTACTATACCCGAAGTCTGGTCACGCGAATCGGCAAGCTGGAACTGCGGATTCCCAGAGACCGCAACGGAGAATTCTCCACGGCACTGTTCGAGCGTTATCAGCTTGACGCACACAACTCAGGGACAGCGGCCCTGAGACTGCAGCCCGACTCCGTGACATCCTCTCCCATCAATGGGGAACAAAGCGATACCTGGAGATGTTCCCCATCGATGGGTATGCATTTGGAGAAGAATGCACAGGAGCAACGGCGCTACGACGGAGCTTCCGGTTCAGAAAAAACTCGTCTGAGTTCACTGTTTGCGAAAGACCCTTGACACGACTCAGCGTTACACAAAGAAGGTGTCATGGTGTTCGCCTCCAAGGAGCTTGGGAGACGTGCATGCCACAGGCGGTCTCCCAACATATGCCCTTCTTTCTTGGAACCGCTGCCTCTCGCACTCGCTTTTGCACACTCTTCATGCGTGTTCGTTTCCCGGAAAAAGTACTGCCGCGGATGTCCCTCCGGGAGGGACATCCGCGGCAGGCGATGCGGCGCGGGAGCAATGCCATGAAGGAGATCCTTTCCTTTTTCTGCGCGCGTTATTCCTCGGGTTTTTTCCCCACCGAGGCCATGTAGACGGTGAATTCGTCCTTTCCGTCCACACCGAGGAGCGCATCCGCCAGTTCCTGGTCGTAGGCGGCGATGGCGCAGGTTCCGGCACCGACGGCCTCGCAGGCGAGATAAAGGTTTTGGCAGACATGTCCCGCGTCGAGAGCGATGAGTTTCGCCGCGGCCTCGGCGTAACGCCACTCTCCGCGTTCCGGCAGAGCGGTCCAGGCGAAGGTGACCGCACTCCGTCCCGGAAAGAGCTGTTTGCGCGTCGCCGCCACGAGGGCATCCTCCAGGTCGGGCCGATTTCCGAGAACAAGCAGCTCATGGCTCAGGGGAAGGTAACGGTACACCCCTTTTTCCAATCCGTCCACGCGAAAGACCGCCAGGTAGGTCTCCAGAGCATGACGGCATCCTCCCGAGGGAACGGTCCGCCTCGCGTTGCCATTGGGAAGGACCTCCCGGATGCCCTGGGTAGCCCAGAGGAGAAAGGAAAGCTCATCCAACGTGAAAGAAATCGGGGCGTAGCGGCGCAGGGTGGTCCGCTTCGCAATGGCCGCCTCGACGGAAAGAGGCTCCACGCCCTGCCACGTTCCAGGGCCTGGCAGAGACACCCGGGCCATCTCGGGCGGCGCGGGCTTTTCCAGAGGGGGTGGCGCAACCCCCAGGGCCTGCGGTGTGGCGGAAAAATCAAGCGTCTTCCAGAAATCGCTCCGAAGAAATCGTCTGCCCTGCTCGCGCTGCGACATTGCGGAACCCCTCCTTCATTTCATTGCAGCATGACACATCTTCTTTCGGCGTGACACGTCGTCCGGAAAATTCCTTGCCCAAATCTCTCCACACATTGGCTATCCGACGAAACGCAAGCACGCCCCTTTACCCCGGCGCGAACCCCTGTTAGGCTACGTACCGAAACGCCCCATCCCGAAGAGGAGGCAGAACGCATGGAATACTACCGCAGGACACAGACGGGAAGAGGACTTGTTCTCCTTCTGCTGGTGACGTTTCTGGCCGTGGGCATGATCATTCTGGCCCCCCATCTGGCCCCGAAGGAGACGCTGGACGCCATGACGCCCGACAAGGCGCTGCCGCCCGCGAACGCCGTGGCCCCCCTGGCGATCCTTCTGGCAGTGACACTGCTCTTCACGAGCCAGACCGTGGCCGTCACGGAGGACGCCCTGCGCATCATTCTCTTCCGGGGACTCTACACCCGACGGATTCCCCTCGCGGAGATCGCGGAGAGCCGCCCCACCCGCATCCCCTGGTACACCGTGGGCGTGAAAAGCGTCCGCAAAGGATGGCTCTACAGCGTCGCTCCCGGAGACGGGGTCGAACTGCTGCTCCGCAACGGCCGCCGGCTCGTCGTCGGCACCGACGATCTTCAGGGACTTGTCGCGGCGCTCCGGGAGCGTTTCCGCGCGCTTCCGCAACACGAAATCCGCTCCGGAGCGTGAACTCTACCTCAGGTCTCAGAACGAGCAGGCTTTCCGAATCGACTCCCGCAGCAGGCGTCCCAGGGCACCCCTGGGGCGAAGCGTTTCGAGGAGGGGGGCAACGCCCTGCCTGTGCAGATAGAGCAGCTCGTCCCCTCCGGGCGTTCCCGGAAGAACACCGCAGAAGACATAGCCCAGCTTTTCCGCCTCTTCCGCCTCCACCGCCGTTGAAGCCAGTTCGATTCGCTGTCCATCCCCGGCGGAAAAACCGTAGAGGACATTGAGGTCCTGGCAGGAGGCAAGAAGGGGCGACAGAAATCGCACATCCGAGGGAAAACGCATCTCCACCACACTGCCCACAGGAATCATGGCTCTCAGTCCTCTCCGGTCATCTCGCAGTCGGCCACGAAGAAACAAACGTGCCTTCATCGCGACGTGAAAAAATCATCCGAAAACCTCTCGAAAAAATCCTGAAAAAACAAAAAATGAGCCAAAAGACCTATTCAGGGCGACAAAATCAGGACCTGTCCGGACTTTGCAGGCGACGAGCTTCGTGCTATTTTCTCTTCCGGGTTTAAGAAATGATCGGCGTTTCTTCTTTTTGCGGAACTCGCTTTCGTTACACTTTCGACGCAACAGTGGCTTATGGAAACGGAGGTCCCGGAGCCATGACCGAACGCGAAATGCGCATCCTTTTCGGCGAGACGTTGCCCGCGGCATTCCCGGCGGATTCATCCGACGGAACAAAAGAAACCGAATGTTCCATCCCGCAAGAAACGCCACCCCTTTTCCTCCGGGAAAAGACGTCGCCTTCCGCCCCCTCGGAAACGGCACCGCCTCCCCCCCTTCCGGTGCTCGCGGAGGTGACCCGGGAAGAGGAGCGGCTCCTTCTCGAAACGTCCTCCCGCTCCCGGAGCAACGAAAGAGACAATGCCTTTCTGCAGCGCCTCCTTGCCCTATCGGAGCTGTTCTCCGGCACATCCCCGGCGGGGATGAGAAACAGAAGGTAATTCACCGGAAGAACCGGAGACACCTCCGCACCAAAGCGCAGGCCGGCTTCCGTGTTCACCGGAGGCATCTACTCGGAGGAACCGGGAGCTTCGCCCCCGGTGGCAAGCCCACGAAGCGCGGCGATGCGGGATTCCAGCGAGGGGTGGGTGCTGAACAGGCTGTCCGCTCCGAGCTTTCTGAAGGGATTCACGATATAGAGATGCTGCGTCGCCTTCGACGCGGTGACAAGTTTGTTGTCGTCGGTGGAGAGCTTCCGGAGAGCCGAAATGAGTCCCTGGGGGTTTCGGGTCAACTCCACCGCCGAGGCATCCGCCAAATATTCCCTTTTGCGGCTCACCGCCATCTGGAGGAGCACCGCGAAAAGCGGCGCCACGATGGAAAACAGCACGCCCACAAGCGCAAGAACGGCACCGCCCTTCCCGCCATCGTTGCCGCGCCGTCTCCGTCCGCCGCCGAGCGACCCCCAGAACAGGCTGCGCCGGAACACATCCGCCAGGAGCACCACCACCCCCACCAGCACCGCCATGAGCATGGCGAAACGGATGTCGTAGTTGCGCACGTGGGACATCTCGTGGGCCATGACCCCCTGCAATTCCTCACGGTTCAGTTTTTCCAGAAGCCCCCGGGTGATGGCCACACTCGCATGCTGCGGGTCCTTGCCCGTGGCAAAGGCGTTCAGCGCATCGCTGTCCATGATGTACACCTTCGGCATGGGAAGCCCTCCGGCGATGGACATCTCCTCCACCACGTTCCAGAGCTGGGGGTGCTCGTCATGGGTGATCTCCCGGGCGCCGCTCACCGCAAGGACCATGGAGTCCCCGAAGTTGTAGGCCACGAGAAAATAGAGAGCCGCCACGACAACTGCGATACCTGCGCCGCCCTTCCACCCCAGGTCGAGATATTCCCCGAGGGAGGCCCCCATGATGCCGAGAAGCGCCAGCGTAAGAGCGAAAAGCAGAACGCTCACGCGCTTGTTGTGCGCGATCAGCCGTTGAAAACTCACCATGGACTGCGCACCTCCTCCTTCGTCGTGCGGTTCCGTCACGGACGGAAAAAAGCGACTGCCACCGCCCTCTAAAGGTTCACTCGGACCGGAGCCCGTTCCGCCTGGTCCTCCACGATCCAGAAATCCCGTTTGGCATATCCGAAGGCTCCCGCCACCAAGTTGCCGGGAAATTCCGCGACGGCCACATTGTAGGCCCGGACGGCATCGTTGTAGAACTGGCGGGCGAAGGCAATCTTGTTCTCCGTGGAGGACAGTTCCTCCTGGAGCGCAAGGAAGTTCGCGTTGGCCTTCAGCTCCGGGTACCCTTCCGAGACGGCGAAGAGCGTTCGCAGCGCCCCGGCGAGTTCCGTCTCCTTCTGCTGCACTTCCGCAAGCGACCCCGCGCCGAGCGCCTGGGCACGAAGGGCCGCCACCTTTTCGAAGAGCTCCCGTTCGTGGATCATGTATCCCCGGACGGTCTCCACCAGATTTGGAATCAGGTCATGGCGGCGTTTGAGCTGCACGTCGATCTGGCTCCATCCGTTTTCCACGTCCGCCTTGCACCGCACCAGACGATTGTAGGCATACACGCCGAAGAGCACGAACACCGCCAGGGCACCGAGAATCCACTTCACCGGACTATCTCCTCCTCAAAAACAGCCTTCCGCACCGCACTCTTTCCAATCGACGCCTATTCACTTCCCAAGAACCGCCGCGCTTCCTTCATCATGAAGACATCGCCCCGTTCGTCATGAGTGATCTTTTTCTCGTCCCGCTCAGAAGTAACGCCCGCTCCGAATACCGTTTCTTCGGGTCCTTTCTTCCGAAAGCGTTTGCCGTATGATACCATTCTCTCCTCCAACGGTCCTCTCGTAAAACACGGGAGAGGCAACACGGAGAGGCGACCCAATTTCGTTGCCGCGCCTCGAGCAAAGCGTTCAGCGCCGCCAACGGTGAGAAAACCGACCCTCCACCCTTCGAAGAAAGGCGAGACGTTCATGAAGGAAAGCCCCGAATTCTCCTTCGCTTCCGCAACGACCCTGCCGTTTCTCGGGCGTCATCTTCCTCTGACGGTCATTCCGCCGGAGCCTGGAACACCGCTTTTTCGTCTTTCGGACGAGCGCTTCGAGCTGCGCCGTGACGGAAGGGACCGGGGGGCCTCGCTTTTCGCGGACTGGTGCGCGGCCTGGCTGCGCCCCCATATCGCCTCCCGCCTTCCCGGCCTCGCGGAAAAAGCGGGCGTTACCTACTCGGGCTTCTCGGTACGCACCTGCAGATCCCGCTGGGGAAGCTGCAGCGCCTCGGGACGCCTCTCCTTCGCCTCCGGACTGGCCATGGCGGAAACAGACCTGATCGAGTACGTCCTCGTGCACGAACTCTGCCATCGCCGCGAGATGAACCACTCTTCCCGCTTCTGGAACCATGTGGAGCGGCTTCTTCCGGACTGGCGCTCCCGCCGGAGCAGGCTCCGGGAACTCTCGCCCCTGCTGCGTTTTTTTCGGTGATGGCTTCTCCCCAGACAGGCGAGGGAACATCGTCTTTCCCGGCGCAGACACGGTCTTCCCTTCCGTGAATTCTCTCTTGACGCCATTCCCCGTTCTTGCTACGGTGCTGGTGTCGCTCATTCCATCGGAGCGAGGACGGCCTCGACGCATCTCCTCTCTCCGTCGCTCCAGGTCACTTCTCCGGGGATGCCGGTTTTTCGTCCACGAGAAGGAGTTCTTTCCTGCCCCGGCGCCGCGGCTTTTTCCGGCAAGCGGTGCGATCCACATCCGGACGTTCCGGACGGCGTCTCTCCCGGCGACACCGTCCGTGCAGCTCGCCGCACAAAAGGAGGCGACAGATCATGAAGTGGATTCCGGCTTTCACCGCCATCGCGGGCATGCTCCTCGTTCTTTCGCTCCATGCCCCTCCCCGGGCAGCCGCTACAGGGACCGTATCGCCGGGCGAACCGACAAGGGCGGCCTCCCCGGGAACGGAGGTTTCCGGGGAGGCGATCCTCATCTTCGTTCCCGGCGTCTCCCCGGAAATGGCTCGATCCTACGTGGAACTGCTCGGCTACGAGGTGCTCGGGGAATTCGCCGAACTGACCGCGTCGTCGGAAAAAGCCCACCTCCACGTGCGTTCTCCGAATTCGGACTCGGAGGAACTGGCGCGCCGCTTCAGCGAGGACGTCTTCGTGGAGAGCGCCACGCCCAACGTCACGTTCAAGGCGAAATGACACGACCTTTGTCCACCCCGCGACGGACCGCTCTTCACCGGGACCGGCGGGGACTCTCGAACCGTCAGGAGGGATCGTCATGTCCCACAGGTACGCACACCGACAGATGCCACAGCGGACAAAATCCTTTGCCGGAGTCCGGCTTCCGTTCCTGATCGCCCTCGCGCTGGGAGTTCTCTTCTGTCTGCCCTCCCTTCCCGCCACGGCGCAGGTACCCGCCGGATCCGACGGAGAACTGCTCTTTGCGCCCCTGCCCCCGGGGTGGACGGAGAACCAGCCGGCCAATGAAAGCATCCACCGTTATTTCCTCCTCTCCGAAAACGACGTCGTCGCCGCGGAGATGCTCTTCTTCCTGGAGACGCTCCCCGAGGGCATGTCCCTGGAGGACTACGCGACGGCCCTGCAGAAAAACAGCCTCGCCACCTTCGAGGGATACACGCCGGTGTCGATCCAGAACGGCAATCTCCAGGGAACGCCCGTGCTCATCCACGATTTCCTCTTCTCCAACCAGGGGAAACGCCTCAAGGCGCGCATCTTCATCCTCTCGAAAAACAACATGGGACACGTCCTGCTCTTCGACGGCCTTGAAGAGCAGTTCCCCGCCCTGGCTCCGAAGTTCGACGCCTTTTTCTTCCAAACCGTGTCCTTCAAGGGCGCACAGCAGGCCCAGCCGATTCAGCCTGTGACGCAGCAGACGCAGCCGGTTCAGCCGACGCCGCAGGTCCCGGGCGGCGCACCGCTCCAGTCACCGGCGGATCTCGCCGCATCGCCGGGGACGACAAGCACCACACCGGGGCTCGTCGCCACACCGGCCCCACTCCCCGCGACGGGAGGAACACCTCCCCTTCCGGGAACCGCCGAGACGGGGACCGGCGGCGCACCATCCCAGGAAACACTTCCGACGCTCGACACGGAAGGCATCGGCGAGCTTCCGCCCCTCAGCGACCTCGACGAGCCGGGTGTCTTCACCGCCGCATCGGGAGTGTTCCGGATCCGTCTCCCCGAGGGGGCGAAAGAGATCTCCCGGAATCCCGATTCCGCGACGTACGAAGGCCCCGATGGCTCACGGCTCGCCGTCACCGTTCTGGAGAGCCCGGAACAGATCGGCCCCGCCCTCGACCAGGCGAGCTCGGGAAAGCGGGCGCACGGAACGAGCACGCTGTCCTGTGCCGTTTCCTGCACGACCAGACTCTACTCCTTCCAGGATCCCGAATCCAAGGGAAACAAGGCACTCCTTCTCGCCACGTGGCAGGGCGGAAAAGCTTTTGTAGCCATCGAAGTCCCCGCGGACAAATACAAGGACGCGGGAGCCTGGATCCGGAAATTTCTCTGCAGCGCCGAACTGAAATAGCGCAACCCCTGGGAGGCCCCTTATCTTGTTGACCGCCCCCACCCTTTTTTCCTGGAAAGATGTCACCCCGTCGGCCCTCCGCCGACGGGGTGTTTTCTTGGAATCTCCTTTTTCGGCGAATCGTCTTTTCGATCCCCCGAAAGGGATGGTGCGTGCTCGGCCTGTCCCCTCGGGCGACTCTCACAGACTTTCGAAGATCTTCTCGAAAATGCCATGGCGTTCCCGAAAGAGGCGGAGCACTTCCGGGTCGAAATGGCCCGGAAAGGTTCTTCCATCGCCGGAAAGGATGATCTCCACCGCCCTGGCGTGGTCCATGCCCTGTTTGTACACCCTGGGAGATCGGAGCGCATCGTAGACGTCCGCCAGGGCGACGACGCGCCCCTCCCAGGGAATGCTTTCCCCCGAAAGCCCCAGAGGGTAGCCGCTCCCGTCCCATTTCTCGTGATGACTCAAACAGATTCGCTTTCCCACCTCAAGCCAGGGGGCGTCTCCGATGAGTTCCGCACCCCAGAGCGTGTGCTTTCTCATCAGCTCGAATTCCTCGGGCGTCAATGCTCCCGGCTTCGAGAGGAGCGACAGGGGGACGCGGATTTTTCCGATGTCGTGGAGACGCGCAAAAAGGGCGATCTCCTCCTGCTCCTCCTGGGAGCGCCCGAGCCAGGACGCGACCTCGCGGCAATAGGCTTCCATGCGCCCCAGATGTTCCGCCGTCTCGTCGTGATAGATCCCCGTCACGGTGGCGAGCTTTTCCGCCAGATAATGGTAGGACGCCCGAAGATCCCGGGCGGACTGTTCCGCGGAGAGCAATCCCCCCAGGGCCGTCGCCACCGGAAGAAGTGTCTCCAGGAGCGCCTCGTCCCGGGAACGTTTTTTGTCGAAGGCGATCTCGATGACCCCGAGAGATCTGCCGCCATGGAGGATCGGGATCTCCACCTCGCTCGCCACGCGGGAATCCACTTCCAGATACTCCGGATCCTGCTCGGGATGCTCGATCCACTGCACCTCTCCGGTCCGGAAGGCTCTGCCCGCGACGGAACCTTCCAGCTTCGCCGGCCCCATGACTCCTCTTTCCGGCGTCCCCTCCTCCACACCGGACCCCGTTCCGTCGTAGCCCGACGCGGCGAAGGGAACGATCGCATCCCCCTCGACGCACCCCACGGTAACGCCGTAAGCCTCCGTCACATCCCGGATGGAACCGGCCACGTTTTCGAGAGATCGCGCTTCCTCGGAGGAATGCGCCACCGTGCGGAACACGTCGAGAATGCTTGCCCAGACCCGTTCCCGCTTCTGGAGCGTGGTGTTCGCCTCGTCCAGCGCGATGTTCATGGCCAGTGTCTCCTGTCCGAAGGCGGTGAGCTCCTCCTGCTGCCGGGAGATGAGCACGAGCACTTCCTCCAGGCTCGACAGCATGTCCCGAAATTCCGGGACGGCCGTCTCCAGCTTCCGCTTCCGCACGCCCTCGGCAAGGGAGAAGACCGATCTGGCGGTCTCGCTCAGATCCACTCCCCGGGAAAGCTCCCGGTGCACGTCCCCGGCCGTGCGCTGCAGGTCCCTCACGGGGCGCAGAAGCGTCCTCGCCACGTGATAGAAGAGCAGGATCGCGAGCAGAGGCGTACCGCCTCCGACAAGGGCGAACCGAAGAAACAGCGGGCGCACCAGATCCGCGATCACCGCCTTGGGAAAGAGTATGGCGAAGAAGAGTCCCTTCGTGGAAGGGGCGAAGAACAGGCGCTGGGAAGCACCGAGGAAGAAGACATCCGCGAATCCCGTCTCTCCGGAGAGAACGCGCACTCCCACCCGGGCAAGCTCTTCCGGAATCGCCGGCGAGGCGACGAGGATGTTCTCGGAGAGGGCGAATCCTTCTTCGGGAATGGCGAGAAAGGTTCCGCTTCCGTTGAGAAGGATGCCGAATCCGGAGGTATAGATCTTCTGCATCGCCACCATTCCGGCGAGATAGTCGAGAGAGACGTCCACGCCGGCGACACCGAGGAGCCGCTTCGGTTCTCCCTCGTCATGGACGGGTGCGGTGACGCTGACGAGCATTTTCCCCGTGATGAGGTCCCGGTAGGGAGAGCTGAGCACGGTCCTTCCCGCCGCAACGGCCTCGCGGTACCAGCTCCGTTCCCTGGGGTCGTACTCTGAGGGCGGGCTCCAGGCCGTGCCGTCGGCGAAAAAGCCCTCCGCCTCGGAGGCGAAAAAGATGTCCTGCACTCCCCTGTCCCGGTTCGCCCGCAACAGGGAAACCAGAACGGGCTCCAGTTCGGCCTTCGTGCGCAGCCCTCTCTCGCTGTAGAGATGGCGAACCACCTGTCCCGCCGAAAGGGTCGCGCTCTCGAGACGCTCCAGATAGGAGTCGATCATGCGGGCGCCCTGAACCGTCGCGGCGATGCCGTCCCGGGCGACATAGTCCTCCAGAGCGGAGTGGAGTTCCATAAAAGACCGTCCCGCGAGAAAGAGAAACAGCGCAGTGATCCCCAACGAGAGCAGAAAAAACCGTGCCTTGGCGGTCATGGACCTCCCCCCCTCGGAAAGTGCTTTCCGTTGCATTGCGTTGCGTGCGTTGCGTTTTATCCTGTCCCGCACCTCCGCTTTCCTGTTCTTTCCCATTGTAGCAGAACGATGTCGCGGCCGAACGTGTGCCTTTCTTCGGACACGTCTTCCGGACATGGCGCCTCGCGAGAGAACGCGAAAGAATGTTAACGGAGGTCCCGAGTGTCCTCGGCAAAACGTTCCAGGATGCGCTTCAGTTCCTCCTTCTGGTCGGAGGAGAGGGACAGGAGGGGTTTTCGGCAGGGGCCGCCCCGGTATCCCGCGAGATCCAACGCGGCCTTGATCCCCGCGGGGCCGAAACGGACCGTCACCGCCTCGTTGAGGGGGAGCAGACAGAACTGCATCCGCCGGGCGCGCTCCAGGTCGCCGGCGCACCAGGCCTCGTGGAGGGCGACGCAGAACTCCGGCGCGACGTTCGCCACGGCGAGCGTTCCGCCCCGGCCCCCGAGAAGCAGCGTAGCGAGCAGCATGCTCCCGCGCCCGGCGAAGAGACGGAAGTCCTTTGGCATATCCGCGGCGATGGCCGCGAGCTGGGAGGCACTGAAGGTGCTGTCCTTGATGCCCGCCACGTTGGGGTGCGCCGCGAGACGCACCGTGAGGGCCGGCGAGAGATTGATCCCCGTGTTGGCGGGCATGTTGTAGAGAAAGAGCGGCAGGGGGGCCAGATCCGCCACGTCGAGAAAATAACGCTCCAGCGTCGCGTCGGTCATGCTGCCCTTGTAGTAGTGGGGAGGCAGAACGAGAAGCGCGTCGTATCCGAGGGCCGCGGCTTCCCGGCTCAAGAGGAGCGTCTCCCGAAGGGATTCGCACCCTGTTCCCGCGAGAAGAATCTTTTTCCCTTTCACCTTGTCCGCCACCGCAGCGAGGAGTGTTCCTTTCTCCTCCCGCGACAGGGCGGGAAATTCCCCCGTGGATCCCATCACGGCAAAGCCGCGGATACCCGTGGCACACCACCGGGAAAGGTTTTCCTCCAGCGCGGGGAGATCCAGCTCCTCGTCGGAACGAAAGGGGGTGGGGATGGGAAGGAAAATGCCGGAAAAACGATCCGGGTCGGTTGGTACCGCGCATGCATGAGCATGAGACGAAGCCGAGCGCTCTGTCATGATGGTCCTCCTCGCATCCGATTTTCGGCCATTCTATCACCCCTTTCTCCACAAAGGAGAGTGCCCGGAAGTGCTCGAGAACTGAAGAGTTCTCCGGTCGGATCAAGGCGACCAGCGGCTCTCCGGAAACACAACCACATTTCTTTCGCCGCACCGATTTTCGCCTTTTCACCGGGAAGGCGCCGTTCACCGCCCTGTTCTGAAAACCTGCTCTTTTTCGCGTCATCACATCGGCATTGCGCCTTCCCTAAAAAACGGAGTACAATCAAATTGACTTCAAACGGCAAAGGAGGAAGACCGATGGTCGCACCACCCCCATTCACGACAACCCCGCCGAATCAGACGCACACGTCCGAGGACGCCCCGACGCGGCGGCTTCTGCAGCATGTACACCCCGAAGAGTGGAAGAATCCCGATCCGGCGCCCTTTTACCACCTGGTCGTCGTGGGAGGTGGAACGGCCGGGCTCGTCGCCGCGACAGGCGCCGCCACGCTGGGATTTCGCGTGGCCCTCGTGGAGCGCCGCCGCCTGGGGGGCGACCGCCTCAACGCGGGGTGCGTTCCCTCCAAGGCCCTGTGCCGCCTCGCGAAGGCCGCAGCCATGGGGCGGCAATGGCCGCTCCGGCATCCGGACGCGAACGTTCTTCCCGACCCGGCGGAGGTCATGCGGCGCGTTCGGGAGATCCGGGCCGACCTTGCGGAAAACGACAGCGCCCACCGGCTGCGGGAGCAGGGCGTGGACGTCTTCTTCGGGGACGCTCGCTTCCTGTCCCATGCGTGCCTGTCCACGGGAGACGCGTCGCTCCATTTCCGGCGGGCGCTTCTCGCCGTGGGCGCCCGCCCAGCGAAGCCGGCGATTCCGGGGCTCTCCAAGGCGGACTATCTCACCAACGAGACGCTCTTCGAACTGGAGCGCCTTCCCGCGTCGCTCGCCATCCTGGGGGCGGCCCCATGGGGTGCGAGATGGCTCTGGCGTTTGCCCGGCTCGGCTGCGAGGTCTCCCTGCTCCTCCGCGGCAATCGTCTGCTTCCCCGGGAGGACCGGGAGGTGGGTGATTTTCTCGGCGCCCACCTCGTCCGGCAGGGTGTGCGCCTGCTGCCCTTCACGGAGATTTGCTCCTCCGAACTCCACCGGAACGGGACAACCCTCTACCTCCAGCGCCCCGAGGGCGAGGAGACGCTCCACGCGGAAAAAATTCTGGCCGCCACGGGGCGCGTTCCCGACCTGAGCCGCATGAACCTCGACACGGGGCTTGTCGCCTTCAACCCCGCAGGCGGCATTCGCGTGGACGATCATCTGCGCACCTCCAACGAAGCGGTCTTTGCCGCGGGAGACTGCTGCCTCGACACGAAATACACCGCCGCCGCGGAGGCCTCGGCCCGCATCGCCCTGCAGAACGCCTTCTTTCCCGCGAAGCGGCGGTGGAGTTCCGTCCCGGTTCCGCGGTGCACCTTCACCGATCCGGAGATCGCCACGGTGGGACTGACCGAGGAGGAGGCCGCCCGAGCAGGCATTGCCGCAACCGTACTCCGCGTCTCCCTTGCCGAGGTGGATCGGGCGCTCATCGAGGGAGAACCCGAGGGATTTTTCAAGATCCTGCTCCGCTCCGGGAGTGACACCATCCTCGGCGCGACCCTCGTGTCCGCCCACGCGGGAGAGAGCATCGGCATCATCGCCACGGCCATGGCTGCCGGAATGGGACTCCGCAGGCTCGACAGCGTTCCCTTCCCCTACCCCACTCAGGCCGAGGTGATCGGCAGGGCCGCGCATCTCGCGAACCGGCAGCGTCTCACCGCGGGACTCCGGGGACTTCTCTCCCGATGGATCGGCATGCGTTTCGGATCGGAACACACCGGCCGGCAGGAAAAAAAGGATCGGTCATGACCACCCCGGTGCGACAAGGAGGCGGGCGATGATGCGGACCATTCTCCTTCCCGCCTTCGCGTTGCTGCTTCTGCTCGGTACCATATGGCTCGGCAGGCGGCGCACCAAACCCCGGGGATGCGGTCGCGGTTGCCCGGAATGCGGCCTGGGCCCCTGCCCACCGCCGAAAAAACCCTCACGCAAGGAAGAGATTTCCTCGCTGGAAGGGAAAGAGTGAAACGTGTACAATAGTATTGTTGTTTGAGAGTATGGACTTTTACAAATGATCTCCGGGGGTTCGTCGGGCTCCGCAAAAAGGACCCCGCCCCGGAAGAGAGACATACCCTCTTTCGACACCCTCGGTGGGAGAACGCATCGTGGAATGCGGAAGGGATCACGACTCCAGCGTCTCTTGCGAAAGGGAGATTCCACGGATGGAGCACACCGTCTACGTCACGCCGCTCTGGATCTCCGCCACCGCGTTTCTCTTTCTCGCCCTCTACGGCGTTGGACACGCGGGGCAAAACCGCGCCGCCGCACCGTTCTCGGTTTTCATGTTCACCACCGCCCTCTGGACCGCGCTGTACGCCATGGGCATCGTCTCCGTCGGGCTGGGGGAAAAACTTTTCTGGATGCGCCTTCGTCTTCCCCTGCTCACCTTCCTCCCATTGCCCTGGTTTCTCATGACGGTGCGTTTCCTCAACCGGCCCGAACTGCTTTCTCGTCGCCGCATCTGGTGGTTCCTGCTCGTCCCCGCCCTCGACATCCTCTTCTGCGCCGACCCGCGCCTCTTCGCCCTTCTCGTTCGGAACAACTTCCATCTCGTCACCGACAGCAGCGGAGGAGCGCTGCTCTATCACAGTGGTCCCTGGTTCTGGTTTCGTATCGCCTACTTCTACGGCATCTTCCTCTGGTCACTGTGGCTGTTGCTGCGCAATCTCCGGGATGTCCCTTCCCGTTTCCGGGGCAACGCGGTCCTCGTCCTCGCGGGAGCCTTCCTCGCGGTCGTCACGGACGCGCTCTTCAACCTGGGCATTCGGCTGGTTCCCGGAGTCAACCTCACGCCGCCGCTGCTCGTTCTCACGGGGATTCTGGTGGCCCTCTCCCTCCACCGCTACCGTCCTTTTGAACTGGCTCCCGTAGCCCGGGAGGCGGTGATGGAGATCATGAACGACCCTGTGTTCGTGCTGGACAAGACCCATCGCCTCGCCTTCGTGAACCGCGCCGCGGAAAACCACGTCGGCCTGCCGCGCTCGCAACTCCTCGGCACAGTCGCCCGGGATCTCTCGCCGCCCTGGAACACCATTCTGGAAAACGGCAACGGCAAACCGCTCCGAAGCGAGTTCCCTCTTGGAGAACATCGGGGGCGTCAGTGGTTCCACCTCGTCTCCTCGCCGCTTGCGGACGAGCAGGGGCAGGAGATGGGCACGCTCGTGGTCCTCCACGACATCACGGAACTGCATCGCGCCAGGAACACCGCGGAGGCCCTCGCCTCCACCGCGATGGCGCTGGCGTCACCGAAGACCGATCTGACGACACTCCTGGACACCATCCGGGAGCAGGTCTCCCGCCTCCTCGATGTCCGGTCGTTGGTGCTCTCCATCTACAACGATGTCACAAAAACCTGGGAACCGCAGTACGTTTCCGCACCGGGTACCACGGAACTCTCGGTCAGCCACCCCCTGGAGGACGGCATCACGGGACACGTCATCGCCACCAAAGAGGCGCTGCTCTTCCGAAACAGGGAAGAGATCGACGCCTTTCTCGAACGGACCGGGCGACACACCTCCGTCTCGGACCGACCGGAATCGCACATGCACGTGCCGCTTCTCTTCGGCGACCGCGTTCTGGGAACCATGCGGGTGCGCAGCGCCGAGCCGGACGCTTACGACGAGCACGACCTCCACATTTTCCGCACCCTCGCCTCCCAGGTGGCGGTGGCCCTTGAAAACGTCCGTCTCTTCGGGGAAATGGAGCAGCTCGCCGTCACGGACCCCCTCACGGGCATCGACAACCGGCGCCATTTCTTCACCCAGGGAGAAAGAGAGTTCACCAGAACGCTTCGTTACGGGCGCACGCTTTCGGCGCTCATGTTCGACCTGGATCATTTCAAGCGCATCAACGACCGCTTCGGCCACCGCGCCGGGGACGAGGTTCTCCGGGCCGTGGCGGGGATCTTCCGAAGGGAGCTTCGGACCATCGACCTGCTCGGCCGCTACGGCGGAGAAGAGTTCGCCGCACTGCTTCCCGAAACGCCTCTCGATGCGGCCCTCATCGCCGCGGAGCGTCTCCGGGCCGCCGTGGAGCACTCGGAGATCGTCCTCTCCGGGGAGGAACTCCTCACCGTCACCGTGAGTGTCGGCGTGGCGGAACGGCAGGAACAGGACACTCTCGACACCCTTCTCGAAAGGGCTGACCAGGCCATGTACAAAGCGAAGCGCCTGGGGCGGAACCGCGTGGAGGCGAAACGCTGACCGCAGGTCGTCGGCCGGACAGCGAAACACAGGTGCCGAGAGGGTTCTTCCTCTCGGTACCTGTGTTTCGCATGCTCCGGCTCTGGAAATTCCCGCACCCGGTGGACATGCGCCGCTCCTTTATAGAGAAGACTGGAGAATTCCGATCTTTTCTTCTCTACGCTCCCTCGTAGGCCTTCAGATAAAGGGCCTTCAGATCATCCACGGTGACATCCTTGGGATTTCCGCCGGTACAGACATCACGCAGAGCCTGGGCGGCGAGCTTGTCCACATCCTTGGGGCTGAAGGCCGTCTCCCGGAGAGCGGGGATACACACATCCCGAGAGAGTTCCTTCACCGCCTCCACGGCCATGAGGGAAGCTTCTTCAGGGGTCTTTCCCGTCACATTCTTGCCGAGAGCCAGGGCAATGCGGGCGAACTTCGCCACGCAGACCTCCCGATTGAACTCCATGACATAGGGAAGCAGAATGGCGTTGGCCACACCGTGGGGCAGATCGTACTCCGATCCGAGCTGATGGGCCATTGAGTGCACGATGCCGAGGCCGCAGTTGGAGAAGGAAAGCCCCGCCACAAAAGAACCCCAAGCCATGCCGGAGCGGGCCTTCAGATCGGAGCCGTCTTTTACCGCGTCCCGAAGGTTGGCGCCGATAAGCTCGATTGCCTTGTAGGCGATGTGGTCCGAGAGTTCATAAGCACCTCTGGTCACGTAGGCCTCGATGGCATGGGTCAGGGCATCCATGCCCGTTGCGGCGGTGAGCCCAGCGGGTTTGCCGATCATCAGCGCCGGATCGTTCACCGCAACAACGGCGAGCGAGTTGGGATCCACCATGACCATTTTGATTTTCCGCTCCTCGTCGGTGATCACGTAGTTCACGGTCACCTCCGCAGCGGTTCCGGCGGTGGTGTTCACCGCCACCACAGGGAGTCCGCGGCGCGAGGATTTGGCGATGCCCTCGTAGTCCCGGACATCGCCGCCGTTGGTGGCGAGAATCGACACGGCGGATGCCGCATCCTGGGGTGAACCACCACCCACGGAAACGAGGAAATCGCACCCTTCTTTCTTCAGGAGTGCCAGGGCGTCGTTCACGTTCTTCATGGTGGGATTGGGCTGTACCTCGTCGAAAACCACATAGGGGACTCCCGCTGCGGTGAGGCTTTCCATGACTTTCCCCGCCACACCCGCTTGGACGAGCACCTTGTCCGTTACCAGCAGGGCCTTCTTCAGACCAAGCTTTGCCGCTTCCGCGCCGACTTCCTTCACACAGCCGGGGCCGATAAGATTGATGGAGGGCCAGTAGATACGACGTGAGACGAGCATGCGTTTCAACTCCCTTTCCCGGACAAAATGTGTTTTTTTACACAAACTCCAGCATCAGCATACCAGCAATTTCCCCGGGAAAGCCAATACTCCCTCCATTGTTTTCATCATAAAAATTGTCATAATCGACAGTTTTCCTTTTTGCAACGCCACCTCCGCAGAAAATCCACCTATCAAAGGACAAAAAAACCGACCATCGGGTGAAACACCGACGGCCGGAATCTTTCTGAATCCACACAAAGTACGACTTCGCCCGGACAATCCCCGAACGAGAGGAAGCCGATCCGGACAGTGTTACCGAAAAGACGAAATCACATCTTCCCTGCAGTTTCCTCTTCCTCTTCGTCCTCCTCGGCGGGGGGAACGAGGGTGAGCATCACCTTGTCCACCCGCATGCCGTCCATGTCCACCACCTCGAAGCGCCATCCCCTCCACTCGAAGGCATCCGTCTCGGCGGGAATGGACCCGAGAAAGGCCACCACAAACCCGCCCACGGTCTGGTAGAGTCCCTCCTCCTCGTCGGGCAGTTTTCCCAGGGCGAAGTGCCGCTTCAGCTCCTCCACGGGGAGCAGACCGTCCACGAGCCAGACGCCGTCGCCCCGGGAGACGATCTTCGGCTCGTCCGCCTCGTGCGCCGAGGGGAGGTCCCCCACGATCTCCTCGGTGATGTCGTGCACCGTGACGAAGCCCGAGACCCCACCGTATTCGTCGATGACCACCGCCTCGTGAATGCGCGAGGCTTTGAAGCGTTCCAGCACGTCGAAAAAACTCGCGTGCTGGGGAACGAAAAGCGTGTTCCGCAGCACCTTCGACGGATCGAAGTTGTCCCGCCCCATCTCGGAGCGAAGAACGTCCTTCACGTGCACGACTCCGAGCACCTTGTCGAGGTTGCCCGCGCAGACGGGAAAGCGCGAATAGCCGCTCTGGAGAATCAGGTCGAAGGTCTCCGGACCCGGTTCCTCCACGTCGATCCAGACGACCCGGGTCCGGGGGGTCATGACCCGACCGACCGTGCGCTCCCCCAGGTCGATGATGCGCTCGATGAGATCCTTCTCCTCCGCCTCCACGGCGCCGCTCGCCGTTCCCTCGGCGAGAACGAGGCGGATTTCCTCTTCGGTCACGCCGTGTTCCGGCGCATCTCCCGCGCCGAAGAGACGAAGCACCGCCTTTGTGGAGACGCTGAGAAAGGTCACCGCCGGGAGCGTGATGCGGGAGAAGAGCCACATGGGACGGGCGAGAAGGGAGGCGAGCCGCTCCGGAGCGTTGAGGGCGATGCGCTTGGGAACGAGTTCGCCGAAGACGAGCGTCGCGTAGGCGATGAGCGCCACCACCAGCACCGTGGCCACGGGCCTCGCGTAGGCCCCCAGGAAGGGCAGATCCCGCAGAAAGGGCGCGAGCGCCCTCGACAGGGAGGCGCCCCCCACATATCCCGTCAGAATACCCACGAGGGTGATCCCCACCTGGATCGCCGACAGCAGATGCGTCGGATCTTCGCCGATCTCCAGGGCTTTCCGGGCACCCGTGTCCCCCTCCGCGGCCCGCTGCTCCAGGCGTGCTTTCCGGGACGTGATCACGGCGATCTCCGTCATGGCGAACAATCCGTTCAAAGCGATGAGAAGAACCACGAGGAACAACTCCATAGATGCGGGATCGGATTCCATCCACACCAACTCCTTCTCGTGCTCAATGGCTTTTTTTCAGGGCGCAGGCCCTGCATTTCGAAGAAAAAGCACTCACACAACACGGCCCAAGGCGCACCCGTTTGCCGCAGGCGTGCCCTTTCGCATCCGGCGGTTCACTTCCGCGCCGCCGCGGGGCGCTCCGCCTCTTGGCGCCGCTGAATCTCCAGGATCCTCCGGTAGCTATCCAGGAAGAACACGAAGAGGGAGATCACGAGAGGTCCAAGGAAGATTCCCAGAAACCCCCAGGCGGCGAGACCGCCGATGACGCCGATGAAGACGATGAGAATGTGGGCGCCGCTTCCCTCGGAAATGAAGAGGGGACGGATGAAGTTGTCCACGGTGCTCACCACGCCGAGGCTCCAGACGAGGAGAAGCAGCCCCGTGCGCGTCTCTCCTGTGGCGAGAAGGTACAGGGATCCGGGAACGAGCACGAGAGGCGTTCCCACGAAGGGAATCATGGCGAAGAGAAACATGAGGATGCCGAAGAGCATCGGCGTGGGAAGCCCCGCGAAGGCCCATCCCGTCGCGCCGAGAACGGCCTGGATCGCCGCGGTGAAGGTGATGCCGTACACCACGGCGCGGAGCAGCTTTCTCGCCCGGTTCATCACCGCAAGGCGTTCCTCCTCGGAGAGGGGAAGGACCGCCTCGATGTATTCCACAATAAGATGGCCGTCCCGGGTCATGAAGAAGGAGGCCACGGTGATGACCACAAGCTGCCACACGAGACCGAACACGTTCTGGGCAAACGCGCGGGAAAGAGCGGCCAGGCGGGACGCGGTCCATCCCCCCGCCTGCTGCAGATTGTCCCGAAGAAAGTCCACATAGTCTCCCAAGGGGCCGATGCGGGAAGCGAGCCATTGGGGAAGGAACGCCTTCAGGTCCGCCACGTCGAGGGAGCCGGAGAACTCGACCATCAGGTCGAGGATGCGCCCGTAGTTGCGGAGCACTTCCCGGGCAAGCATGGTCCCCGCGAAGACGCCGGGGATGACGATGAGCAGGAGGATCGCTCCGGTGACAAGCGCCGCGGCAATGTTCCGAAACCGTCCCCGGAAGAGCCTCTCCGAAAGCAGGGAATACAGGGGGTGCATGAAAAAGGAGAACAGCGCCGCCCAGGCGAGGGGCGACGCGAGAGGAACGGCCACCATGTAGCTGAGAACGAGAATGAGGGAAAAGATAGCCACAAAGGGAATCGCCGTGACCTTGAAGTGACGGAGGGTCGTCTTGTCCTGCTGATCCATGGATCACTACACCTCTTCCGGCGGATGCCCCGCACGCTCCCCGCCCCATGCGGGCACTTCCGAGAGCGGGAACGACTCTGCGGCACCATCATTATACACGCTGCCAAGCCATTTCCAGACAACGAAACGCTAACGGAAACGCCTCGGGAAGCCGTCGCAGGGCACCAGAGGAATCACCTCGAACGTGATCAGCCCTTTCCTGACGAGGGGAAGCGAGGCGAGGAGATCCCGGGCTTCCGCCTCGCCGGCGCACTCCAGAAGAAGCACCGCATCCCGACGGGAAGCTCTGAAGTAGATCTCCCGCAGAAGTCCCGCCTGATGCAGCTCTCAGACGCGGAGGGCCTCGGCGTCGAGATGGGGAGACACCTCGGGGGGCGTTCCCGGAATATCCCTTGCAAGCGCCAGAATCCGCATGCGCGCTTCATCCTCCGCTCCCCGGAACGACCGCCGGGAAAAACCACCCGATTCCGCCGAACCCCGTCCCGGAAAACAGAGCGGATCCTGTCAGGCGACGCCGGTTTTCTCGGTAATCTTCACGTGGTACCATAGCCACGAAAGCCACAAAAAACAGCCGTCTCATCCTTCTTCCGGGAGGTCCATCCCATGAACGACTATCTCCTCGAACGCAAGAGTTCCGTCTTCAAGGCGCTGGCCCATCCGGTGCGCCTCGCCATCGCGGAACGCCTCATCGAGGGAGAGCGCTGCGTCTGCGAGATCGCCGCGGAGTTCCCCTTCGACCGGACCACCATCAGCAAGCACCTCGCGGTGCTCCGCAGCGCCGGGGTCATCCGGGACCGTAAGGAGGGACTCAACGTCTACTATTCCCTTTCCCTTCGCTGCCTGGGAAGGCTTCTCTCCTGCCTGGACGACTCCATCCGGAACGAACTGCTCTCGGCAGTGCGGGCGCTGAAAGAACCGGGGCCGGACACGTCTCCGGAATGACGGCCCGCCCGGCGCCACCGCCCCGCGGGCGGGCATGGCGTTCCTTCCTCAGGAAACGTAGCGGATCTTGTGGTGCCCCGCGAAGAACCCCGACGGAGCCCGCACCAACCGCGGCAGCGCCTTGTCCCCCTGGGTCTTCCGCACCGTGGCGAACTCCGTGGAGCGCTCTTCGAGCCCCCGGGCGACGAGCCGCGCCGCCGTGCCGAGATCGGGATCAACACCGTGACGGGGCTCCACCAGAATCTCCAGGACGGGGTCGAGCCGCTCGTCCTCGGTCTTGCGAAGGCTGAAATCCCCCGTAAAGAGCCTTGCCAGCTCAGGGTGGCTCTCGAACACTTCCTTCACCTGGGAGACGAGGATATTGGCGCCGAAAAAGGTGACTCCTCCGTCGATGCGTCCCCAGACCAGCACGAAGGGGAGCGGACGCACCGTCTCGTGCGATATGCCCCGGTGTTCGAGCAACGCCAGAGGATCCGCCCCCGCCGCGGCGAGACGGCCCAGAAGGTCGTCGTATCCAAGAAGAACACCCCGGTCCCCCGTGCGGTACCGCACCAGAGGAACCGCCTGGTAGCGGGAGACCACCAGCTCCTCCTGGTCCGTTTCGAGGAAATGGCTTTCCGGATCATACTGGCAGAGGGAGGGAATCTCCCGTCTCCCCAGCACCGCTTCCGCAAGGTCGTTCTCGAAGAGCAGCCGTTTGATGGCCGCACACAAAGGCGTCTCTTTGCCGGCGCTGCCGAAATCCGTGGCACCGTACCCCGAGAGAACGGAGGACAGATCCCCCTCGTTCCGTCCCATGCGCCGGTTCAGCGCACTCCGGAAGATCTCGGAGTAGCCTTCTCCGGCGAGGCGGAAGGCGATGCGCAACTCCTTCAGGGGAATACCCTTCTGCTCCGCCAGATCGAGGAGCGTCTTCGCAAAGGGCGGATAGGTGTAGATCACCGTCTGGGCGAAGCGGGGAGAGAAGGTTTCCAGAATCTCCACCGTCTCTTCCATGTTCAGTCCCGGCGAGACGAGGGTGATGTTTCCGCCCTGGACCCCCAGGTTTCGCAGCCCCCAGGTGGTGAGTTCACCGCTGATCCACGAACCGAGCCCCAGGGCCACGATCACCAGCGCGGGATTGACGCTCACCGCGAAGGATTCCTCCAGATCGCTCAGGAGATAGTCCGCCACGTAACGTTCTTGCTCGGGCAACTGCGGCCAGTAGGTGGCCTTTCCGGAGGTTCCGGAACTCCGGCAGAGCACGTGCTTGCCCCGAAGCGTCCCGTCGAGGCAGATCTCCTCAAGGGCGTACCGTTTGATGTAGCTTTCCTTGTCCGTGAAGGGCAGGACGGAGAAGTCCTCCAGGGTGGCGACGGCGGGAACGGCGCCGAGCCGTTCCCCGAGAAACCTTCGATAGGCGGGAACGCGTTCCGTGGCAATGCGATAGAGTTCCAGGACATCCATGCCTGCTCCTCCTCCCGAAGACGGGCGTCTCTGCGGAACCCGCATCCACTCCGCCGGCTTCGGGTCCGCAGGGACGCGGATTCCTCTTTCGGCGGGCAAACGAGGACACCGATTCGGCAAGGCCGATTATAACCCATTCTTTCCCCCTTCGCCATGAAGACACCGTTGAGTGAAACCCTCGTGATGGCGTACAATGACACTGCACAGGCTCCGCCGGAGGACCGCGCATTCCCCGGCGGAGACATCCGCACAGGAGGGGGAAAAGGCATGAAGGGGAACTGGTGCAAGGCGTTGTTCGTGAACCTGAGCGACGGCACAGCGGAGATCCGCGGGCTTCCGGAGGAATGGTTCCGGGATTATGTGGGCGGCGAGGGTGTCGCGGCGAGGCTCTTTCTGGATCTCGCGGCGGAAGGACCGGATCCACTCGGGCCGGACAACCCCCTGATCTTCGCCGCAGGACCGCTTTCCGGAACAGCCGCGCCCTGCAGCGGGCGGTGTGTGGCTTTCTTCCGCTCGCCTGCGGGAGGAACGCTGGGGGCCTCCAACGGCGGAGGGCACTTCGGTCCAGCACTCAAGCGGAGCGGCGTGGATCTGTTGGTGATCACCGGCGCCGCGTCGTCCCCGAAGATCCTCGTCGTGGACGACGGTGCGGCACGTCTGGAGGATGCGTCGAATCTCTGGGGCAAGGGCGTCGCCGAGACGGAGGACGCCGTGAAGGCACGGCTCGACGGCTCGGGATGGCAGGTGGCCTCCATCGGCCCCGCGGGAGAGAACCTGGTCCGCTTCGCCGCGATCATGACGGACAAGCACCGCGCTTTTGGGCGGGGCGGTCCCGGCGCCGTCATGGGGAGCAAGAAACTCAAGGCCGTGGCGATACGGGGGACGAAAACGCTCCCCATCGCCGATCCCGAGGAACTCCGTGAAGCCGCCAAGGCGGCCCGGGAGGAACTCTTCGCCGAGACCTTCGTCCGGGAGGAGCTGCATCCCTTCGGTACCCCCTCCTTCTACGACGCCATCGAAGGCTTGGGGATCCTCCCCACCCGAAACTGGCAGCGGGACGAGTTTCCCGAAAGCCGGTCCCTCCTCGGGCACAAGGCTTACCATGAAACGCTTGAGGTAAAGCCCTACGCCTGCTCGGGGTGTTCCATCGCCTGCGGGCGACACACCCGCATTCGCAAGGGCCCCTTCGAAGGACTCGAGGGTGGCGGCCCCGAGTACGAGACCGTGGCAGCCTTCGGCAGCAAGTGCGAAATCACCGATCTGGAGGCCATCACCGCGGCAAACCACTGGGCTAACGACCTCGGCCTCGACGTGATCTCCACCGGACAGGCCGTGGCCACCGCCATGGAGTGGTTCGAGACAGGAGTCCTGAAGGAGGCCGACTGGGGGATGTCCCTCGCCTTCGGCGATGTCAAGGGAATGCTCGACCTCGTGCCCAAGATCGCCCGCCGGGAAGGACTGGGGGACCTCCTCGCCGAGGGGGTGAAACGAGCCGCCGAGCGCCTCGGCAAGGACGCGGAGAAGGCCGCCATGCACGTGAAAGGGCTGGAGATGGCCGCCGACGGCGTTCGGGCCAGCAAGGGCGAGGCGGTGGTCCACGCCGTTTCCCCCCGGGGAGCGGATCACCTGCGCCCCTATGCCTCCAGCATCGACGCCTTCGGCTACAGGGAGCCCGAGCTGGACATCCTGGGAGACATCAGTTTTACCGAGGACGGTAACAAGGGATGGGTCAAACCTTTCCAGGAACTTTGCATGGCCACGAACCTGCTCGGGACATGCCTGTTCGCCTCCATCACCCTCGCGGTGAAACCCTCCACCTGGGCAAAATTGCTGAGCTGTGCCCTGGGGCGTCCCGTCTCGAAGGAAGAGCTGCTCCAGCGGGCCGAGGCAGTGATCAACCTGGAACGCCTCATCAACGCCCGGTTCGGATTCTCCCGCAAGGACGATTCGCTTCCAGCGCGCTTCACCGACGAGCCCGGACGGGATGGCCGGGGCGCCGGTGAAAAGGTGAACCTCGCCGTCGCCCTGGACAGTTTCTACGACGCCATGGGATGGGACCGGGAGACGGGCCTGCCCGAAAAAGACACCCTCTGCAGGCTCGGCCTCGACTGGATCGAGACCGCCTGAGGCGAAACGCCAGACCGAAGCGAGCAGAACGGGAACACCACCACGAAAGACCCCGGGGAGGAGTGCACACTCCTCCCCGGGGTTTCCGTATTACGCCCCTCCGTAGAGAGCCTCCGGCCTTCCCACGTCGAAACGGCACTCATAGCTGCCGTTCCGACGGCTCAGAAACTATAGTCTCTCCCGGGCCGTCGCGGATGCAACGATTATGCTCTAAAGAGTGTGCAAAAAGTGCTTGCGGAGGGGGATTCAAAGAAAGAAGGTCATGGTGTAGGTTGTCTGCAGCGCACAAGCAACCCAAGCCCTTAGGAGGCGATACACCATGACCGGAAAGAAGCATAGCAGTCGTTTCGCTGGAATGAAAGCCCTTTTCGGGAACGAAACGGACGCCCTGAAGACCCTGATGAAGGAAGTGCTGCAAGAAATCCTTGACGGGGAAATGACGGAACTCCTTGGAGCCGAACGACATGAGCGCAACACAGAACGTACGGGTTATCGGTCAGGCTACTCTACCCGAAGTCTGGTCACGCAAATCGGCAAGCTGGAACTGCGGATTCCCAGAGACCGCAACGGAGAATTCTCCACAGCACTGTTCGAGCGTTATCAGCTTGACGCACACAACCGTTTCACGAGAATTCTGTCGGAAAGCCCAAGTTCCTCCACAACCCTGGACGCCGTGGGCAAAAAGGCGGAGCTACAGGGACCGCACACCAAAAGTTTTTCCTGCTCTCCCGCCTCTCCAGGAGCGACAAAGGCCATCGCCCCAAAGAAAAGCGCTCCCCAAAGGATCAACGATCGCAGCATAGGACGTCCCGACGTATCGCGCCGCATCCTCTCACCTCCTCAAAAATCGCGCTTCTTCAGAAGAGAACGCCTCGGAAAGCATACGTATTCTATAGAGGAGATACAAAGGTTCGCATGGGAGAAACTACAGAAACTCTCTTTTGATCATCACGTTCCGCGACACTTGAGAGGAACGCTTCTTGCCACCGTTCCTCTCAAGTGAAGACTCCAAGGAGCAAAAGGCTTCGAAGTCCCTGCGGCATCCTTCCAAAGGAAGCGTCGGCACGCTCGTTTTTACCGGCGGATGCGCGGCTCCTCCGCCGTCTTCTCCACGACGCCCAGGTAGCTCAGGTAGTCCACGAAAACGTCCGCGTCCGTGTATCCCGTGTCGTAGCCACGCCCCACCGCGTCCTTGATTTCCCTGAGCACCGAATAACCGTCCCCGCCGTTCGCCAGGAAGCTCAGGGTGACGAGGCGGTACTGCTTCGCCTTGTCGAGGGGCTTTCCGTCCACGAGAATGTCCCTGGCCGTTCCGTCCGCGAAGGTGGCGGTCAGGCCGGAAAAATGCGGGAAGCCGCCCTTGCCCGCGGAGACCTTTGCGGCGGCGTCCAGAAAACGTTGCAGATCCTCGCCGGAAAGATCGAGCGCGTAGAGGGTGTTCCCGAAGGGAAGCACCGTGAGCACACTTCGGTAGGAGATGTCCCCTTCGGGGATGGAGGCGCGGATGCCGCCTCCGTTGAGAAAGGCCACACTGGCGTTGGTCTTCCAGCGCATGGCGTCGGTGAGGAGGTGCGAGAGGTTCGTCTCGCCGCTCCGCACATGGTCGCGCTCGCCGTCGAGCAGGATCTTCGTCTCGCCCACTTTTCTGTCGAGCCCCTCGGAGCCGACCTCGGCGAAATAGTCCAGCGCCGTGGCGACCTCCGGATCGGCGGGAACGGAATCCCCCACGAGCCCGTAGACAGCCTTCCCCGCCGCGTCCTTTCCGATCTCCTTCTTCACGTTGATGGGAAGCGCCTTCCACGTCGCGGCGACGATCCGGCCCTGCTCCACCTCCAGATCCAGACGCCCGAGATATTCCCCGTAGGCTCCCGCCTGCACGACGATGGCATCGCCCACGCGCTGCAGGTCGTCGAAAAGGGTGTGGGAGTGCCCGTCCACGATCACGTCGAGGCCGGGGACCTTTGCCTCGGCGAGGGCTTTCGATGTGGTGATCCCCTCGTCCTCGGCGCCGGCGGGCCATCCCAGGTGGGTCAGGGCAACCACCACGTCCGCGCTCTTCGCCAGAAGAGGCACGAGCGCCCGGGAGACCTCGACGGCGTTCCGGAAGACAAGCCCCTTCGTGTTCTCCGGATCGGTGGCAATGGGTGTGGATTCGGTGGTGAGACCGTACACCGCAACGGTCACGTCGCCGAACTCCCTGATCAGAGGTGCATCGAAGGGGAGTTCGTCGCCGCTCACGATGTTCGAGGCAAGAAAGGGAAAGCGGGCGAAACGCCGCTGCCGGTAGAGCGTGTCTCTGGCATTGTCGAACTCGTGATTGCCGAGGGTGACTGCGTCCAGGCCGAGCATGTTGAGCGCCACGATGTCCGGAATGGCGGACTGAATGTCCGATTCCGGCACGCCCGTATTGATGTCCCCGGCGTGGAGAAAGAGCACGTGGCCTCCCGCGGCTTCGACTTCGGCCCGGATGGCCTTCACCAGCGTGGCCATGGGTGCGAAGCCCCCCACGTCGGGCGCGCCCCCGGCATTGAAGGGCCAGGAGTGCCCGTGCGTGTCGTTCACGTGGAGAATGGTGAGCCGGGCCGCGTCGGCGCCACTTCCCCACAACAGGACGAAGAGAAAGACCGCCGCAAGCCAGATCCCCCACACCCGATCTCCTGGCGCTTTCGCCCTGCGCGCCGCATTTTCCGCGGAAACGCACGCGCCCGTTCCCGACTGCTCTTTCCGAGTGTTCCGTGCCATACCGCACTCCTCCTTCATGTCGAATGGGCGAGGGGACATTTCCTTTCCCGCGGGAGGGAGTCCGCACCCCCACCGCAGAATTGCTTCGGCGCACCGTGCCCCTCGCCTTTCGGGGGAACATGCCGCCGCGCCGCGCTGTTGCATTCCATTATAAACGAAGAGGCGCATCACCCGCCGCGGATTCCGGAAATCCGCCCCACGAATACCCTGCGCCGCAAAAGAAACGCCGCGGGCATCCGCCCCCCGACAGAAATCTGTCACTCGAACACAAAAAGGCACTCCTGGAAAAGTGCGGCTCATCGCCGCAGACTCCCGCCGAACACCATGAAAACCTTTTTGCACAATGTGACGCACACATCTGGTCGCCGCTCGCCATGACAGCCTTTTCACCACGTGACGCATACGGCAAAGAAACCCCGACGCCCCGCCTCTTTCGGAACACCACGACACGACCGACAAAAGACACCGCTTCCAACTGGGCAAAAAGGCCCCTGTTCAAAGAGCATTCCTGCTCTGGCAGAAAAAAAGCAAAATCTTTACAATGGTGTTCAAAAAAGATTCTCCGCTCGACATGAATTGAAGAAACGCTTCGGGAAGAGGGGGAGTGTCCCGGTGTACGTGGTGCGACGCGTTGCTGTCTCGAACATGCATCAATGCAAGGGAATTCTCGCCGAGGACGTGGTGGGAAAGGACGGAGCCCTCCTTCTTCCGAGAGGATCGGTCTATCCCTGGAACGGGGATGCGGCGGCGGTCTCGGAAAACCTGCTGCGACAGGGCGTGGACACACTCCTCGTTCGGGAGGAACTCTCCATCTCCGTGGAGGAGCTGGAGAATCTGCTCCGCCAAGGTGAGATTCCCGTAGCCAGAGTGGATCCGGAACTTGCGATGAAGACCGTGCGCCAGATCGGCGAGGTCTTCGAACGCATGTACGAGACCGGAGGGGCCGAGGAGGATCTCACGGACCTCGCCGCTACGGGACGCCTTCTCGCCCGGGAACTCTCCCGGACGCCCCAGATTCTTTTTTCCCTCGCGGCGGTACGGGACGCCGACGAGTACACTTACGTGCACTCCCTCAACGTGGCGCTTCTCACGGGCTTTCTCGCCTCCAGGCTCTTTCCCGACCGGACGGACCTGGTGGAAGCAGCCACAACGGGAGGGCTTCTTCACGATCTTGGCAAGGCGAGGGTCCCCCTGGAGATCCTGAACAAGCCCGCCAAACTGGACGACCGAGAGTTCTCCATCATGCGGAATCACGCCCTCTGGGGAGAGGAACTGGCCCAACGAGGTGGCGTGACGGATCCCCTCATCCTGAGTGTCATCCGTTCCCACCACGAACGCTGGCAGGGAGGCGGCTATCCCGACCGCCTCAGCGGCAGTGAGATCCCTCTTCTCGGAAGGGTCGGCGCAGTGGCGGACGTCTTCGACGCCCTCACCTCCAAACGAGTCTACAAAGAGCCTTCCGCAAAACGCCAGGCGCTGAATCTCCTCGTGGACCACGCGGGGGACCATTTCGATCCGCACATCGTCCAGACGCTGCTCGCCGCCATCGGTCTCTTTCCTCCCGGCTCGGTGGTGGAACTCTCCGACGGGCGGGTCGGCATCGTCCTCGCCTCCGCGGGACGCGATCTGATACGTCCCCGGGTGCTCGTTTCGGAGACGAGCTGGCACGACACGGCGGGAATGCAGATAACCACCTCCGTGCTCGATCTGAGCGACCGAGCGGCCCCCCGGATCGTCTCCATTCTGGGTGATCTGGGAAAGATCCCCCTTCCCTGACGGAAAGCCTTTCCGAAACAGAAAACCCCACCCCGTTCCCTCGGAGACCTTCGCACAGACAGGGGCAACCGCCGAAAATCCGTCCGGCACCGGTGCCCCGCGTCGCATCCCTCCTCCGGGGGGAAAACTTTTTCCGGATTCTGTCGGAGTGAGGGGAGACCGCGCTTTCCACGTTCCCCGGAGAGAAAAGAAACCCCGGACTCACGCAAGGAGACGGCGCAAGGACCTTGCTTTTGCACTTCCGGGACGTGTCCCGGAAACAAAGAGGTGCTCCGAGGAGCGCCCAGCCCATCCCCTTTCCGCTAGATCCTCCCCCCGTTCCCTCCGGGAAGAAGAACCTGCAGGACGCTTCCGCCCTCGGGAGCGGCGGCAAGGGAAAAAGTGCCGCCGAAGAAAGCGACCCGCTCCATCATGCCCACCACCCCACGATGCCCCGCGGCGCGAAGTTTTTCCGGATCGAGGCCGCCGGGAACACCCGAACCGTCGTCCCGCAGCTCGAAACAGACTCCATCCTCCGTGCCCACGAGGTGCAGCCGCAGGTGCGTCGCGCCGCCATGGCGCACCGCATTGGCCACCCCCTCCTGAAAGATCCGGAAGAGGGCGAGCACGCGATCCCTCGAACAGTCGAGCCCCCCCTCGCCCGTCACCGTCACGGTCACGCCGAAGCTCCGGGCAAGACGATTTCCCAGTTCTTCCATGGCCTGAAGCAATCCAAGATCAATCCAGGGCGGGGAAAGGGCATCGCAGATCCCCCGCAGCTCCGCCAGGGCAAAGCCGGCGGCATCCTCGGCCCGGGCGAGATGCTCTTCCCGGGCATCCGCGGAGGACGCATCGTTCCCCAAGGGCGCCTCGACCTTCCGGGCGCCCCCGGCGAGACGGGCGAGCTGCACCCGCTGGATCAGGGAGGAGACGATCTGCAGGGGGCCGTCGTGGAGATCCCGGGCGATGCGGCTCCGCTCTTCCTCCTGGGCAGCGAGGATGTCCCCCACGTAGCGGTGCTGCAGTTCCTCCTTTTCCACCGCCGCGCCGGAGAGGAGTGAAAGCGCCTCCCCGAGGTCGTGCATTTCCTCGACAAGAAAGCCCCGGGGCGGGGCGAGCCGCTCCTCTCCCCAGCGCAGTTCCTTCACCTCTCCGGCCTGACGGCGCAGAGGGAGGACGAGCCACCGCCACTGAAACCACACCGCCACCAGCCCCAGCGCGGCCATGGCCAGCACCAGCACGGCCCAGAGCGTCCCCTGGTGCCCCAGAGGCCCGAGCATGCGAGGGACCGACACGGCGACCACGATGACGAACCGCCCGTCCTCCGGGGATGCAAACGCGACGGTGAACCGCTCCCCCAAGGGACTCCGGATCCGGGCGGGGGCGGAAGAGGTGACCTGGTCCTTCGGCAGCGACCGGAGGTGCTCCGCCACGGCGGGAAACGCCTCGGCGGCCCCGGGCGATCCCCGCAGAAAGCCCCCCTCCGCCGTCGTCAGGGCGACCCACCCGGGAACGGGAGGCCCCTCGGCAAAAAGGCGCTCCTGCCGCCGCCGCTCCATCATCTCCCGCATGCGCAGGGGCATGGAGGAATGCGACTCCGGAGGCGGGACGAACGACTCCCCGCCGGGGGAAATTTCGGGAGGGCGGGGCGACTCGCCTCTCGGGGGCGATTCCGTTCCGGGACCGACCGCGTGCCCCCTCCTGCCCGAGCCGTTCTGCAGAGCGGCCTGGTTGTCCTTCCAGGAGGCGGCGATGCTCTCCGCGAGATTCGCCGCGTAGGTCGCCGCGAGGGACTCCACGGCCTGCTTCTGCCGCATGAGGGCGATTCCCGAGAGGGCGAAGACCACGAACATGGGAAGCGCCACCCAGAAGGAAAGGATCAGGAGCAGGTGCCGCCTCACGGCTCCCCGTCCTCCAGCAGCTCGTCCAGAAGCAGCATGCCGTGCTTGATCGCCAGAAGAAGCGCCTCGGTCTTGTTCTTCGCCCCGAGCTTGCCGTAGGCGGACCCGAGATGAGCCTGGACGGTGCGCTCCGCAATATGGAGCACCGCTCCCGTCTCTTTCATGGAGAGTCCCCGGGAGGCGAGGAGCAGCACCTCCCGTTCCCGCTCCGTGAGGGGTTCCACCAGCACGTTCTCCGCACCCACCACATGGGAGATCTGGGAGTCGAGGTACATGCCGCCGCTCATCACCACGTCGATGGCCCGCTGCAGTTCCCTCACCGCCGAGGACTTGACCACGAACCCCTTTGCCCCTGCGGCGAGCGCCGCGAGCACGTACCCCTGGGCGTTGTAGGCGGTGAGCATGATCGCCCGGGTGGGAACTCCCTCGGCGCGAAGCTTTCGGGCCAGGGCGATGCCGTCCTCCCCGGGCATGCGAATGTCCAGAAGCGCTATCTGGGGCCGGGTGGCGACGAGAAGGCGCCACGCCTCGACGCCATCCTCGGCCTCTCCGACCAGTTCCAGTTCCGGAGCCTGTTCCCGGAGGAACGCGGCGATTCCGGAACGAGTGAGGGGATGATCATCCGCGAGCAGAACCGAAACAGCCATGTCGTTCCTCCTTGACAAGAGCCTCGCTCTCCCTGGGCGGTGATCCAAACCGCCCCCTGCTCCATACGCTTTCCATAAGAGACGCAAGCCCTACGGCTCCGTAACACCCCCGTTTGGCGTCACTGCCATTCCCGGGCGGCGTCGATGCAGATGCGGGCGAACTCCTTCGCCGCCGGAGAGATCCACCCGTTGCGCCGCCAGGCGATCTGGGTGACGAAACGCTCCAGCTCGGCATCGCACCGGAGCGCCGTCATGCGCCCCGAGGCAAGTTCCTCCCGAACGGCCATGCGGGGAAGAAAGGAAATTCCAAGGCCGCTCTCGACGCAGCGCTTGATGGCCTCCATGCTCCAGAATTCCATCTGTTTGTCCGGCAGAATGCCCCGCTCGCGGAAGAAATGCTCCATGAAAAGGCGATAACTGCACCCCTGCTCGGTGACGATGAGGCAGGCATCGAGGCGCCGTGCCGCCAGAGCGCGCTCCAGCAGGTCCTCGTCCGTTCCCGCGGCGGCGACGAAGAGCATGGGTTCCTCCACGAGGGTGACCACCTCCAGGTCGGGCAGCCGCACGGGCTGGGAAATGAGCACCACCAGATCCGTCTCGCCCCGGCGAAGCCAGTCGATCATGATGGGACACTGGGAATTGCGGAGGCTCAGGGAAACCCCAGGAAAGCTTCGCCGGTAGGTCTCCAGGACACCGTTCAACCGGTACACCGTGACGGATTCTCCCGCGGCGATGGCGAGTTCTCCGTGGATTTTTCCTTCCTCGCCGGCCATGTTCCGAATGCGTTCCTCCAGGGCCATCATTTCCTCGGCGTAGCGCAGAAAACGTTTTCCCGCGGAGGTGAGAAGCACCCGGCGCCCGGACCGCTCGAAGAGGGGCAGGCCGACCTCTTCCTCCAGGGCCTGAATCTGGGTGGAAACGGTGGACTGGGTGTATCCGAGCTGTTCCGCCGCACGGGTGAACCCCCCCAGCGCAGCAACCTTGCGAAACGTGGCGACATAACGTGTGTCCATGACCGCTTCTCCGTCCTTTCTGTCTCCCGTTCCCGGAAATTTCCGCCCGCTCCGGCGCCAGGCAGACACTCCGGAGGCCCGCCGTCCGGGGCGGAAAGCTTTCCCTCCCGAAAAGGTCCACCCTCGACGGCACCCGGCAAATCATCGATTTTTTCGATGGCTCTTATCACTATGTTCAATTTTACCAATCGAACCCTATCCCGTATAGTGACAACGCTTCCGAAGAGGGAAGCGCACACTATTCGGAGGTGGACCGACATGAAGGAAACATCCTCACGGCGCCTGAACGCGCTGTCACTGAGCGGGCTTCTCGTGGGTCCGGTGCTCGGATCGGGAATCATCCTGCTCCCTCCGCTGGCGCTGGAGCGGGTGGGAGATCCGGCTCTTCTCGCCTGGGGGGTCACGCTGGTTCTCATGGGGCTCTTCGCCTGGATCACGGGAGCGCTGGCGATCCGCTACCCCGGAAGCGACGGCCTCGTCGGAGCCGTTCGGGTGGCCTTCGGCATGCCCCTGCGAAACCTCTGCGCCTGGTTCCTCACCATCGCCGTCTGCTTCGGCCCGACGGCGGTGCTCCGCACGGCGGAGCGCTATCTCGCACCGATCCTCCCGGGCCTTTGGGGAGCCCCGGGAATGATTTCGGCGCTTCTCCTCGCCCTGTGCGCGGGCGTTCTGCTCTGCAACATCTCCTTCGTGGGAAGCCTTTCCTTCTGGGCGTCCACCTTCGTCGCGGGAATCCTCGTCACCGGCGGCGCCTATGCCCTGGCCACCGCCCCGGACACGCAGATCCTGGAACGCACACTGAATGCGGCCGCCGCCGCCGATCCGTCGTCCTTCGGATCGCTGCTGCTCCTTCTCTTCTGGGCCATCATCGGGTGGGAGATCCTCGGCAACTACACACCGGAGATCGCAACCCCCCGCCGCACCGTCCCGAGGGCGGTGACGCTCGCCTTCCTCGCGGTGGCGGTGATCTACGGCACGGCGGTGGGAGCGCTTCAGTTCGCGGTCCCGCCGCATGCCGGAACTCCCCTGACCATGGCGGCCATCCTTGAGCCGCTCTTCGGCACCGCCGCCGCGCCGCTTTTGGGCATCCTGGCGCTTCTTCTCTGCGGCTGCACCTACATCATGTTCGTGGGAGGCGTGGCGCGCCTGCTCCTTGCCCAGGGCGAGGAAGGGCACCTTCCCCGCCTCTTCGCCCGAAAGAACGCCCTGGGTGCTCCCGCTTCGGCGGTGCTCTTTCTCGCGGCCTGTCACGGCATCGTCCTCTTTGTACAGGGGCAGGGATTCTTTTCCCTCGAAGGCGCGGTGGAAGTCGCCAACGCCTTTTTGATCTGCAATGCCGGGCTCGCCGTCCTCGCGGGGGCGAAACTGCTCCCGTCCCCGACGGCGAAGGTCTGCTCCCTGCTCCTCGCCGGAGCGTTCTTCGCCATCTTCGCCTTCTCCCCCAAATGGGTTCTTCTCGTGGTGCTGCTCCTCGTTCTCGGCACCGTCGCCGCGGAACGGCGCCTAAAAACGCCTGCCGAGGCGCAAACCATCCGGTGAGACCGTCCGAACCGGCGGTGCTGCGCGCACCGCCGCTGCCCCCGGAGAAGAACGCCGCGCTCCCGAAAAGCGCGGAAGCACACGAAAATCCCCGGCAGAGGGAGCTCCTCCGATGCGGAAGGCTCTTCGCAACCCCCTCGTTCTCCAGACAAGCGGACGGAGACGACGTTTCAGGCCGATGCTCCCGCCTTCCCGCCGAGATCCTCGTTCTCCAGACAAACGGGCACGGGGACGACGTTTCCTTTCCACGCCGCCAAGCACCTCGGGCACGGCACCACAACATTCCGGAGAGGCGTCCCGGAGAGGCCGCCCGACGCAAGAGAGGGAGGAAAAAAATGCGCACAGTTGGAATCTACGTTTTCGACGACATGGAAGTGCTGGATTTCGCCGGTCCCTTCGAGGTGTTCGCCGTGACGGGCGAATTGAGCGGCTGGACCCTCTTCAAGGTCCTCACCATCGGCGAGACCGCCCGGGTCGTCCGGGCCGTGAACGGACTCCGGGTCCTCGCGGACTTCGGGATTGCCGACCATCCCCCCGTGGATGTGCTCGTGGTGCCGGGAGGCGCGGGATCGAAGACGGAAATGCACAAGGAAAACGTCCTCGCCTGGGTACGCGATGTTACGGCGCGGTGCGAACTCACCTTCTCGGTCTGCTCCGGCGCGTGCATCCTCGGCGCGGCAGGGCTTCTGGACGGTCTGGAGGCCACCACGCACCACGAGGTTCTTCCCAAGCTCCGCGAGGTCGCTCCCCGAGCGATCATCCGGGAGGATCTTCGCTTTACCGACAACGGACGGATCTGCACCTCCGAAGGAATCTCCGCGGGCATCGATCTGTCGTTGTACCTGGTGGAACGCCTCTGCGGAAAGACCGTGGCGGACAGAACCCGGGTGTACATGGAATACGGGGACTGGCGGGAACGACGCTGAAAGGACAGCACCATGCCTCCTGAGCAGCGATTGACTTTTCAAAATTTCATGGATCGTGCGCTTTTTCTTGAGAAAAAATGAAAAGGTCTCGCAAAAAACCGAAGGAAACGTGTGCTTCATCGGCAACAAGAATCTTTTCTCTAATCGGAGTATTCCGCCTTTCTCGGGAGCGCATGCCGAACGGGCACCGATTCGCTATACTGCACAGGAGACATTCCGAGAAGGAAAGGACTTGATCCGATGTCCGCGAACGCTCCTGTCATCGACAAGGGAAACCTCTTCGACACGTTGCGTGCCATGGTCGCCATCGACTCGGTAAACCCCTCCCTGGTCCCCGGAGGGCGTGGCGAGGCGGATATCGCCGCCTGGCTCGGAGAACGCATGGCCGCCCTGGGACTGGAGGTGGAGGTCGCGGAGATCGCTCCCTCCCGCTACAACGCCGTGGGCATCCTCCGCGGTACTGGAGGCGGCAGATCGCTCCTCCTGAACGGTCACACGGACACGGTGGGCGTCGAGGGCATGACGATCCCGCCCTTTCTCGGAGACTATCGGGACGGGCGCCTCTACGGTCGGGGCACCATGGACATGAAGGGAGGCGTGGCCGCCCAGCTGGCGGCGGTCAAAGCCCTTGTGGACGCGGGACTGCGGCCGAAAGGCGACGTGATCCTCGGCTTCGTCGCCGACGAGGAGTACGCGAGCCTCGGCACGGAAGTGTTGCTCCGAACAGTCCGGGCCGATGCGGGCATCGTCTGCGAGCCCACGGACCTCGGAGTCTGCGTGGCCCACAAGGGGTTCGTCTGGGCACGGGTGGACGTGGCGGGAGTCGCCGCCCACGGCAGCCGTCCCCTGGAGGGCGTGGACGCCATCGTGAAGGCGGGAAAATTCCTCGCCGAACTGGAAGCGCTGGAAGAACGCCTCAAGGAACGGACGCATCCTCTTCTGGGCGCGCCGTCGGTGCACGCCTCGACCATTCGGGGAGGGCGTGAGCTCTCCACCTATCCGGATTTCTGCCGCATCGAGCTGGAAAGGCGGACGCTTCCCGGCGAGAACAGCGCTCTGGTGGAGCGGGAACTCCAGACAATCCTGCGGGAGATCCGTTCCCGGGACAACAACTTCCGGGCCAACCTGGAGATTCTCTTCTCCCGGCCACCCCTCGAGGTGGACCCTTCCCTTCCCATCGTGGAAGCGCTCCGGGGAGCCTGCTCCCATGTGCTCGGGCGCATTCCGGACTTTTCCGGCATGAGCGGCTGGCTCGACTCGGCCCTTCTGGCGGAGGCGGGCATTCCCACGGTCATCTTCGGCCCCACGGGATACGGCCTGCACGGCGCGGAGGAGTTCGTGGAGTTCGACTCCGTGGTCGCCACGGCGGGAGTTCTTGCGGAGACCATTCTGATGTTCTGCGGCTCCTGAGAAAACGACCCACGAACGCAAAGGCGGACACCACAGCCGCAGCAAAACGTAAAGAGCGAGGACCTTGAGCGGAAATTCCGCTCAAGGTCCTCGCTCTTTTTTTCTTTCCGTGCTCCGGCCTTTTTCCTTCCGGTCCCTTTGCCAGAGCCCCGGGCCCCTCGCACCGAAAAAGCGGGTTCGGCGCGGGGCAACACCCGCCCTTGCGGAAAACCTCCCGACGCGCCTCGGGGAAAGCTCAGCGCGTCCCTTCCGAGGGCTCTCCATCGAGAAGGATTTCCAGCACCGACCGATCCACATCGCGCATGCCCACGTCGGTGATCTTGCGCAGGTTGTCCATGGAATGCTGAAAATTCCGTCCCACAATGCCATTCCGCTCGGGCAGAAACGCTCCGCCCAGGGCCGCCATGGCAGCGCTCTCCACGGCGGCGCCCGCCGAGGTAGCCATCTTGAGAGCACAGCCGTACTTGGCGCCGTCGCAGAGCATGCCCGTGAGATTGCCCATCATGAGATGCACCGCGTTCTCGATCTCCCTGGCACGCCCGCCCAGAAGCCAGGCGATTCCTCCCGCGGCACCCGTCCCCGCCGCCACCGCACAGCCGCAATGAGGCGTGAGTATGCCCGTGCGGCTCTTGATGACCCCCACGATGAGCAGGGAGAGGGCGAGCGCCCGGTTCGTGGCCTCCCAGGATACCTGGTAATGGCGCGCCGCGAGCCCCACGGTGAGAAAGAGAGTGATGCCGTGATTGCCGCTGCCGTAGCAGCCGAAAATGGGCACGTCGCACCCTGCCATGCGGGCGTCCGCGGCGGCGGCCACTTTGCGCTTCACCCGGTTGACGAGATCGTCCCGGAGAAAGCTCTTCCGGGCGAGAAACGCGTACTGCGCCCCCAGCCCCAATCCGACCGGGGACGAGGGGGTACCGCATCCACCCCGTTCCCCCGCTTTGGCCGCGGCGAGGTTCATGCCCACTCCCTCGGCGAGGAAATCCAGTTCCTCCATGTCGAAGGACTCCACTGCGAGGAGAAGATCCTCCATGCTGCAGCCGCTGACCACGTCGAGGAGATCCGGATCGCCGTCATCCTCCGCCGTTTCCTGGGCGAGGACGGTGCGCACGCCGTTCGTCACCGTCTCCACGATACGGTCGTGTCCGCCCCGAATGACCGCCTCCCCCACGCCCCTATCCGTCTCCACGAGGGCCTTCACATAGATGGGAGGCTCCTCTCCGGCGGCACGGAATTCCATGGGCCAGGCCCGCACGCACTCCTTCGCCCGGACCACGTCGTCCGCGGTGACACCCCGGAGAAGGCGCAGCCCCTCGTCGGGATCGCCCCGGAGAATCGCCAGGGCCACCGCCAGGGGAAGACCGATTTCCATGGTCCCAGGGATGCCCACGGAGATGGCGTCCTTATAGATGTTGCGGTCCATCTCCACCACGATGCGCCGCACGTTTCCGCCGGTGAGACGGTAGGCAGCGGCGGCGGCAAGTCCCACCGCAACGGGGTCGGTGCACCCCACGGTAACGAAGGTGTGCCTGCGCAACATCCGGCGAAAGGGCTCCCGGGCCTCCCTCGAAAGCATCGTTCCGTTCATGTCATCCTTTGTAGGCAACGATGTCGATCTCCACTTTCGCGTTCAGGGCCATGCCGGAAACCTCCACGAAACAGCGGGCGGGGAAGCTGCCGGAGAAATAGGAGGCATAGACCTTGTTGATCTCGGGGAAGTCCTTCATGCTCGCCGCGTAGATCACGGCCTTCACCACGTGGTCGAACGAAAGCCCCTGGGAGGAAAGAACGCCCTGGATGTTCTTCATGACCTGGTGCGTTTCCGCGGCGGGATCGCCGTCCCCCACCATTTTGCCCGTGGCCGGGTCGAGCGCGATCTGCCCGCTCAGGTAGAGGAAATCTCCCGCGTAGGTCCCCTGACTGTAGGCGCCCACCGCTGCCGGGGCCTTGTCCGTGACGACTGTCTTTCTCATGATCGATCCACCTCCGTCGAATATGGCCGCGCTCTACAGGAGCGCGAAGAGCGAAGTGTCAGTTCTATCTGATGCCCAGGATCATTCTGGGAAGCAGAAGCGAGAGATCCGGGAAAAAGGTGGTGAGCAGCAGCACCGGCAGCCAGCCGAAGCAGATCAGCACCAGCGTGGGATAGAGCATTCCGTTCACCGCCGCGCCGTTCAGACGTCCGCTGAGGTAGAGCACCGGCGCCGTGGGGGGCGTGATGTTCCCCATCCCGAGATTCACGCCGAGAATGGCCGCGAAATGGATGGGATGGACGCCGATGGCGGTCACCACGGGAAGCAGAATGGGCGTGCAGAGCATGACCGCGCTCACGTCGTCCATGAGCATGCCCATGACGACCATGAAGACGTTCACCATGAGGAGAATCCCCACCTTGCTGCTCGTGACGGACTGAAGCAGGGCCAGCAACTCCCCTGGAAGATCTTCCATGATGTAGAGACGGCTCAGGATCATGACGGAATAGAGCATGACCATGATGACCCCCGTGGTGGTGGCGGACTCCACCAGGACCTTCAGGAACTCCCGCCCGTTCAGCCCCTTGTAGACGAAGAACCCAACGGGAACCGCGTAGACCGTGGCGAGGGCGGCCGCCTCGGTGGGGGTCATGAATCCACCGTAAATCCCCCCGAGGACGAGCACGGGAAGAAAGAGCGCCGGGAGCGCCCGGGTGGTGCGCTTGCGCACGAGCGCCGAAAATTCTCCCGGCGCGAGGGGTTCCGCCAGGACGAGATCCGGATTCTTCCGCTGCATCCACATGTTGATCGCCGCGAAGAGTATCGTGAGGATCACCCCGGGGATCACCGTGGCGAGGAAACAGGCCAGCACGGACTGCCCTCCCACCCAGGAGTAGAGGATCATGATGGCGCTGGGCGGAATGAGGATGCCCAGCACGGAGGCGTTGGCGAGAAGTGCCGCCGCGTACCCCTTGGAATAGCCCGCCTTCTCCAGGCGGGGAAACATGATGGAACCGATGCAGGAAAGGGTGGCGCAGCAGCTTCCCGTGATGGAGCCGAAGACCGCGCAGGACACCACCGCAACGGCGCCGAGACCGCCCCGGATCCGCCCCACGAAGAGGTCCACCACGTCGATGAGTTTCTCGCCGATGTTGCCGCGCTCCATGATCCCCCCCGCCATGATGAAGAGCGGAATGGCGAGGAGCACGATGGTGCTCATCTTGCTGTACCCGTAGGGAAGCAGAAAGCTCGGGTCGTACCCTCCCAGAACGATGACGTACACCGAGGAGGCGAGGAAGGCGAAGGGAACGGGAATGCCCACCACGAGAGTGACGAAAAGCAGAACAAGCGCGCCGATGATCATGCCGCATCCTCCTCCGGAATCATTCGCCCACCTCCCGGAGATGTTCCGGGTCTTTCCGCCAGGCTGCAGCGAGGACCTTTCCGTCCTCGAGGACGTTGCCGGCAAAGTAGACGGACATGAGCACCAGGCCGAAGAAAATGGCGCTCTGGGGGATCACCAGCGGAATGCGCCACACCGGCGTGGCACCCCCCTTTTCGAGCCCCCAGGCGAACATGCGCCACCCCCACCAGGCGAAGAGTGTGGAGAGGCCGAACGTGCACAGGGAGGCGAGGCAGGCGAGAGCCGCCTTGAGCCTGGGATTCTTCACGTAGACCGACACCACGTCGGCGGTGATGTGACTCCGCTCGTAGGCACCGAAGGCACCTCCGGCGAAATAGAGCCAGTAGGCGAAGATCACGATGATCTCCTCGCTGCCGTAGAGATCGGTACGGAAAACATAGCGCAGAACCGCCGCAATGCTGATCCCCACGGCAACGACGATACTGCAGACGATCATGATGCCCTTCTGGAGCCCCAGAAGAGCGTGCCCCAGCATGCCGTTTCCGAAGGGGTTTCCCCGTCGCCGGGGCGTGCAGTCGCTCGCCAAGGGACAACGCTCCTTTCTTTCCGCGATGCCGGGACGATCCGGGGTTCTACCGGGAACCCCGGCCGTTCACCGGCGGTACAGCGTTCTACTGGTACTGCTTCGCCAGTTCGTCCATGATCTCGGGAGTCAGGCGGTCCCGCAGGCGGGGCCAGGTGGTCTCCCGGGTGTAGTCCGCGAGAGCGGCAAGTTCCTCGTTCGAGAAGGTGTTCACCGCGATGCCCGCCTCGCGCATCTTCTCGAGGTACTCCGTGTCGTCCTGCTGGGCGATCTCGGTGCTCTTGGCCTGGAGTCCGGCGATGACATCCATGAACATCTTCTGGTCCTCCGGGGAGAAGCTGTCCCAGAGGTTTTTGTTGATGAGCCAGCACTCGCTCTCGAGATGGGAGTTGTACTGGTAGTAGTTCTTGATCACGTCCCGGAAACTGAGGTAGGTCAAAACGGGAGGACCGCCGCTCCATCCCTGGGCGACGCCGGTCTGCAGGGCCGTGTAGAGTTCGGCGTAGGGAACGGAGATGGTGGTGTACCCCAGGTCGTCCGCGTGGAGCTTGAACACGTCCATGGGGGGCACCCGGAGCAGGACGTTCTTCTTCGCCTTGGGATCCGCGGCGTTCTCCACGGGAACCGTGGTTGCAAAGCCGCCGAGACCTTCGATGTTGAAGCCGAGGAGCTTCACGCCGAGCTTCTCGTGAATCGAGCCGAGGGCCCTCACGATAAAACCGTCAGGAGCGAAGAAGGTCTTCACCTGGTCATAGTTCTCGACGAGATAGGGAACGTAGGTCAGTTCAAGGCGCTGGTCGAACTGGCTGGGAATGTTGATGAGGGCCATTTCCAGCGTTCCCCGCATGATCTCTTCGTACACCTGGGTGTAGTCGCCGAGCTGGTTCGCCGGATAGACCTTGATCTCGAACCGACCGCCGGACTGCTTCTCGATGGCTTCCTTGAACTCGAACTGGTGCTTCGTGGCCTGGTGTTCCATGGGGCTCTGACCAGCCATGCGGATTTTGACCGTCTCCGCCGCCCATCCCGAAACGGCGAAGAGAACCGACAACGCAACGACGAGGATGCCGAATACCATTTTTCTCATGAAATGACGTCACCTCATTTCTTCTGTCGGAGCGGAAGATTGACTCCGCTTCCTTCCGAAAACCACCCACCGCCACTGCGGGTTTCCTTTCCGCGACGCGCCCTCCGATACCGGATCGCCCTCCGGAGGAGGACACACCGCCGGCCAGCCACGTCCCCTTCACCTCGGACCGATACACCCGCTCTCCCTCCGATCCCTCACCCCCCTCCCGTTCATCCCGAACGCCGCCGCGCCGGACCCGATGCAGGCACCGGAGCCCTTCACAACCACGGAAACGCACAAAAACTCCGATGTTTGAAACATATTCCCTGCTGCCACCGTTTTTTCCGACCGGCTAGAGCAGACCGAGAATGTCCACGTCCTGCCTGAGGAAATAGCGGTCCTTGCCGGCGAACTCCTCGAAGGCCCGCACCTGCCCCCGGGAACGTTCCGCGTCCTTCAGAAAAACCCCGATGAGCAGGGAATGGACCAGGGCCATGGCTCCCGCCAGAGGGTCGATGAAGGTGATGAACTTCATGGGCACGGGAAAGAGCACGTCCGAGAGAGGGGCCAGAGGCGAGAGCACGCTGTCCGTGATGCCGATGACCGGCACACCCTTGGCCTTGAGAAATTCCACCGTGGTCTGGATGCGCCGGGGATACCTGGGAAAGCTGAAGACCAATGCCACCGAATCGGGACCGATGTCCTGAACGGCATTGAAGACCCGCACGTCCAGCGTGGTGGCGCTCTGCACGTTCGCCCTCAGGACACCCAGAAAGAACGCCGCGTAGGAGGCGACGCAGGCGTTGGGCTCGTACCCCACCACAAGGACCTTCTTCGCCCCGGAGAGCAGATCCACCGCCCGGTCGTAGGCGGCGGCATCGACGGCGTCCCGCGTTTCGTTGAGAATGCCCGCCTCCAGCGCGAAAACTTTGGCGAAGAGCGTGTCTCCGGAACTCTCCCTGTCCAGGGGAAACCTCCGGAGCGAGGAAATGTCCTCCTGGAGCAACGCCTGAATTCCCGCCTGGAACTCGGCGAACCCCGTATAACCGAGCGCCGTGGCAAGCCGCGACACCGTGGCGTCACTGACCCCCGCCGCAGCGGCGAGAGCGACGGAGTTCATGAACGCCGCCTCGGAACCGGATTCCACGATGAAACGAGCCAACTGCCTCTGTTTGGGGCTCAACCGCTCCCCCATCGTTCTGATGCGCTCCAGCACGGAACCGTTCGGATGCTCTTCCGTTCTTCGCACGTGCTTCGCCATCGGTAACGACTCCTCTTCTTCAAAAATTTTTTCTGAAGAAAATTTTTCATCACTCCGTGTCCTCTTTGTATCCCAACCGTCTTGTTCTGTCAATCCGCCGGGATGAATCGCGACGGGCCACACGCGGACTACACCACGCAACGCCGACGCCCCTGCCGTCGTATGAACTATGAACGCGGCAGGGGCGTCGACGTTGTCATGAAGAAAATCCGGCGGGTTCAGACCAACACCCTCCTGAAACGTTATAAGAGCAAGCGGGGCGGAACGCGGCTCTGAGACATCCCGGGGCCGCACCCGCCCCCCGTCTGCAATGCCCTCGTTCACCCAACTCCCCGGCGCTCAGCTTTTTCCGTCGCGGCGGAGGCGCCGGGCGAGCAGATCTCCCGTGGCCTGACAGAGGTGCACCAGAGCGATGAGAACCGCCACGGTGACGAGCATCACGTCGAGGCGGAAGCGCTGGTAGCCGTAGCGGATGGCGAGATCCCCCAGCCCGCCGCCGCCGATGGCTCCGGCCATGGCGGAATAGCCGATGAGGTTGATCACCGAGAGGGTGAGCCCCCCCACGATGGCGGGGAGCGCCTCGGGGAGCAGCACCTTCCGGATGACCTGCCAGGGCGTGGCCCCCATGGCGAGGGCCGCTTCGATGACCCCTCCGTCCACCTCGCGGAGCGCCCCCTCCACGACCCGTCCCACGAAGGGCGTGGCCGCGATTGCCAGGGGCACGATGGCCGCGACGGTGCCGATGGTGGTCCCCACGACCATCCTCGTCACGGGAAGAAGAAGCACCAGAAGGATGATGAAGGGCGTGGAGCGCGCCGCGTTGACGATGCTCCCGAGAAGTCCGTTCACCGCACGGTTCTCCAGAATGTGCCCCTTTCCGGTCACCAGAAGCACCACCCCCAGAGGGAGCCCGAAGAGAAAGGCGAGGGCGCTGGAAACACCCACCATGCAGAGGGTATCCGCAAACGAGCTACATAGCACGGCGAAGAGCTTTTGCGACATAGCCGGCCACCTCCACTCTGAGATCCAGCGCGCGCAGCGCCTTGAGCGCCGCCTGCCGCTGTCGCTCCTCCCCGGAAAGACCGATCACCAGGGTTCCGTAGGGCATGTTGCGCAGATGATCGATGTGAGCGGTGAGGATGTTCACGTCCAGATCGAACCGCCGGATCAGATCGCACATGACGGGCTCCGCGGCGATGTCGCCGAAGAAGCGGAGCCGGAGGACGAGATCGCTCCCCGGAAGGGGCTCCCGGGAAAAATCGAGCCCCGCGAAGGACTCGGGAAGCTCCGCGTCGAGGTCCTGCCCCAGCATGTCCCGGGTAGCCCGCTCCTTCGGATCGGCGAAGATGTCGAACACCGACCCCTGCTCCACGATCCGCCCCTTTTCGAGAACCGCCACACCGTGGCAGATCTCCTTGACGACCTGCATCTCGTGGGTGATGAGCAGGATCGTGAGCCCCAGCTTTTCGTTGATGTCCCGAAGCAGCGCCAGAATGGACCGGGTTGTTCCCGGGTCGAGGGCGGAGGTGGCCTCGTCGGAGAGGAGCACCTCCGGATTGTTCGCCAGCGCCCGGGCGATGCCCACCCGCTGCTTCTGCCCTCCCGAGAGCTGGGAGGGATAGTGGTCCCTCCGCTCCTCCAGCCCCACGAGCGCGAGCAGCTCCGCCACGCGGCACCGGATGTCCTCCTTCGGCCACCCCGCCAGTTCCAGGGGAAGGGCGACATTGCCGAAGACCGTGCGACGCGACAGAAGATTGAAGGACTGAAAGATCATGCCCACCTTCTTCCGGGCCTGCCGCAGCGCATCTCCGGAGAGGGAGGTGAAGTCAACCTCCCCCACCTTCACGGTCCCCGCCGACGGACGTTCCAGCAGATTGACGCAGCGGATGAGCGTGCTCTTTCCCGCCCCGCTCTGGCCGATGATCCCGAAGATCGCGCCGTCCGGGATCTCCAGGGTGATGTCGTCGAGGGCCTTCACGGCCCCCGTGCCGGTGCCGTAGACCTTGGTCAGACCGCGCAGGGAGATCGCCACGGCGCACCGCCTCCTTTCGCGGCCCCCGCGCCCGCGGAGACCGCCCGTCCCCGGAGGCGCGAAACACCCCCTGCTCTCGTTCCGGAAAAAACACCCATCGCCCGCACCTCCCGTGTCGCTTCCGACCCTACCATGCGGGAACGAAGGCGCCCTTGAAGCGCTCCAGCATGAACCGCTTCACGTCCTCCGTCTGGTAGGCCTCGACGAGCTTCCGGAAGACCGGCCGGTCCTTGTCCGCCTCCCGGACCACGATGAGATTCGCAAAGGGGGATGTGGCGGGATCCTCGATCAGCAGCGCGTCCGTCATGGGCGACAGCCCCGCCTCCACGGCGTAATTCACGTTCACCGCCCCGAGATCCACGTCGTCCAGAGAGCGGGGAAGCTGGGGTGCCTCGATCTCCACGATCCTGAGCTTTTTGGGGTTTGCCACGATGTCCAGCACGGACGCCCTGTATCCCAACCCCTCCTGAAGTTTGATGAACCCCTGCCGCTCAAGGAGCACCAGGGCGCGCCCCACATTGGCGGGGTCGTTGGGCACCGCCACGGTGGCCCCGTCCTTCAGCTCGGCAATGTTCTTGATCCTCTTCGAGTAGAAACCGAGGGGGCAAACCACGGTCTTGGCGATGGACACGAGGTGATAGCCCCGGTCCTTGTTCTGCGTGTCCAGAAAGAACTGATGCTGATAGGAGTTGGCGTCCAGATCCCCCTGGTCGAGGGCCGCATTGGGCGCGATGTAGTCGCTGAACTCCACCACCTTGAGATCGATCCCCCGCGCCCGCGCCCCCTCCCGGACGAACTCCAGCACCTCCGCGTGGGGGCCCGCCGTGGCGCCCACCCGGAGCTTCTCCAGCTCCTCCGCCGAAGAGCGCGTTCCCCCCGCCGCAACGCACAGCACAAACGCAACCGCAGCCACTGCTCCACGCACAACCACATTCGTTCTCATGATGTCGTCTTCCTCCCTTGCGGTGATGTCCGCATCGTCCCCGCCGGGCCGTGTCTTCCGGCCCCGGCGATCCTTTCCTCCGCGCTTCTTCCGAGTGCGCCGCCCGTCGCCTTTGCCGTCACCGCACCAGCGTCCACCTCCCTTTCAGAGCACAAAAAAAGGCCGGGATCCCAAGCGGATCCCGGCCAGTCCGGAAAGCGACGAATCAGCAGCCGCCGGTCCTTCCTGGAGGAGATCCGCCGTCGTCGCACATCATCATGGTGCACATCATTCCGTTCGTGAACCGTTTCGTGAAGCATCGGGTCATGTCGGTCTCCTCCTTTCCCTTGAACTGCCGCATGGGAACGCACAAAAAACGCACAAACACAAAAAAAGTCTCTTCCCCGGAATCGAGGAAGAGACCATATTGGCAACACCGCCTCGACCATCTTCCAGGAAATCCTGCAGGAATTGGCACCTTTTCGCTTTCGCGAAGGTTGCCGCGGTTTCGTAGGGCCTGTCCCTCCACCGCTCTGGATGCGTCGATCCCTATTCAGTTGTTGCGGGTAGTATAGAGAGCCCCCTGGATTTTGTCAACGGGCCGGAAAACCTTTTGTGACGGAACCGGGAGAACGTCATCCCTGAAACGGGACAGGGGAAATGCCATCCGTCATTCTCTACGGACGATGAGGAGCGATATTTTCTCGGACCTGAAGGAAGCGAAAAAACGGCGGCTCCGGGCAGAGTTGCAACACGTCCGGAGAGACCATCTCCCGCCCGGTCCCGTGCTGCCCGCGAAGGATTTACGACTCCACCCTCATACGGCACATCCCGCGTGTGCCCGGCGTCCCGGTACTGGCTACATGGTGAAGGGCCCCTGATCTTACCCACCTTTGATAGACACTATCTTGTTGCGCGTCCTTCATTTCTTTTCCCTCGTTGTTTTCCGTAGCGCCTTGTCTTTTTCCGGCGGCTCCTTTATCTTTCCACCCGCCAGTTGCCTCGTCTCTTCGAGAAACCGGTCGAAGTCGCTCGCGGGCTGCACTGCTTCCAGCCTGCGTCGTTCTTTATCGTATTTTCCAAATTCTTCCAGAGCGCGCTCTTCGGCCACTTGATGGGAGATGCGGCCTGCGTGTGTAAGAATATTCCTCTCGTTGAACTGCAAAAAGGCGTCGAGTTTTTTCACCCAGTCGGCCATGTACATGGGTTTGTGACGTCGCGCCATGTCCTCGGCGTAATCGAGATACATGGTGACCACGCGGTTGAGTTCGCGGATTTCCTCTTCCGAGAGGTAATTCTTGGCCACGGTCACATCGGCCTTGCGGATGGGACCGTGGGGTGCGTTTCTCCAGGTGGCCAGGCCCATGTGGAGCTTGTTCGCATCGGAGCGCTGATAGATGATCTCCGCGGCGGTGTGGCCGTGAATGGCCCAGTGGAGTTTGTTCTGCACCGTGGCGAAAAAGGTCTGGGCGATCTCGGCTTTGGGATCGTAGTCGATGCTGGTGGCGTAGATGTCGGTGATCTTCTGATAAAACAGCCGCTCGGAGGCGCGAATATCGCGGATGCGTTCGAGCAGTTCTTCGAAGTAGTGATCCCCCAAGGTGCGGCCCTCTTTGAGCCGATCGTCATCCAAGGTAAAGCCCTTGACCAGCAGCTCCGAAAGCCGGGCGGTAGCCCACTGGCGGAAGGCGGCGCCGCGGCTGGAACGGACGCGGTAGCCCACCGCCAGGATGGCTTCCAGATTGTAGTGGTCCACCACGCGGGAAACCTGCCGCGAGCCTTCGGTTTGAACTCTCCGGAATTTCCGGACAGTTGCCTCTGGCTCCAGCTCTCCTTCTTCGTAGATGTTGAGCAAATGCTCGTTTATCGTTTTGACTGATACCTGGTACAGTTCGGCCATCAGCCGCTGGGTGAGCCAGACGGTCTCGCCGTCGAGACGCACCTGCACGCGAAGGGAACCATCCTGATAGATGAGAAGCTGGCCCTCGGGTGGAACCAACACCGGTTTATTCTCCATACCCCAGCTCCTTCAGATTTTCAGCAATGGCTGCATCGAGTCGGACCGCCTCCGCCTGCTGCTCGCGGAGCTGGGTGACAAGTCGCCGCATCTTCTCATCGAACGGTTCGCCATCGTATTCCTGCACCTCGGCGCCGACGTAGCGACGGGAGTGAGCACGTGGCCGTGTTTGCGCACCTCCTCCAGCGGGACACTCCTGCAGAAACCGGGCACATCGGCGTACTTGCCGGCCCCCTTCTCGCCGCGCCAGGCGCGGTACGTATCGACCATGCGCCACAGTTCGGCCTCATAACCGATCGTGGCACCGGCGGTACCGCCTGTTTGCGCCTTGCCTTTTCGCTTCGCCATGTTGCACCTCGCGAAATTTTCGGGTATGGCTACAGCCACGGGCGTCTTACCTCAGCCACGTGTCGCCGGAAAGATGGACCGACGATGGACCGGCACGGTTCTCCCTGCATCGCAAACCACCACGACGGGCAGGCGCGTGGGCCTGCGGGCGCGGAGCACTTCGCCGAGGTCGTCTGCTTCGCGCCTGAAGGCACAGTCAATCTCCCCATCTTCAGATGTTCCGTCGCTTGAATGATGGCAGACAATTTGATTTCCGGCGAGAAAATTCGAGCAACTTCAAGCAGGATATTCCACATACACGGACGCTTTGTCAAGCGTTGACCGGGCGTGTGTGATCCGGGCGGGCCTTCCGCCGCTTTGCTAGGAGACGGCGGCGCGCTCGGAGGAAAACGCCTCGTACTCGTGATTCCGGACGATCTCTTCCAGGGCGGAGACGGTGTGTTCCACCTCCGCGAAGGTAGAGTACAGCGCCACCGGCGCAAGCCGGATCACCCGCCGGGGGCGGAAATCCGGCACGATGCCCCTGGCCTTCAGGGCGCGGCAGATCCGCCATCCTTCGTCGTGCTCCAGGGCCACGTGCCCGCCCCGCCGGTCCGGCTCCAGGGGAGTGCCCACCTCGAATCCCAGAGGGACGAGGCGTGCCTCCGCCAGCTCGATGAGGAAGGATGTCAGCTCCAGCGACTTGGCCCGCACCGTGAGGATGCCCGCCTCGTCAAAGAGGTTGAGCGCTCCGTCGAGGGCCGCGGCGGAAAGGATGGAGGGCGATCCCATCTGCCAGCCGCTCGCGCTGGGCGCGTGCTCGAAGTGAAGCGCCAGGTCGAACTGCCGCTCCTTCACGTAGCCGAACCATCCCGCCAGCCCCGGCTCGCGCTCGAAATGCCGCCGGTGCAAAAAAAGCCCCGCGGGCGAGCCGGGACCACCGTTCAGGTGTTTGTAGGTGCACCAGAAGGCGAAATCCACGTCGTCGTCGTGGAGGCGGTGCGCCACGGATCCCACGGAATGGGCGCAGTCGAAGCCGATCACGATTCCCCGCTCGTGGGCAGCTTGGGTAAGCCGCCGCAGGTCCAGAAGCTGCCCGCTGCGGTAGAGCACCGCGGGAAGAACCGCCACGGCCACGGTGTCGTCCATCAGGGAGATGAGCGCCTCTTCGTCGAGGGTGCGGCCGTCGGCGCTTTTCGCCAGAATCAGGTCCTTCGCCGGATCTCCCCCCTGGAGCCGCACCTGGCTGGCAAGGGCGTAGAGGTCCGAGGGAAAGTTCAGCTCGTCCGCGAGGATCTTTCGGCGCGTCCCCTTTGGCCGGTAGAACGTGGCCACCAGGGAGTGGAGATTGGCCGTGGTGGACCCCACCAGAGCGACCTCCTCGGGTTCGGCCCCCACGAGAGGGGCCATTCTCGCGCCGATGCGCTCGCCGTAGGTGAACCAGTCGGGCCGGGCATCGAGCCACCCGCCGATGGCCAGATCCCGCCACTCCCGGGCGGCGCGCTCGAGTGATTCCAGGGCGTCCACCGACGCCAGCCCCAGAGAGTTTCCGTCCATGTAGACCGTTCCGGCGGGAACGTGGAACCTCGCGCGAAACGGCGCGAGTCTGTCCGCCTCGTCCCTTTTCCGTGCCTCTTCCGACCAGTTTCGCGTCATTTTTCTTCCTCCTCCAGATTCGCCGTCATTCTTCCGAGCAGCCTTTCCAGGTGCTGCCGTTCCTCCGGCGAAAAGTTTTTCGCCGCCGCCGCATCCCACTCCTCTAGAACCCGACGGATCAGGGGCAGTACCTCCCGCCCCCGGTCCGCGAGAAAGACATGCCGCTCCCGCCCGTCCTCCCCTTTCCGCCGGGACACCCACTCCAGCGCTTCGAGACGCCGCAGCGACCGCGTCACCGAGGCGGGATCCAGGGCAAGGCACGAGGCGAGTTCGGTCTGGGTCACACCGTCCCGCCGGGCCAGTTCCGCCAGATAGAGGTACAGCCCGTGCCCCGCGGCGATCCCCAGTTCAGCGAAACGCCGGTCCAGATGGCGCTGGCAGCGGCGATAGAGCGTCGAAATCAGTCTTCCCGGCGTCCAATGGTCCACGTTCATCCCCCCGCGCAGGTGGTTTTCCTCAAGGAAAGGAACCTCTGAAAAATGCCGCGCCGATCTCGGAAAAACGCGATGCAATCGAAAATCGAGAGAGCGATTCCTACTTGATCAGGGTTTCCGAAAGTCTACCAGCTATTAATTGCACGTGCAAGTACTTGCGACTGTAAAAGGCCCGGCTTTCACCGGGCCTTTTCTCCGTTTTCTTTCCACCGCGCCGCTCTCCTTTCGCCAACGCTTTTTTCGGCTTTTCAGCGAGCCTCGTAGCGCAGGGTCGTTCCTTCGAAGCGGGTGGGCGCCACCCGGGTGGCGAGAACAAGGGCGTCCTCGTCCACGGTAAGTTCCCGGAGCCGCACGGGAAAGGGGAAATCCCTGAAATCCAGCAGGGGCTGCGCCTTTTCGATGGCCTCCAGGATCATGGCCATGTCCGTCTCGGCGTTGTTCACGGAGATGCGATAGTTCCTCATGCGCAGGCGGTCCCGATCCTCGATCTCCAGATCGCTCTCCACCACGACCCGGGCGGAGACGACCCCCGAGGCAAACCGGGCGGAGGCGGAAAAGCCTCCGGGGCGCAGATCGAAGCGCAGGTCCCGCCACTCCGCGCCGCCTCCCGTGAGGGTGGCGCCGAGGAGAAAGTCGTTCAGATCCTTCTCCAGAACCCGCCCCTCGAAATAGCCCTGTACCGCCTCGGACACGTTCAGGTCCCCGAGATTCCCCTCCCCGTGGACACTTCCGTCGTTTCCGGAAGGGCCTCCGAGGTCGAATTTCACGAAAAGCGCCTCGAGACGGAGCGACTCGATGCGAATGCCCCCCTGTTTCGCCCCCCGGGCCTCGAAATAGAGCCGCCGCACCGCCCCGGACGCATCGGGACCGCCTTCGAGGACAAGCTCCAGGCTCTCCGGAGCCAGGCTCTCCACAAGGTTACGGAGCAACCGGGTGGAAAGATCCGTCTCCTCCACGGCGCCCGAAAAGGTCCGCACTGCCTGAGTCTCCGCGGCGAAGGCCCGGGAGGGTCCGCCGAAAACGGCGAGGGGGACGAGGATGAAGAGCGCCAACACCGACGCGGCGGCACGCACCGCGATAGACCGCCGTCCAGCCATTTTTTCTCCGCTTCTGCTGCTTTTCATTCAGGGGCACCTCCACGCACGAATTTCCGCGGCACCGAAGCCGGAGACGCCGCGTTTTGCCCGTCGCTTCCCTTTGCGTACAGCCGATCCACCTGAAGCAGCACCGCGAGCCGTCCCGCTTCGCGAACGTTCCGCGGATCGAGCCCGGTGAGGCGGTGTATCTTCTCCAGCCGGTAGTACAGGGTGTTCTTGTGACAGCGGAGAACTTCCGCAGCCCTTGAGGGGGCTCCTCCCGAGTCGCACCAGGCGACGAAGGTGCACACCAGCTCCTCCCGGTCCGCGACCTTTTCGAGGGGGAGCAGGAAGCGCCGTCGCAGTTCCTCCGCCCGGGAAGGGTCCGCCGAGGCAAGAAAACGCTCGAAGAGCAGCTCCTCCCGGTGGAACACGCCGCCGCCCAGGCGCGACCCCACATCCAGGGTCTCCAGGGCGTCCCGATAGACCCGGGGGTACGCCGCAGGCCGCCGGGCAATTCCTCCGACGCCGAAGGTTCCCGCAAGCCCCTGGGCGGCGAGTTCCGCAAGAATCTCCGAGCAGGACGCCCGCACCTCGTCGAGGCGCATCCGCTCCAGCAGCGAGAAGTCCTCTCTCCGCTCCCCGCCGCCGGAGAGGGTGTTTCCCCCCTCCGCCGCACCGGGGGCAGGGAGCAGAACCGCGTACAGGCACTCGCTCAGGGGCACCATCACGGTCCGGGACTCCCGAAAATGTCCCCCGAGGCTCGACGTCACGAGCTTTCGGAGCGCTCCGGCCTGCAATTCCGGGGCGCGGCCCCCAGCCGAGGCGTTCTCCCTTTTCCGCCCCCGCTCCGAAGACTTCCCGTCTCTGCGGCAGGAAAAGGCGAGGACGAAACGGGGACAGGTGAGATCCACGCCCACGCTGCGCCCCCGCTCGATCCACCGGGGTTCGTCCTCGGGGGCGATCTCCGACGAAAGCAGTTCCTGCATGAGGTTCTGCACAAGGCTCTCCCGCAGCAGGGCCGATTCAAGCAGAACCTGCTCCCGGAGAAAGAGTTCCGCGTGCTTCTGCACGAGGCGGCCGAACTTGACCACCACCGAAGGATCTCCCGCGATGGCGATGGATCCCACCACCCGCCCCTCCAGCTCGATGGGAAGGGTCACGCCGGAGCGGACGCCTCCGGCGAGGCGCGCCGCCTCCTCCGCGTCGGTGATCTCCAGGCAGCGCTCCCGCATCACCAGCAGGGAGGGAGCGTGGAGTCCTCCGATGCGCGAGGGGTCGCTCGAACCGATGATCCGCGCCGTCTCGTCCGTGAGAAGCACCGCGTGGCCGATGATCTCCGCAGTGATGGTGGCCACTTCCTGCGCCAGGGACGAAAGCATGCCGCTCGCCTCCCTTCGGGGCAATGCGCCGCAGATTCGTTGACGTTCCTCCATTCGCTCTCCCGGGTCACTCCTCCGCCGCGAGGCGCTCCACCAGGTACCGAAGCAGTTTGGGAGCGGTTTCCAGGGAGAAAGGAACGTCCATGCGCTCCGTGTCCTTGTGGGCGTCCTCGCCGCCGCATCCCAGGATGAAGCCCGGCACATCGAGGCGCAGCAGGTCCTTTCCGGAGAGCGCATAGAGCGTTCCCCATCCTGGGAGGTTCTCCTCCAGCAGGCGCAGTTCCTCCTCCGTGCCCTGAAAACCCAGGTAGCTCATGTCGGTGATGCCCCCGCAGTAGTCCAGAACCTGGAGGCGCTCGCCGTGGGCTTCCCGGGCGTAGTCGCCGAGACCCGCCACGGCGGTCCGGAGCCGGCGTTCCCGATCCGTGCGTCCCGCGTTGACCCTCGAGGGATAGAAGGGGGGGAGAAATCCCACGACGATGCAGGGTCCCTTGAGTTTCGACAGGGAGAGCACCTCGTCGAGGAGGCGGATTCCCTTCTCCCGCTGGTCCATCGTGTCGGGCAGCCCGGAGGCGATGCTTTCCACCCGGCGGGACAGGGCCTCCTCTCCGCCGAGAAGCGCCGCGGCGAGACGGAAGACCTCCCGGACCTCGTAGACCCGCCGTTCCGAGGTGCCTCCGAGGAGGTCCGTGCCGGGATCTGCCTGTCCGAGACGCTCGCAGTAGCTGCGCCGCACCGAGGCGAGCTGCGCCGCCGTCCTGTCCAGCGCCTGAGCGGCGACCCTGCGCATCTCCTCCAGAATCTCCCCGAGCGTCCGGGTGACGAAGAGCACGCTGGAGTAGGCGGCGGAACGCTCGGGAAGCGTCACGGAATAGCGTTCCCGCAGATCCTTCATGCGGAGACACGCGGGAGGACAGAGGGGACCCGAGGCGTCTCCGTCGAGCAGGTTGGGGTTGCCCTCCATCTCCGCCATCACGTGGGTGGCGAGAAGCAGGGAGTTCACGCCGTCGAAATAGCGCCCCACATGGGTGGGACAGCCGACGCAGAAGAAGAGGGCCGTCACCTTGCCGGTGGATCCCAGGTAGCTCACCCGGGTCGCCGCTCCTCCCTCGGCGACGCCCCGCTTGAAGGGCTCGCCCAGAAGGGCCGCACGGTAGTCGAGGCCCCGTTCCTCGGCAAAGCGCACCAGGTGGGAAACCGCGCCCCGCATGCCCACGGAGTCCACCTCTTCGTCGGGAACGGCCAGGAAGAGAAGATTCGTCCTCAGGCGCTCCGGCGCGGCGGACATCTCCGCCAGGTAGGCCGCGTGGATGGCAAGCCCGCCCTTCATGTCCATGATGCCCCGCCCGAAGAGGAAATTTCCCGATTCCAGGTCCCGCCTTGCCTCGGGAGAAATGTCCCGTTCACCGATGCGCCTCGAATAGGCCTCGGGCTCGAAGGCGAGGTCTCGCAGTTCGCCGCACACATCCACGTCCACCACGTCGTAGTGCCCCGTGAGAACGACGGTCTTCGCCGTCCGCGGCGACGCCTCCACGAAGGCGAGGAGCGCGTGCCGGCCCAATCCGCCCGTCTCCACCGGGGCGAGGAAGAGGTTTTCCGGATGGGCCCGGAAGTAGGGCAATGCCGCCAGCCGATCCCGCAGAACGCGGACCAGCTCGTTCTCTCCTTCGGTGCCGGAAATGCTCCGGACCCGCATCAGGTCCTGCAGCAGTGCGTAAATTCCACGGGGCGTGTTTTCAATGAGGTCGGTCATGTCCGTTTTCAACTCCTCCGTCGTGCGTTCTGTCGTGCGATGCCCTTTTCGGGAGAGCTTCGTTCGTAGCGTTTTCAGGAGTAGCCTTCTTCCTCGGTGAAAGAAAAACCCCTCGCAGTGTAGCATTCAGCATAATCCGCTTCAAGCAATCCCGGGAGGGCGCTTCCGGGGGAGTGTGACCGTCTCGAAGAAGCGACGCGCAGGGTCGAAAAAGAGCCCCGGAGACGGTGCTCCGGGGCGAGCAACTTCCGAACACGTTCCGGACTTACGGAACTTCAGGGACTTCGAAACCTTCGGAGACCCACGGAGACTGCAGAGACGCCTTCTTCCGGGGCGCTCTTCCGCGGCGCCTCCGGCGACATGCCGCACCTTTCTCCTCGGCATTCGGCGGCGCGCCGTTTCGGGCTTGGGCACGTCTACTTGATGATGCCGTGCCTCTTGAGGAACTCCTCCACGATCTCCCCGGGAGCGCGGTTTTCCTCCGTGGCCTGGTAGTTGAGTTCCGTGATGGCCTCCTCGTCGAGAAGCGCCCCGAGTTTCGCGAAGGGTTCGGCGATCTCGGGGTGTTTGTCCAGGATGTCCTTGTGGAGGACGAAGCAGGGGTTGTACACGGGGAACATGTTCCGGTCGTCCTCAAGGACTTTGAGGTTGTAGGCCCGGATCCGCCCGTCCGTGGTGAAGCCCGTCCCCACGTCGATGCTGCCGTCCTTCACGGCGAGATAGATGAGCCCAGGCTCCATCTGGTTCAGGTTCCTCGGCTCGGGCTTCATTTCGTAGGTGGCGAGGAGCTTCGGCAGTCCATCCGGGCGAGCGAAGAATTCGTTGGTGACGCCGAACTTGAGTTCCTTCGGATTGGCGTTCACGTAGGCCGCCAGCTCCGATGTGGTTGAAATACCGAGCCGTTCCGCGTCGGCGGCCCGGAGCATGAGACAGTAGGTGTTGTTGAAGGCCATGGGCGGCAGCCAGACAAGCCCCTTCGGCGCGTCCTGGTCGCGGACGAACTCGTAGGTGGCCTGGCCGCTGGGGAAAGGATCCTTGGCCTTGAAGAACACCGTCGCCGCCGTGCCGGTGTACTCCACGTAGCCGTGAATCTGCCGCGATTCCAGAGCCTGGCGCACGATGTTCGTGCCGCCCAGGGGGATCTTCTCCTCCACGTTGAATCCCAGATCGCGCAGGATGACCGCCGCGAACTTGCCCAGGATGAGCTGCTCCGTGAAGGCCTTGCTCCCCACGACGAACTTCTCCGCCGCCGCGAGCGGCGCGGCGAAGAGCGCCACCGCGAGCACCGCCGCAAGAATCCATCCTCCTCTTCTCCTCATGCGAATCCCTCCTTTTTTCGGTCTCTCGGGGGACCTTCCCCCGGATTCCACCTTCTCCGTCGCCGCGTCACCAACTGCCGCGCAAGCGCCGTTCCACCAGGCCGAGCGCCTTGTCCGCGAAGATCGCCAGAAGCGCTGTGGGAACCGCGCCTGAAAGAATGAGCCCCGTGTCCATCATGGAGAGTCCCGTGAAGATCATGCGTCCCAGCCCGCCCCCTCCCACCTGGGAACTCAGGGCCGCCGTGCCGATGGTGATCACCACGGCGGTGCGCAGCCCCGCGAAGATCACCGGCAGCGCCAGGGGCAGTTCCACCCGGACCAGAACGCCCAGGGGCGCCATGCCGATCCCCTTTGCCGCATCGAGCACCGAGGCGTCCACGCTGCGCAGTCCCTCCACCACGTTCCGCACCATGGGAACAAGGGAATAGATGGTGAGCGCGAAGATCGCCGTGGCCTCCCCCGTGCCGAGCACGGCCATGACGAGACCGATGACGGCGAGGCTCGGCACGGCCTGGCCGAGAAAGACGAACTGAGTCACGTACCGGGCCACATGCCCCTCCCGGGAAGAGGGCCGGGTGACCCAGATGCCCAGGATCAGGGCGAGGGGAAAGGCGATGCCGCAGGCGACCCCCACCAGCCACAGGTGCTCCAGCAGAAACTGAAGGATGAACTGGGGAGTGGCCACGCCGAGGAACATCAGGATCCCTCCCCCTGCTCCCAGATGTAAGAGTTCAGGTTCCGGAAGGTGAGCACTCCGAGAAAGGAACCGTCCTCGCCGAGGACGGGAACATTCAGAATCCCCAGAGTCACCATGATAAGCAGCGCGTCGTGGATGGTGGCGTTGCGGCTCACCGAGGTGGCGCGGCGCAGGAACGGGCCGACCCGCATGGAGGGATCCCGGCTCGCTCCGGCATCGACGAATCCCAGCAGGCGCCCCGCGTAGTCGAGCACATAGGCGAAGGGATTTCTGGCGAAAATCAGCGAGGTAGACTTCACGGCCTTCCGGACCTCCGCGAAGGTCTCCCCGATGCGCACCGTGGGGAGCCCCTCCGTAAGCAGGCGCACCCGCTCCACCTTCATGAAGGCGAACTTGGAGAGCGGATTCGACGCCCCCACGAAATCGTGGACGAAGCTGTCCGCCGGCGCCGTGAGCAGGCTCAGCGGATCCCCCACCTGCACGAGTTCTCCCGCCCGGAGGACGGCGATGCGGCTTCCCATCTTCATCGCCTCGGCGATGTCGTGGGTGACGAAGAGCACCGTCTTGCCAAGGGCCTGCTGGAGCTTGAGCAGCTCGTCCTGAAGACTCTCCCGGGTGAGCGGATCGAGGGAGCCGAAGGGCTCGTCCATAAGGATCACCTCGGGATCCCCCGCGAGCGCCCGGGCCACCCCCACGCGCTGCTGCTGTCCTCCCGACAGCTCCCGGGGCCATTTGCGGGCGTACTCCTCCGCAGGAAGCCCCACAAGGGCGAGGCTCCGCTCCACCGTCTCCCGGAGGGGAGCGCCTTTCATGCCCTTCAGCCGGGGAACGACCGCCACGTTCTCGAAGACCGACATGTGGGGAAAAAGGCCGATGCCCTGGATGACGTACCCCATGCGGCGGCGCAGTTCCTCCGGATCGAAGCCCGAAATATCCTCCCCGGCGAAGAGGATCGTTCCTTCCGTGGGCTCCACGAGGCGGTTTGTCATGCGCAGCGTGGTGGTCTTGCCGCACCCCGAGGGACCGATGAGCACGAGAATCTCGCCTCTGTGGACTTCAAGGTCGAGATTCCGCACCGCCACGACGCCGTTGTCGTACCGCTTCTCCACACCGACGAAACGGATGAGGGGCGTTTCCTCTCCGTCGCACGCTTTTCCGCCATCGTGCCCGGGCACAGGCGCGACATCCGCCCCGGAAGACGAAAGCGCCGGTCGCTCCTCCGAAACGACTTCGGCGGCCTCGGTGCGCTCCACGATCCGGATCTCGCCCGTGGTCTTCTCCACGGCCGTCACCCCTTTCCCATGCGGCGTTCCAGCACGCGCTGCAGTCGTCCCAGAAGCAGGTCCGCCAGGAGCGCCAGGAAGGTGGTCGCCAGGGCTCCCGTGACGATCAGATCCCGATTGCTGTTGGCGATGCCAAGCATGATGTACATGCCCAGCCCCCCCGCTCCGATGTAGGCCGCGATGGCCGTCACCCCCACTCCCATGACGAAGGAGGAGCGGATGCCCGCCATGATCACCGGAAAGGCCAGGGGAAGGCTCACGGTGGCGAGAATCCGCCATTTCCCCATGCCGATGCCCCGGGCGGCGTCGATCACCGAACGATCCACGTTACGGATGCCCGCCACGGTGTTGCGGAGCATGGGAAGCTGCGAGTAGAGAATCATGGCGATGACCGCGGGCACGGTGCCGATTCCCTTGCCGACGAGGGCCAGCACGGGCATGAGCAGCCCGTAAAGCGCCACGGAGGGAATGGTCATGACCACGCCGTCCACGAAGAGAATCGCTCCGGCCACCCGGGGATGGTCCGACACGACGACCCCCAGGGGAACGGCGATGCACGCGGCAATACCCACGGCGGTGCACACGATGACCAGATGTTGCCAGAGAGCGGTGAGGAAGGGTTGCGTCATGGCGATCCTCCGTCCCGGGGCAGTGCCCTTGCGCGTAGGAAACGGGAAAAGTCCGTTCCGCTCCGGAGGGTGCCCGCCGCGCCAAGGAAGGGCGGTAACGCGGAGCACCCGGGGTACACTCGTCTGCAAGGCGGAAGAGGGAGAACGCGAAAAAACCGGAAAGGGCGAAAACGGAGCCTTCGTCGCTTTTTCGCCGGTGCGAACCGACGGGTCGCCGCATTTCCGTCAAAAACTAAAAATCGCTTTCGGAAGGCGACGTTGCCCTTTGAGACCAGTATAGCATAGCGCTATCGCATAAAGTATACCGAACCGAACCGAACCAATCCGCGAAAAACCATCGGTGCGGTGTCGTGGGCGGTTACATCGTTCGGAGAAGGGTATTCTGGTGTTCGGCGGGCAAAAGAGGCGATTCTCCGGCCTCTTCCGGAAGCTCCTCGCCGTGTCCAAGCGGCGACGCCGTGGCGAGGGAGTGGCTTGCCTCCGGAACCGCCGGGCCATGCGGGCGGCTTGCGCCACGGTGGAGGCGATGCGGAAAAGGCGTCCCTTGAGGATCCACAATACAAAATGCCCCTGAGCACAAAGCGCTAAAGCTCTTTCCGCTCAAAGGGCGTGCTTATAGAACCTCTGAATAAGGCTGCGTCAGCCTCGCAGAGCACCTTGCAAAGCCTGATGCAACCCGCGTCAAGGAAAAGCGCAAGGCCTTTATTCAGAGCTTCCTTATGTTTTGCATTTCCTGCGGTTCCTTCATTCCCTGCGTTCTCCGCCGCCCCGTTCACCGGGTGCTCCGCAAAGGGGATCTCCTGCGCACAGAGGGGATCACTCGGGAAAATCGCCCCGCACCACCCGGTTCCGTCCCTCCCGCTTGGCCCGCAGCAGCGCCTCGTCGGCGCGGTGCATCAGGTTTTCAGGGGTCTCGTCCCCCACCTTGCCCGCCACGCCGAAGCTCATGGAAATCTCCCTGCCGAGACGCCGTCCCACCTCGGCGAGCCCGCGCCGCAGCCGTTCAACCACCGCCAGGGCCTCTTCGGTCCCCGTCTCGAGCATGAGCAGGGCGAACTCGTCCCCACCCCACCGGGCGAGAACGTCGGTGCTCCGGATTCCCGCGGAGAGGCTTTCCGCCACGGCGGCGAGAACCTGGTCGCCGAAGAGATGTCCCTCCCGGTCGTTCAGCGTCTTGAACTGATCGATGTCCCCCAGGGCAAGGGAAAGAGGTCGGTCGAACCGTTCCGCCCGGAAGAATTCCGCGGCGAAGGTCTCGTCGAACTTACGCCGGTTGCAAAGCCCCGTCAGTGTGTCCCGGGAAGCGAGAACCGCGAGCTCCCGATTGGCCTGCACCAGTTCGGACGTCCGCTCCCGGACCAGATCCTCCAGCCGCACCCGTTCTTCCTCCGCCTTCCGCAGCGCCTTGGATTGCCTTCGGGCCGCAACAGTGTAGACGGAGAACATGAGAAGGAAGCCGCTGAACACGTAGACCACGTAGGCGGAGGGCGTCTTCCAGGGGGGAACGCCGATGCGGATGCGATATTCCGCGGCGTCCTCCCCCCACCCTCCCGATCCGTTGGACGCCTTGATCCGGAAGAGATACTCTCCGTCGGGAAGGTTGGTGTATTCCGCCACCCGCCGGTGTCCCACCCGCTTCCAGTCCTCGTCGTACCCCACAAGCCGGTACATGAATTCGATGCGGTCGCCCGCGGAGAGATCCATCGGAGAGTACACCAGGGTGAGATCCTTCTCGTGCCAGGCGAGATCGATGGTTCCGGAGGTGTTGAGCATCCAGGCGTCGTTCCGGTTCTCCCCGCAAACGAGCAGTTCGTCGAGCACGACACCCCGGGGAGGAAGAGCACCGTCCGGCTCCTGGGGGCGGAAATAGTTGAACCCCGCCACGCCGCCCAAGAAGAGCGTGCCGTCTCCGCTCCGGAAAAAGGCGAAATTATTGAACTCCCGGCTTTGGAGCCCGTCGTATTCGTCAAAGACCCGCACGGCCCCATCTCTGGGGTTGAAGCGGGCGACTCCGTTGTTGGTGCTGAGCCACAACTCTCCCTCCGCGCCGGGGAGCACCGCGTAGATCGTCTCGTTCGGAAGGCCCTCCCCGAAACCGTAGTTCCGGATTTTCCCCGTTCCCTTGTCGAGGCGCGAAAGACCGCCTCCCTGGGTGCCGAGCCAGAAGGCGTCGTCGGTCTCGGCGAAGGCGAAAAGATTGTTCGACCCAAGGCTCTCCGGATCGCCCATGCGGTGGGCCAGCGTGTCGAATCCGTCCAGGCCGGGCGTCCAGATGCTCACCCCCGCGGACTCGGAGGAGATCCAGACCCGGCCCTCCCGGTCCTCGAAGAAACGGGTGATGTAGTCGCTCGCCAGGCTCCTCGGGTCGCCGTCATCGTGGACGAAACGAGTCCATTTCCCTTGGGAATCGCGCCGAAAGACCCCATCCTCCGTGGCGATCCACTCGTTTCCCCACCGGTCCAGGTGCAGCGCCAGCGTCCGATCGGACCGGTACCCCTCGGGCAACTCCCCCGGCGGCACGTAGGGCACGAACCGGTCCTGCGCTCCGTCGTAGACGGCAAGGCCACCGAAGCAGAAGACGAAGAGCCGTCCGTCCGGCGCACGGTACATCCCCCGCACTCGTGCGGCCAGGTTTTTCGGAAAACCGTCGTCGGCGGTGTAGCGCCGGTATCCTCCACTCCGGGGAATCCAGCGGCTCACACCCTGCAGCGTGGCGACCCAGAGCTCGCCCTTCTCCTCGTCGAGCCAGAACCCGCGGACCATGTTGTCCAGAAGCGAGGAGGGATTCTGCGGGTCCGAGCGGACCACGTGGAATTTCTGCCGCTCCGGAGCGAAGACCGACACGCCGTTGTAGTAGGTGCCCACCCACAGGTGGCCGTTTTTGTCCTCGTAGAGCCTGCGCACCGCGTTCCCCGCGAGGGTTCCCAAATATTCGGGGTTTCTTCGGAAATGGAGGATCGGTGTGCCCGGGCCGTCGTCCCGAAAGAGCCCTTTGTCGAAGGTCCCGATCCAGAGCGTCCCCCGGGACGTGCGCTCCACCGTGAGATAGTTGGCCGTCGCCAGCTCCGGATGCCGTCTCGCATAGGGGCGGAACCTCTCCGTGGCGGGGTCGAAGAGAAACAGCGCATCCGTCTCGAAGACGACGAGAATCTCCCGCCCCTCACCACTGGTGAGGGAGATCACCTGTCGCGGCCCGTCCAGCGGCGGAAAGAAGACGGAGATCGACTCGTCGGGATTGAGCCGCACAAGCCCCGTGTCGCACCCCATCCAGACCGTTCCCTCCCCGTCCACAAAAAGGCGGTCCACATAGAGGCCGTCCGTGGCGGAAATCCTCCGGACCCGCTCTCGCGCCGCATCGAGGATGTCGAGTCCCTGGTCGGTGGCCACGAGAAGCTCGCCCTTTCCGTTCTCGGCGAGATCCCTCACCTGGTCGGATCGCAGGGAGCGCGCGTCGGTCCCGGAAGTGAACCGCTCGAAGGAATCCGAGGCGGGGTCGTAGCGGTTCAGCCCTCCCTGGAACGTGCCGACCCACAGGGTCTTCCGGGAGTCCTCGAAAAGTTCCATGATGACGTTGTTCGAGAGGGAGCGGGGATTTCCCTCCTCCCTGCGGTAGACGCGGAATCCGTTGCCGGTGAGGCGGTTCAGCCCGTCCTGGGTGCCGATCCACAGGTGTCCGAAGGAATCCTGAAGGATGTCCTGCCCCGTGGACTGGGAGAGGCCGTCGGAGACGGAGAAGGAGCGGAAGAAGCCGTCGTTCTCGGTGGCGAAGGTCCAAGCGGATGCCGAAGACGGCAACGGAAGCGGCGCGAGAAGGGGAAAAAGCAGGACCGCGAGGGCGGGAAAAAACCGCATGATGCAAAGAAATTCCGGGAGGCACGCGCCTCGCCGGTCTCCGCTTCCGCTCATGGAAGCGCCCTCGGACTCGACAGGTTGCCTTCGAATTCCCACATGCCTCCGCCTCCTCGAGAGACCTTCCGGACGTCAGGGCCGGGTAGGATCTGGCACTTCCTCGAAGAAAGTCCCAGGCACCCGCAGAAGGCGACCCGTGCCCGACTCCGGATCCTCCCGGATCCTCACCTGTGTCCTTTCGGCAAGTTTGCCATAAAACCCATTATGGAACAAGTGGAGCGAACATCCCCGAAAAGACCGCGCACCGTCGGTCACCAGTGGCAGGGGCCCCCAAATCCGAACAGGCCGTGCAACCCCGTACAGGCCGCGGATCCCTGTGACATCCGGCCAGACTCAAAAGCGACTTGCAATGATCCTTGGCTGGAAATCGGCCAGGAATCGGGTGATTTTGGCCGAGAAAAGGAGTGCGCGAAAGGGAAGCGAAAGGGAAAAGGAAGAACCCCCGGAAGCGCGCTTGTTGCTGTCAGGGAAGCGCTCCCTCGTCTTCCGCGCCGCTCCTTTCGCACGGTTCGAGCTTGTAGACGCGGAAGCCCAGGTCGGGAGGGGCACCGAAGTCCTGGAGCGCGCGTTCTCCGCCGCTTTCGGCCGCTTCTCTCTTTTCCGTGCAGTCTGCTCCCTCCGAACGCAGCGCTCCGTTTTCACCGGAAGAACGTGCGCGGCCGGGGCGTGTCGCGTCTTGAGCCACCGCCCGGCCCGCCCTGCGGAGCCGCTCCTTGGCGAGTTCCGCGATGGTCCGGGGTTTGCCCAGGCGGTCGCAGTAGGCCGCGGCGTTTCGCTGCCCCTTGTTGGCGGGGTCGAGCGGCTCGGGGCTCTGGACGAGCAGGAAATGCCGGTCTCCTTCGCCGAGGGCGTTCTGGGCCAGCACGGCGTGCCCCGTCGATCCCGACCCGGCGAAGAAGTCCAGCACCAGGTCGCCGGGATCGGTGACCATGGCCACCAGCTCGCGCAGCACCTCCTCGTCCTTGGGGAAATCGAAGCAGTCCTCCTCCATGAGGCGGCGCAGGCGCTTGGTGGCGGCCCGCCCGTCCCGGTAAAAGACGCTGTAGGGGACCTGCTCCTCCCGGTCGGCCAGATAGGACTTGAAACAGGGGACGGCGGTCTCGTCGTCGCCGAAGTGCACCCGATCCTCGGCGATCCACCGCCGCATTTTCTCGGGATCGCTGGTCATCCACCCCCGGGAGGGGATTTTCACGGGTCTGCCCGTCCGGGGATGGAGCACCTCGAACCGGGGACCGCCGCCGCCGGGCCAGGAGATGTTGTCCGGAAAGTAGAGCCCCCGCGCATCGGCACAGGAGTAGTGGCGGTGCGCCTTGGCGGGAGCCTCGTCGGGAAGGGCGGCGAACCAGGCCTTCATCGCGGCGGTCACGGCGGCGTGGTCGCTTCGGAAGCGCCGCCGCAGCTTCCGGTACTGGGCATAGATCTCCTCCAGCCCCCTCTTGCGCTGCCGCCACCGGACACCCAGCTCTCTCAGAAACGCCGCGTCCCGGACGTAGCAGACAATGTACTCGTGGGAGACCGAGAGGAGGCGCGAATCGTTCTTGCGCCCCCCCGCCCAGACCAAATCCCCCACGAAATTCGCTCCGCCGAGGATCTCGTCCAGCAGCAGCCGCAGGCGGGGGTGCTCTCCTTCGTCACAGGAGACGAAGAGCACTCCCTCCCGGGCCAGAAGGTCCCGGGCCGCGAGAAGCCGCGGATACATCATGGAAAGCCACGCCGCATGGCGCCGCTCCTCCGCCTCCTGCCGGGACGCGCCCTCCGCGCCGCCGTTTCCGCCGCGCCGCGGAGCGTTTTTCGGCGCCTCTCTCCGGTAGTCGTCGGCGTAGACGAAATCCTTTCCCGTGTTGTAAGGAGGATCGATGTAGACGAGTTTCACCCGGCCCTCGCAGTCCTTCCGGAGGAGCTTGAGCACCTCCAGGTTCTCCCCCTCGATCATGCGGTTTTGCGTGCGCTCCCAGTCCACACTCTCCTCCGGGCAGGGGCGGAGGCGCCCCGAGGGCGGGGCCGCCGCCAAATCTTTCGCTGCGTTCTTGCCGGGCCAGAAGAGGCCGTAGGACTCGCCGGGTCCGCTCACGCGGATTCCTCCCGGAAGAGGGCCACCAGATCCTCCGTGGAGAGGCGCACCGCCGCGTCGGTCCCCTCGAGCAAGCCCTCGGCGAGTTCCCGCTTGGTACGGTGCAGATCGAGAATCTTCTCCTCCACGGTGTCCCTGGCCACCACGCGGTAGATCGTCACAGGGCGCTTCTGGCCGATGCGGTGCGCCCGGTCTGAGGCCTGATCCTCCACGGCGGGGTTCCACCAGGGGTCCATGTGGATCACGTAGTCCGCGGCGGTGAGATTGAGCCCCGTGCCGCCCGCCCGAAGGCTGATGAGAAAGACGTCGCCGCTGCCGCTCTGGAAGGCGTCCACGGCGCGGCGGCGCGCCTCCGGAGGAGTTGCGCCGTCCAGGTACTGGTAGGAAATGCCCTCCGAGTCCAGATATTGGCGCAACAGGGCCAGGTGACCCGTGAACTGGCTGAAGACGAGGGCGCGGTGACGGTTCGCCCGGAGGTCCTCCACCAGCTCCGCAAAGGCGTCGAGCTTGGCGCTGGGCAGCTCCGTTCCCTCCAGCACGAGCCGGGGATTGCAGCAGGCCCGGCGAAGCCGCATGAGTTCCGCCAGGATGCGGAACCGGCGGTCCCGTTCCTCTCCGACGTCCTGCTCGATGGTCTCCAGGGCGCGGCGGCGGACCGACTCGTAGAGTGCCCGCTCCTTTTCGGAGAGGTCCACCGTGAGGAGCACTTCGGTCTTCTCCGGAAGCTCCTCCAGCACGGCCTCCTTGGTCCTCCGGAGCAGGAAGGGGGCGAGAAGACGCCGGAGGCGCACCCGGGCGGTGCGGTCCCCCTCTTTCTCGATGGGCGCGGCGAAACGCCGGGCGAAGGATTGGGCGGAGCCGAGCAGGCCGGGGTTGAGAAAGCGGAAGAGGCTCCAGAGCTCCCCCAGGTTGTTCTCCACGGGCGTTCCCGTGGTGGCCATGCGGAAGGAGGCGTTCAGGGAGAACGCCGCGGCGGTGCGCTTCGCCCCGGCGTTCTTGATCGCCTGGGCCTCGTCGAGAATGACCACGTTCCACTGGGGACGGGAGAGGAGTTTCTCCTCGCCGAGGAGCAGGCCGTAGCTCGTCACCACCACGTCGAAGGGGGCGAGTTCCGCCACGAGACGCTCCCGGTCGTTCCGCCGGAAATCGTGCACGCGCAGGGAGGGGGCGAAGCGTGCGGCCTCGCTCGTCCAGTTGGCCGCCACGGAGGTGGGCGCCACCACGAGGGACGGCCCCAGATGCGCCCGGGAGAGCAACAACGCCAGGGCCTGGACGGTCTTGCCCAGCCCCATGTCGTCCGCGAGGCACGCACCGCCGCCCCAGTGGGCGAGACGGCAGAGCCAGCGGAAGCCGTCCTGCTGGTAGGGGCGCAGCTCTCCCCGGAACGTGGCGGGAAGCTCCGGAGCGAGCGTGGACGCCTCCCGGAGCAGGTCCATCCGCACCTCCCATGCCTCGTCCTTGACGAGTCCCGGGGTCTCCGCCTCCAGCTCCTCCAGAAACGGCGCCGCCAGGGGCGAGAAGCGCAGATCCTTTCCCTTGACCTCTCCCAAAAGGGCCAGCTCATCCAGCCGCCGCCGGAACTCCCGGGTGAGGGCGAGAAAACCTCCCTTGCCCAGGGGAAGAAAGCGTCCCCGGTTTTTTTCCATCAGGTCCAGAAGCTGCCGCAGGTCCAGCACGGTCTCCTCGTCCACCTCCACCGTGCCGGAGAGGGCGAACCAGTTCCGTTCTCCCCGGAGGGAGGCCCGGAACTCCCCGTGCCCCACAAGGCGCCGCACTTCCAGGCGCCCCCCCGAGGGCCACTCGACGTTCACCCGGTCGCCCTGTTCCTCCAGTTCGAGGAGGAACTCCAGGCAGTCCTCGGGATCGTCGAAGCGCCACTGGTCCGGCGCGAGCTGCTCCCCCCGGTCGAGAGAGGGACAGGATTCCCGGAAGAGCCGGGCCCGCTCCTCCTCGTCGGCGAAGGAGCGCTGCGCCACGCCCCGGGCCTCCTCCCGGAGGCCGAAGACGGTGACGCCTCCTTTGCCGGCCTTGCAGAGCGGCCCGTCGAGACCGAGAGGACGGACGAAGAGTTCCACCAGAAAGCCCGGCGGAGAGGGAACGAGCTGCACCACCGGACGAGGATCTCCCGGGAGAATCTCCTCCCGGGTCACCACTCCCTCCAGGTCGGTGCGGATTTCCACGAAAGAAGCAAGCTGCGACAGCGACGCGGTAAGGCGGGGCAGCGCTTCCGCGGGAAAAAGCGTCCCTTGTCTGCCGAGGAGCTGGGCGAGGTCCAGGTGGTGCTGCCGGGGACGCACGAAGCGGAGCCGGAAGCGGCTTTCCTCGAAGAGGCTCCAGGAGGACTCCGAGGAGAGCCAGGGAACGATCCGCAGGCGGATCCCCCCGTCCGTGCGGGTGGTCTCCAGGCGCGGCTCCGTCGCCACGATCTCCAGCCGCGCCGAGGGGTCGTCGCTCCGGAAGAGCAGAGGGTGCCCCTGCAGCGCCTCCAGCGCCCGGGAAAGATCGAAGTCGTAGGTGGAACCGACGCCGAAGGGAGTGTAGTACTTGTTTTCCTCAAGGCTGTCGCAGACGCGGTGATCCTGAAGCGTCAGGTAGGGAACGCTCTTTCGGTCCCGGGAGAGCCGCTTGAGCGCCACCTTGCGCCCCTTGCTCCAGCGCCCCCGGAAGGATTGCTCCAGAGGCTCGATCTGCACGGCAAGTCCCCCCGGAAGCGACGAGGACTTCAGAATCAGATGCCACACGAGACGCTTGGACACCGCCTGTTTCTCATCCTCCTCCGCCTCTCCCGGTCCCATCGCCACCTGTTCCAGTCCGGAGAGCGCCACCTCCCAGGAAGAATGGCCCTTCCAGAGCCTCACAAGGCGAAAACCTTCTTCCGTCGGCACGCCCTCCATCGATCCGGCGTATCCGAGAGCCCGCAGCACCGCCGCGCACTCGCCCCCAAGCCACGCATAGCCGCAGGCGAAGAGCTTCTTCGTCAGCTTCTCCAAAAAGGCAAGGTATTCCTCGGAAACACCCACTCCGGTCCAGGCGGCGCCGAGGGCGAGAAACAGACTTTCGATGGGGTGAAGGTCCCCCTCTCGCACGCGCTCCTTCTCCGCCCGCCGCGCCTCCGCCGCCAGCAGGGACACCAGCAGTTCCCCGGGCTTCTCCGCCCTGGCGGACTCCCCCTGCTCAGGGGCAAAGACAGGCTCGGTGGGCCGCAGGAAGAAGGCCGCCGTCACCGCGGCGATGAACGGGGCGTTCGCGAAAGGAACGTTGCCGGACGCCTCCTGGCAGGCCACGCCGTAGTCATAGGCTCGCTGGAGGCTTGTCCGGTCGCCGCAGGCGATGCGCGCCAGGGGATAGAAAAGGGCGAAGAGAAAGGGAAGGGGACCTTTTTTCCCCTTCGGAAAAAGCTCTTCCAGAGCCTGCTCGTACCGGGCGGCCGCCGCCGCGGCGCCCGCCTCCTCCGTCAGGAGCCGCAGCGCCACGAAGGAGCTGTCCCAGGCGAGGAGTTCCCCCGGAAGGGGTGACGGCAGTTTTGCGAAACGCGCACGCGCCTCCTCCACGACCTCCCGGTCGCCCCGGAGCACCCCCTCGACGGCGGCGAGGGAAATGAGGTGGAAAGATCCCGGATATTTTCGCAGCGCGGCGCGCAAAAAGGAAAGCAGCGGAGGAAGCGGCCGAAGAAACCGCAGCGCCTCCGAGGTGAAAAACCCCGCCAGCACAGTGACGGCACGTTCGGACAGGCCCAGAAAAAAGGGGAGATTTTCCGGAACGGCCAGAAGCGCGCGCACGAGCGACGCCGGGCTCGTCCGTTCGTCGTCCGAAAGCCTCGGCCCCTTGAAAAGGCGGAGGAACGTCTCCTCTTCGCCGCTGAAGAGGGCATAGCGCAAGCCCCGGGCGAGGTCGTCCGCGTTCTCGTACACCTCCTGGCCGAAGCGGAGCGGAACGGGCACGACCCGGCGCACCGCGTAGAGCAACTGCGTCAGCTCATTCCGCGACACCGCATCACGGAAGGCCGTGTCCACAAGCTCGGGAGCGCACCGCCACCGGAGCTTGCCCGCATCCTGCAGCACGCCCTTCGATGCCAGGCTCTTGATCAGGCGCTGGGGCGCCCGCAACACGCCGGTCCGGGCAAACGTCTCGGGAAACGCGAAGCCGAAGAATTTCGAGAACCCCGTCTCGTTCAGCGGAACATACGCCACCCCCGCGGAGCGCACCACCAGTTTTTCTGGCTCGTCCAGGGCGGCGTACCGCGCTTCCGCCTCCCTGTCCGTCCTCGTGTCCTGAGCCTCTCTCTCGTTCATCCGGGTCCCCCCGCGTTCGCAAAAGATGGGCGTCTCCGGGGGCGCCCGCCCGACCGGAGACACAAGAGCGCTTGGAGAAATGCCTCTCCCGCCCTGTTTTTTCAGTATACCCCAGAGGCGCCCGTAAAGGGATTGCCTTCCTGGACCTCAAGTGGCATAGTCCACATGTCAACAAGACAATATATCCAAAAACCCACGCATCCTCCGGGAGGTGATTTTCCTGCGCAAACTGGACAAGAACAGCCCGATCCCGCTCTACTACCAGATCAAGGAAGCGCTCCAGGAGATGATCGACAACGGAGAACTCTCCCCGGGCGATCCCGTCCCCTCGGAGCGCGATCTCTGCGAGCGCTTCGCCATCAGCCGCATGACCGCGGGCAAGGCCGTCACGGCCCTGGTGAACGAGGGCATCCTCTACCGGGAGCGGGGACGTGGAACCTTCGTGGCCCATCCCAAATCGGCCTGCACGTCCTCCCATCTGGCGGGGTTTTCCGACAACATCCGCGCCGCCGGCCTGGCATCGCGGACGAAAATCCTCCTCTTCGAACGCGAGGAGGCATCCCGGACCATTCGCGAGGCCCTGGAGATCGGTTCCGGAGAGGAAACGGTCTTCAACATCCTTCGCCTGCGCTTCGTGGAGGACGAACCTTTCTCGCTGGAAAATGTCTGGATTCCCGCGTGCCGTTTTCCGGAATTCTCCCGGGAGCTTCTGGAGGGAAAATCTCTCTACGCGCTCATGCGGACCCGTTTCGGCGTGCAGTTCTCCCACGCGCGGCAGACCATCGAGCCCGTGCTCTGCTCCGACTTCGAGGCGGAGCACCTGGATCTCGCCCCGGGGACGCCCCTCCTGCTCTTCCGGCGGGTCGCCTACGCAGCCCCGAAAACGCCGGTGGAGTATTCCAAGTGCATCTATCGGGGAAAGCGCTTCAAGTACGAGGTTTCCTTCGGGATTTAGGCATCCCGGAACGGTGAAAACGTTTACCGGGACCAGTGATCCGAAATTCCACGAAAAGAGGGTGCGACAGATGCTCGGAAGTCTGCAGAAACTCGGCAAGGCATTGATGCTTCCCGTGGCGGTGCTCCCCGCGGCGGCCCTCGCCATGAAACGCCATCTGAAAAAACGGTGAGACGCGCGAACGCCTGTCCGGCGGGCTCTCCGCCCGTCGGACAGGTATGCCCCGGAAATCGCCGCTTCGGTGCGGCAAAGGGGGGGCGGGACGGATCCCCGGGCACGCAGGAACTGCGGCGGGACCGAAGCGGAGGCACGCCGGGCACGCAGCAGCCACCGCGGAACCGAAGCGGAGGCACGCCGGCGAAAAGCCTCATCGCCACGAAGACGGAGGAGGAAACGCCATGAAGGCCCTCAGAGGCGGCAAGATCCTTACGGGCAGAACCTGGTGCGAGGGAAAGGCACTTCTCTTCGATGAGCGCATCAGGGACATCGTGCCGGAAAGCGCTGTTCCCTCCGACGTGGAGAGCGTCACGGAGGCGGAGGGCGCCTGGGTCGCTCCGGGGTTTCTGGACATCCACGTCCACGGCGTCTGCGGCGCCGACACCATGGATGCCTCCTCCGCCTCGCTGGAACGCATCGCCGAAGCGCTCACCGCCCACGGCGTGACCGCCTTCTGCCCCACCACCATGACCATGGACGAGCCCCATATCGACGCGGCACTCCAGGCGGTGCACACCGCCATGACCACGCCGCCGCGGCGCGGCGCCCGGGTGCTCGGAGCGCACCTGGAGGGGCCCTTTCTCAGCCGCAGCCGCCTCGGGGCCCAGGACGGCACCTTCGTGCGGCGCCCCGATCCGGACTTCGTGCGGCGCTGGCAGCGGGCGCTGCGCCTCGTCACCTTCGCTCCCGAGGAGGACGAGGAGTGGCGTTTGCTTGATGCACTGCGGGAAGCGGCAATCGTTCCCTCCCTTGGGCACTCCTCCGCCACCTACGAACTGGCCATGGAGGCCTTCCGCCGCGGCGCCAAAAGCGCCACGCACCTCTTCAACGGCATGGTTCCCTTTCACCACCGCAGGCCCGGGCTGTCCGGGGCCGCCCTCGACGCGGATGTCACCTGCGAACTCATCGCCGACGGCGTCCACACCCACCCCGCAGTCTTCCGACTCGTTCTGGCCATGAAAGGAAAGGACCGTCTCGTGCTCGTCTCCGACGCCATGCGCGGCTCCTGCCTCGGCGAGGGGACATGGGACCTGGGAGGGCAGACCGTGACGGTCCGCGGCGAGGAGGCGACACTTTCCGACGGCACCATCGCGGGAAGTATCCTCACCCTTGACCGGGCGCTGCGGAACTTCGCCGCCGAGACGGGACTTCCCCTCTGGGAGGCGGTGCGGCTCGTCTCCGGAAACCCCGCCCGCCTTCTGGAAGAGAAAGACCGTGGGCGCATCGAGCCGGGCTGTCGGGCGGATTTCGTCCTCCTCGACGAATCCTGGCGGGTGCGGAAAACTTTCGTTGCAGGAGAGGAGGTCTTCGACGACCATGCGCGTCGTGACTGCACGGGATTATGACCAGATGAGCCGCAAAGCCTCCTACATCGTGGCGAGCCGGGTGATCCTGAACCCCCGGTGCGTGCTCGGCCTCGCCACGGGGGACACGCCGAAGGGACTCTACCGGGAACTGGTGCGGCTTCACCAGGCAGGAGACGTGGATTTCTCCGGCGTCACAACCTTCAACCTCGACGAGTACGTGGGGCTCGCCCCGGAACATCCCAACAGCTACCACAGATACATGGAGGAGCACTTCTTCCGGTTCGTCTCCATTCCCCCCGAACAGCGCCACATTCCGAGGGGGGACGCGCCGGACATCGCCGCCGAATGCGAGCGTTACGAAGAGGCCGTCCGAAGGGCCGGAGGAGTGGATTTGCAGATTCTCGGCCTCGGCAGGGACGGCCACATCGGCTTCAACGAGCCGGACGTGAAGTTTGAAAAGGGAACCCACGTGGTCCGGCTCGCGCCGAGCACCATCGAGGCGAACGCCCGCTTCTTCGCCTCCGCAGGGGAGGTTCCCCAAAGTGCCATCAGCATGGGCATCAAGACCATCATGAGCGCCCGGCGCCTTCTCCTCCTCGCCTCGGGGCCGGAAAAAGCCGAGGCCATCCGGGGCGCCGTCCTCGGGGCCGTGACGCCGGATCTTCCCGCGTCGGTGCTGCAGCTCCACCCGAACGCCACGGTCATCGTCGACGACGATGCCGCATCGCTGCTCTTCTGAGCGCGCACGCAAGAGACCGCGAACGGACGTAAACGGAAAGGGAGACGGGACAAACGGGAGGGCTCTGCATGTTCGGCTTCGGAAAAAAACGCGTTATCCTGCTGGCGCCCCTTTCGGGACGGGTGGTTCCCCTGGAGGAGGTGCCCGATCCGGTCTTCGCGGAACGCATGGCCGGAGACGGCGTCGCCGTCGAGCCCGATCCCACCGGTGGCGGCATGGTGGTGGCTCCCTGCGCGGGCGAACTCGTGGCGCTCTTCGCCACGGGACACGCCTTCGGCATCCGGACACCCGAGGGCGTCGAAGTGCTCGTTCACATCGGCGTCGAGACCGTGGCGCTTCGGGGGGAGGGTTTTGTCCGCCTCGCCACCGAGGGAGACCGGGTCGCGGCGGGCGATCCCATCGTCCGCTGTGATTTCGACGCAATCCGGACCCGGGCGCCCTCCGCGCTCTCTCCCGTCCTGGTGACGAACATGGCCTTGGTGGCGTCCTTTTCGGCCGCCTCGGGAACCGTGACGGCCGGAAAGGACGTGCTCCTCACCCTGGATCTCGCCTGACGCACCTTCTAACCGACTACCGGAGGTCCTTGAGGAACGCGTCGATGCGGGCGTTCACTTCGTCGGGGTTCTCGTGCATCACAAAATGGTACCCTTTCGCAACCTCCTCGTACCGGAGGTCCGCGAAGTAGTTTCTCAGGTTCGCCTCGAGCCCGGGCTCCGTTGAAAGTCCTTGCAACACACATTCTTCCTCCGCATCTTCCACGCAGGAGTCTTTCCTTGCATCACCCTCTCCGCTCCACGCGGAAAAAAACACCCGGCGGCCGGAACCGCCGGGGAATCTTCTTCCGCGACGACCGGGCGAGACGGAAAACACAAACGCGCCGAGTCCATCACGAACACACGACCCGGAGGACGCCTTCGCGACGGTCGCGCACGGCACGCCTCCACCGGACCATTTCCAGGGAAATCGAACCGTCTCCGGAACTCCCGGAAGAACAGGCCCCTCCCCGGCCCTTCATCTCACACCCGTTTCACCAGCATCGCCGCCGCCAGCTCGTCCGCCTTCGCCTCGCCCAAGAGAAACGCCACGAGGGCGAGGGCGAACTCCATGGCCGCACCCGGCGCCGCACCGGTCACGAGCTTCTCGCCCACGCAGACCCGTTCCTCCGTGCGGTTCGCCGGATCGAGCCGCTCCCGGAAGGTGGGATAGCAGGCGACCTTCTCGCTTCCGAGATAGCCCAGGGTGTGCAAAACCACCGCCGGAGCGGCGCAAATCGCCCCCAGGGGACGCCCCGCCTCGGTATGCCGCCGCAGCAGCGCCTGCAACGGCTTGGATGCCACCAGGTTCGCCGCACCGGGCATGCCGCCGGGAAGGACGATCATGTCGAAATCCCGATCTGAGCAGGCCGCAAGGGTCGTCTCCGCGGCGACCCGCACGCCGTGGGCTCCCCGAACCAGGTGGTCGTCCGCCGACGCCGTCACCACGTCGAGGCCGGCCCGGCGCAGCACGTCGATGACGGTGATCGCCTCGATCTCCTCGAATCCCTCCGCGAGAGGAACAAGAACCACTTTGCTCATCTTCACCGCCTCCTCGTCACGAGTGTTTTCGAGGAAAAGCATACTTCCAACCGCGATGGCCGTCAAAACGGCATCGCGAGAGGCGCATTGCAGGGACCCGCCGTTTCCCGTCACGGCGTACACCACAATGAGGCAGGCACCTGTGGAGTACGCCGAACGCACGTTCTCCAACCGATTTTTCCGCATGCTCCGGAGCTGCCGCAAAAAATGCAGGGTCGAAGCATGAGGAGCGCCCTTGACAAAGCCGCAAAGGCACACTATTAGTTAGATCCACTAAACTAAACCGTTCTCGTGAAAACTCTCGTGGATCATCTTGGTCAAAAGTCTTTTGGATGATTTTTTTCATATTTTTGTAAAATTTTTGCACGAAAAGAGGTTCTCATGAAAAACCTTCTGATGATCGAAAGCTGGTGCTTCGCCTCGGGAATGCTGTTCCCCAGGAAAATACGAGAGATGGGACACGGCTTTGTCCTCGTGACCCGAAATCCGGAGTTCTACCACAGATACACCCCCTCGGGGGAACGGCATCCCGTGGTGGCATTGGCGGACGACGTGGTCGTCTGCGACACAAACAACCTTTCCGCGCTGACGGATGCGTGCCGGGAGATCTGCAGCGGGTCCCGCCCGGACGGAAAATTCAAGGGGCAGAAGCGGTTCGAAGGGGCGCTGGTGGAAGAATTTCTTCAGGGGGGAGAAGTTCAGCGCGATTATGCTCTAAAGAGTGTGCAAAAAGTGCTTGCGGAGGGGGATTCAAAAAAAGAAGGTCATGGTGTAGGTTGTCTGCAGCGCACAAGCAACCCGAGCTGACCAGCCCCCAAATTGAGTACCACGAGGAAAGTTAGTATCGACAGCTCCCGGAAAATCAGCTCTACGTCACGACGATACTCTCTGGGCGAGCACTTCGGTGACAAGGGGCTCCCCTTCCGAGAGATCTTTTCGCACTTTGTCGTTCATGCCATCAACTCCTTGCCGATAGATTTCGAGGAATTCACAGGGTGTTTTGTACTCGAGGCTTTGGTGAGGTCGCGCCTCGTTGTAGTAAACGCGCCAGCTTTCGATGATCACCTGTGCTTCCAGCAGTGATGCGAAGATCTCCATGATTCTCCAGAATCCCATGACATCCTTCGACCCAATGGTCACCGTGGAGGGGCACATCGCCGAGACGCTCCGGGCACACGGAAGAACGAGCCGCAAAGATGCGGTGAAGACGGGAATCGCCATGCTGGAACAGATGCGGATCGGCAACGCCGCGAGCGTGCTCGGATGCTATCCCCACCAACTGAGCGGCGGCATGCTGCAGCGCGTCATGATCGGGCTCGCCCTCCTGTTCGGGCCGAAGCTGCTCATCGCGGACGAACCGACCACGGCGCTCGACTCCGTCACCCGCTTCGAAATGATGAAGGAAATCCGCCGCGTGAGACGGGAGTGTGCCTGTGCCATGCTCTTCGTCTCCCACGATCTGGGGGTCCTCTCTTCGGTGGCGGACACGGTCCTGGTGATGCACCGCGGGGAGATCGTGGAGAAGGGAGACCTCCGGAAGGTGTTCCTGTCGCCGAAGAACGAGCATGCCAGGTATCTCATGGAAACCCGCTCGTCCCTGGTGCGGCGCTTCCGCCGCGCCGTGGGCTCCGTGGAGACCGCCGATGCTGCTGCAAGCTTCTGACATTCACGTGAGCTTTCCGGAAGCGAGCCCCTTTTTCCTTCGGAGGAGGCGCAGGCCCGTCCTGAAGGGCGTCTCCCTCTTCCTGAGAGAGGGACAGTGCCTCGGCATCGTCGGGGAATCGGGATGCGGCAAGAGCACCCTCGGGCGGGTTCTGATCGGGCTGCTCCGGCCGGAGAGGGGGCGTGTTCTCGTGTGCGGCGAGGATCTCTACGACCGACGCGGGACGAAGGCCCGCCGGTGCGGCAGCGTGGTCTTTCAGGACTATACGTCCTCGGTGAACCCGCGGTTCCGCATCGAAGCCGTCATGAACGAGCCTCTCCGCACTCTCGAAGGACTCGACAAGCGGGAACTCCGGGAGCGGGCCGCCGAGCTTCTCGAAAGGGTCGGGCTCGGCGGCGGGTTTCTCGAACGCTATCCGCACCAGTTGAGCGGCGGCCAGCTCCAGCGGGTCTGCATCGCCCGCGCCCTCGCCGGAGCCCCCCGTTTTCTGCTTCTGGACGAGGCCGTAAGCTCGCTGGACGTCTCCGTCCAGGTGCAGATCATGGACCTGCTCGCCGAGTTGAAGGAAACACACGGCCTCTCCTACCTCTTCATCACCCACGATCTCGAGGCGGTGACGTACCTCTGCGACTCCGTGCTCTTCATGCACGACGGCGTCTTCGTGGAGGAAACGGGCGACGTAAGCCGCATCGGCGACGTGACGCACCCCTTCGCACGGCAACTCCTCTCCGCCGTGGCGGGATTCGACATGGCGTGAGGTTTCCCCTCTCGAAGTGACGCGCCGCACCGGAGTCTTCCGGCGCGGCACTTTCTCCTGTCGGGAGTATCTTCCACCGCTACTCGCTCTCGAAACCGTGGGAGGTGAATTTCAGGGTTCTGCCGTTTTCCGTCACGGCGCGCACCACGTGGTCGGGGGCGCCCTCGGGAATGAATGCCTCGATTTCCAGCGTCACGTTGACTTTCGCATCCACCAGTCCCGCCAGGTGCGCCACGACCTCCTGCGCGATCAGGCTTGCATCCAGACCGACCCTCATGGCATCGAGCTTCACCGTGCCATGGAATCTTCGGGGCTTCTTCGTCCGTTCGAGAGGCGAAGCGACGACATTCTTTTCTCCACTCTTTCCACTTACTCCATTCCCGAGGCTTTCTCCGGCGCGCTCCTCCGCCCGCCCCTCAGCCCCTCCGTCTTTCTCCTCCCAGGAAACGCTTCGGGGACGGCTTTCCGCTTCCCGCTGCTTTTCCGCCACCTCGGGCTTCACGATAAGACCGCGGGGTTCGCCCGAGAGAGCAAGGGATTCTCCCGCCTTCAGGCCCGGATAACGTCCCGATGATTCGTCGTACCCCTCGGCGAAAGCGAAGGAATCGTTCCTCCAGGAAAGAAGACCGACACCATCCGCAACCGCCGCCACGAGAACCTCGGGACCGGCGAGGCGGGGCAGATAGAGATAGCTTGCAAAATCTTCCACGAGCTGCTTCACCGAAACCGAATCACCACGCCAGAGAGGAATCCGGTCCACGCACTGCCGAAGAACAGTCGAGCCGATGGAGAACAACAGCAGTTCCTCGCTGCGGAGCCTTCTGCACGCCCGAACGGCAAGGCCCTCGCCGTTCGACAGACGAAGCGCCTTCCAGGCAAGGGGAGGCTGGGGCGTCTCCTGTTCGGGAACGAGCAGCCATTGATAGGTCTCGGGTAGCCGTGCGACAACCTCGTCGTTCGCGGAACGTTTTCGCTCCTCCGCCTGGCGGACCTGATGCGGGTCGAGGTTGAGGCTTTCCTTTTCCGCAAGGATCGACCTCCAGGCAAGATACTTCCGGAGCGCCTCGTCGAGATCCTGGAGCCGTACCTTGTCCGCAGCGAGGAAGACGAGCGTGTTCCGATAGAGACGCGGGCCACTTCCCCGGGATTCGAGGATGGCTTTTGCCGCCGCCTCGGCGGAGCTCGTCTCTTCCTTTCCCCTGCTGTACGGATATTCCGCGGACAGGACCACCAACTTCGTCACATGATCGTCGGGAACATCCGCCCCCGCTCTCGGCAAGACATGAATCCTCGGAAAATCTCCCCGCTGCCGGAGATCCGCACGAAGCCGCTCGTCGAGTTCCTGCGCCACCTTGTCGGAATCACGCCGCAACTGTTCGGCCCGGTCTTCCACCAGCTTGGTCACCGTCGGCTGAGTGGAGTACCAGAACCGGGCACCATCCTGAAAAAGATAGGTCGCCGACGCAGCGAGCCGGCGCAGCGCGTCGCCGAAGAGCGCCGGCGTTTCTCCCGGCATCACGCAGCCGAGTTTCACACGCCGATCCTCAAGTCCCCGGTGAGCCGCCGCCGCAGTGGGCGCGGAGCCGAGATAGATCGTGCGGGCCACGCGTCGGGCAGCGGAAAGTTTACCGAAGTTGGGGTTTTCTCCGTCAAGTCTCAACGGAAGAGAGTTCTGCCCGTCCACGTCCTTTTCGATGATGGGGACCCAGTTGTCCGAAAGGTAACGGGTCAGCTCGAACTGCACCCGGGAATCGTCTATGGGAATCATGGAGGGCAGAATGAGAGGACTTCGGTCTCCCTTCTCCCACAAGCTGTGAATCACCGCCGCCATGAGGCGCAGCACACCCCGGGTACGCTGAAATTTCACAAGGGTGGACCAATCCGTGTAGAGCCTGTCGAAAACCTCCGGGTGAATGGGATAGGCCGCACGAATCCGTTCCTCGTAGTCCGCCTCGCGACATTCCGGGGGAAACTCCGAACTCTGCGCACGATACGCTTCCGAAAAGGCTCTGGCGGTCACATCCCTGTACTTGAAGGACTTCGTCCCGGCGAGGGGCTCGAAAAGCCGGCGCCGAACGATCTCAAACCCCTCCTCGGCCGTGGCGGGGCGCCACGAGGACTCCAGGCGTCCCACCACGTTCCGAAGGCGATCCAGAGCCTCCCGCCCACGAATGCCCCCCACTTCCACATCGTCGGCGTTCGTATGGGGAGATCCCGCCGCATCCGACGCGGGCAGGGAAATGACGAGAAGGCAGTTCCCCGCGAGACGGGCCGATTCGGTGAGAGCCTGGGCGAAACTGAACTGGGTCTCGAAACTCCCCGCGGGGAGATCGCTCTGGTCGTGAAGCTGCCGTGCGTAGGCCACCCATTCGTCCACCAGGACAAGACAGGGGCCGTATTCCCGAAACAGCTCCCGGAGCACGTCGCCTGGGTTCGTTCCCCGTTCGTCGTCGGCCTGCACCCGGGCATAGGCCTCCGCTCCGCCGAGCTGCCACGCAAGTTCCCCCCAGAGGGTGCGTACCGTCGTCACTCCGTCGGACTTCGTGACGGGGTTGCCCGGAGAGATCTTGTTGCCCACGAGAACCACGCGTCGGGCCGATGGAAGCGCCTTTTCACCAGCCTCGGCGAGGACCTCCTCCACACCCGCAAGCTCTCCCGGGGATGTACCGGAAAAAAGGTGGTACAGGGCGAGCATGGAGTGCGTCTTGCCGCCGCCGAAGTTCGTCTGGAGCTGCACCACCGGATCTCCGCCGCAACCCCGGAGACGCTGCACGGCGCCGACGAGGAGGCGTTTCAGGCTTTCCGTGAGAAAAGTTCGACGGAAGAATTCCCGGGGATCCCGGTATTCGGGCGTACCCTCGCCGAGGTGAACCTGCCACAGGTCCGCGGCGAACTCCGCCTGCTGGTAGCGGCCGCTCGCCACATCCGCATGGGGGGCGATCACTTCCCGCCACGGCTTCAGCGCCCCCGACGCGGCTTCCACGAGGGAACCCCCGATCCTGCGTTTCTCGCCCCGGACCTGTTCGTCGAAGATGAGGCGTCGCAATTCCATCTTCATTCTCCCAACGTCGTCGGCCTCCTTCGCCGACACCGCCGCAAGCAGCCGGGCCGCCGAATCGAGAACCCGGTCCGTATCGTCGCCCGTGAAGGTCTCCTGGTGCGCCCACTTGTTGCGCCACTCCCGCAGTTCACTCACGAGAGAACGCTCGGAAAAACCGAGGACCTGGCGAAACACCTCGTTCCACGCATCCCACATGAGTTTCAGAAGCAACGACACATCCCACTCGACAAGGGGCCTCTGGGCCATGCGGTCCTCCACGAAGAGCGACTGTGCCTTCGCCGACGGATCCACTCCGTACTGATTGCGGAACTCCCGCTCGACAAAGGGGGCAAGTCCCTGCCGCAACAGCTCCATCGCTCTTTCGACACGCTCCCGGTTCGTCATGGCCATGGTTTATTCCTCACTTTCAAACGAAAGTTGCTCCCTCGGGCGTACCGCGCCGCCCCGGGCGAGACGAACGATCTCGGGCCAGCTCTGCACCAGCCCGTTGTACGACAAGCCCTCTCCGGTCCGTTTTTTCCTCTCGCACAGCGCGTACAGCCGATAGGCCAGGTCGCGGGCCGTCTCGGCCCGCCCCCTCATCTTCGCAACCAGCTCCGCAGCGGAAGTTTCTCCGGCGCTTTCGAGGACCCGGATGAGATGGTGCACCATCTCCCAGGCCGTGAGGCGGGAGTCCTTCGCCGGATCCCACTCCCGGAACAGCTCCCCCGGAGGCAGAAGGCGCACCCGCCCCCGCCTGGATTCGAGGATTCCCGCCTCCGCCAGTCCCTCCACGGAGACGTTCTTCGCCTTGGAGAGCGTCTCCGCCGTGCCGAACTCCTCCTCGTCGAAACCATGCTGCTCGAACCACGCCAACGCCCACCGGGTTTCGGCGTCAAAATCCCCCTCCTGCTCCACCAGCATCTCGTCCAGAACCTTATTGATGAGCGCCAGGGCATCTCCCACCGAGAGCGGTTTTCCCTGGGCGTCCAGCACTGCGGCGGAACGGGTGAACACCGCCATGCCCGGACCGATGGCCGCCTGGGCAAGGTCCACGGGAGCGATGTTTCCCGACTGGAGCAGGCGCAGCGCCGGAGCAAGCTCGTCCTTCAACGCGGCCAGAAAGTCGCGCCGTGTCGTCACCGGCGCGTCGGCAGGGCGCCTGCGGCAGACAAGGACAATGCTGGAGGCAAGGGCGTTGGTCCCTCTGCCCAACATACGGTTACCGAGTTCCGTACGCATCGGCCACGTTCCCGTGACGGCAAATCCGGCCCGGATCACCGCGGCGAGAAAGGTCTCCCATCCGGTGCTCACGGTGCCGCCCTCATCGGTCTCCGACTGCTTGAAGGCGTAGTAGACGGTCACGGGAAAGGCGGGATGCCCCTGTTCGGCCAGCTGCTCCATGGCCCTCGTCATACCCCCGAGAAAGAACGATTCGGCGTTCTCCCTGCTGCCGTGACGATAGGGCGAGGCGATCAGCTCCTCGTCCTTGGGCGTGCTCATGGTGGCGAAGAGATCCGGAAAAACCGGCTGAAGCGAGCGCCGGAGCCAGACATAGAAGAAATCCGAGAGATCGGCATAGCCGATGTTGTCGTAGTAGGGGGGGTCGGTAGAGACGATCTTGCCATAACTCAGCACCTGAGCTTGAGCGTCGCATTGTCGGGAAAAACCCGCCGCTCCGTCCATCAGCTCGGACAGGGTCTTCCCTATCCACTCGATTCCGCTCGACATGTTCGCCGTTGATCCGGAAAAAATGTTTGCCTCCGCAAAATCCCATATCATTGGTATTGCCTGTCTAGCGAATGTATTACGAATCAGCTCTTTGCTCGAATGCCACGAACAAATTGTTGACCAGTAATCCGCCGCCTTATCGACGGCAAATGCCAAATACGTTCCTACCGCTTCGGCGTAGGCGAGAGGGCCGGAGCCGCCATCCCGCAGGTGGCCGTCCGCACCCTCCGCATCAGCGGAGGCGTCGCGCAAACCGGCTGCCGCCGCATCGTGCCGGACACACTCCATCGCTTCTCCCACAAGGTCGGAGAAAGTGGTCAGAGCCACGAGCTGGCGGGGAGTAAAGAGACTGCCATATGTCGTTAAACCATACTGTACGGTCGAAAAATGCCTCGGGTCATCGGGGAGAGACGTTTCAGGAACCCATTCCGGCATTGTTAGACTGCGAATAACATTTCCCTGTTCCGCAGTCGGGGAAAGATACACCCGCCCCCGATCCCCCTCCGCGACGATCGCCATGAGCCGGGCTCCCATCCGTCCGGCTTTCCCCTCCGCCCTGATATAGTCGCCGACAATCGGCGTCCCCGACAGAAGGCAGCGGAAATGCGCCCCGCGGGAGAGCTTGGTACCGCTCTTCGCCGCTTCCGGGTCGCCTGGCTTGCCGATCTTCACGACAAACCGGTATCCGCCGTTTCCGACGACGGGCTCCACATAGGCCTCCCTGCCAGGCTTGGTGGAGAGCATGAAGGAGGAGACCAGCGGCACGTCCACGGAGGCGAAGGCGGGGTTGGGGCTCTTGACGGTCCGCGCCCAGAGCCAGGCGATGACGGTGAGCTGCGCGCCTTTGTAGGGCTCCAGGTCGGGGCGCTCCGCCACCATCTCCGGGGTAATCCCGACCTTGGGATACAGGTGGCCGATACGCCGCTCCGCCTCGTCGCGCATCCATCTGCCGTAATGACGCACGTCCTCGGCGAGACCGCACGCTCCCTTCCACTCCGTTCCAAAGAGCCTGTTGTCCTTTCGCGCCTCGGGGTTCACGGGAGGTCTTCCGGCGAAGCGGGGCGGTATTTCGATCATGGCCTTGTTGATGAGCACCGCCACGGGGTTGAGATCCGAGGCATAGCTCTCGAGCCCCAGTCGCTGTGCCTCCAGGGGCAGAGCACCCCCTCCGGCGAAGGGATCGTGAAACGCAGGGAGTCTCTCCGGGTCGAACAGCTCGGTGGCGCGGGGATGATTCCGGTTTTCCGCACAGGTCCGCCGCCAGGATGCGCGTATCTCCTCCCTCGCCTTTTCGAGGACCTCCTCGTCGGTGCTGCTTTCCCAGAGCACCAGCTCCTCCAGAATCCTGAAAAGCCTTTGGCGCTCCCGGTCCTGCTCTTCCTTCGTGGGGAAAAGACCGGGATGCGCGGAAGGGTCGTCCACCATCTGGGCGAAGAGCACCGCCCGGGCGGCGGCGAGAGGTCGCCGGGCCCACCAGAGATGCAGCGTGCTCGGATGACCGTGGCGGATGGATTTTTCGCGGGCGGCGGCAACGTTGATCGCATCCAGGGGAAGAGCGACCTCGATGAGTTTTTTCTTCTCCGTGTTCTCCGTCATGCTGTGCGGATCAGCTCCTCAGCGGGGATCTTCGGATCGGGCAAGCAAGTCCCCGAAATCGTAGTTGACGCTGGTGACGGCAAAGTCCGGCTCCTGTCGGAAGGGAGTCCGCACGTAGCGAAGGCGGTGTCCGCCCTCTCCGTCAAATTCCACAAGGGCCAGAATGTAGTCGTCGGGCTTGTTGAGCGAGCAGAGAATTTCGTTCCTCGTGACGGTGATGGTCCTCGCACCGGCAATGCGTCCCTTGACCTCGAGAAAACGGAGTTTTCCCGAGGGGGCGCGGCTCTCGATATCATAACCGAGATGATCGAATTCCCGATCGACAGGTTCGTACCCCAGGGAACGTTCCATCTCCATCACGACGGCGCGGGCACGGGCCGCCGCTGCCTGGGTATCCGCCGGAGAGGCGGCCGTCAGAGGGACATGCCCTCTCATCGTCTCGATCAAACCCCGGGGAACGACGAGAAGACCGCCGAAAATCGCGGGAGGCAGGGCGGATATCTGGGCCTCTCTGTCCAGTTCCGCCATGCGCCGTTCGAGGCGGGAACGAAGATCCTCCGCCCGGCGTCTGGCTTCGGCGGAATTGAGCTGGGCTCCGGCCCTCCCCGCCTGTTCCTGAAGGCGCAACTCCTCCGCACGATGGTCCCAGTAATGCGCCTCCTTTGTGAGGCGGTCCTTTACGGCAGCCCTTGTTTTCGCGATCCAGGCAAGACGGTTCTTCCGCACTTCCTGTATGTGCTCGGGCACCACCGTGGCGATGGCATGATTCTGGGCCTTCTGTTCGAGACCGCGGACGATCCAGCCGCACTCGGGCCGAGCGAGCAGTTCCGCCACAGAGGGTTCGTCATCCCCGAGAGGCCGGTAGTCGAGGTAGGGAGCGTAATGCAGGTGCCTTGTCCGTCCTTCCCCGTCCAGCTCCACGTAGAGCATACGCCGGGAGATGGTCCGCCGCTCGCCCGAGGCCAGGAGAGCGGCATCCTGAACGGCGTGCTCCAGAAAAAAGAGCACTCTCGGGGTCTTTCCGCAGTCCTCTTCATCCACGAGAATCGTGCCGCGCTTGAGCAGGTCCCGGTTGCGCTCCAAAGCGAGATCGAGCACCGCGTCGAGCAACGGATGACCGGGACAGACAAAGGCGGCCTGGACCTTCCCCGGCGGTGCGACGAGGTTTTTCTCGAAGGTGATCCGCTCGTACCGGGAGAGCACCGGCTCTCCCGAGCCGATCTGCCGGTCCCGGTTGCGCACGGGGGCGGGAACGTGGGTGATCTCGTATCGGTGTGGTTCCCGTTGGCGGACAGTGCCGCCGAGCCTTCGGAACGCCTCCAGGAAAAAGGATTCGATGTAGTGGGGCTGAAGACGGCGCGCTTCCGCGCGCTCCATGTCCTCACGAACACGAGCGACGCGACCGGGGTCCATGACATCCCTGGCCACGGCATGTTCTTCCAGCAGATTTTCGAGGCGGGAGCGATCGACACCGTCTGCAACGGCTCTGGTGAGCCTGGCGCGGACCTCGGGCTGATCTCCGTAGAGAACGGCCTCAAGGAGCAGCTCCCGAAGGGGCCTCCCCTCGAACTGGAGCTTGCCGAGCACGTCGAAGACCTTGCCGCCGAGAGCGTTGCGGGCTTCCTCCAGCTTCTCCAGAAGGGTCTGGTAGACATCTCCCTCTCTGGTCTCCTTGGCTACGAGATTCCAGAGATGGCAGACCTCGGTCTGGCCGATACGGTGAATGCGACCGAAACGCTGTTCGAGGCGGTTGGGGTTCCACGGGAGGTCATAGTTCACCATGAGGTGGGCACGCTGAAGGTTGATTCCCTCTCCCGCGGCATCGGTGGCGAGGAGAACCCGAACCTCGGGATCGTAAAGAAAGCGCTCCTGTGCCTTTCTGCGTTCCTCTCTGCCCATGCCGCCGTGAATGACCGCCACGGCCTCCGGTCTGCCGAGCAGGGAACCGATCTTCCGCTCGAGATAGGCAAGGGTGTCCCGGTGTTCCGTGAAGAGGACAAGTTTCTGCCTGGGAGAGGGTTTCGGTTTCGACACGGAAGCGGCGGGCGAGGCGACCCTCCATCCTGCGGAGGCTCCCGCCATGGCGGCGGGAGTAAAAAGCTCGCAGAGCAGGTTGGCGAGCTCACGCCATTTCGTGTCCGTTTCGGAACGACGTACCTGGCCCGCAAGTTCCTCGAGACGCTTCAGGGTTTCGATCTCATGCCGCAGTTCCGCCAGCGTCTCCGCGGCGGTGGCCTGATCGCAGACTTCTTTCTCTGCGTTCTCCACCTCGTTTTCGGGAGCGTCCTCCAGGTCCTCCACGTCGTCAGGCCCGAGCAGCGGACCGGTATGAACGGAAAGCACGGTCCCCCTCTGGAGCAGTTCGAGCTCGCGAAGCTGTCTTTCCAACCGTTCCCGGCGGCGGCGGAGGGACTGATAAATGGCCTCGGGAGACGAGGCGAGTCTTCTCTGCAGGATGGTCAGAGCGAAACCGACCGTCCCTGCTCGCTTGTCGTCGGCCAGTTTCTTGGCCCGATTGAATTCCTGACGGACGTATTCGGTCACTTCCCTGTAGAGCCGCGCCTCGGCATCGGAGAGCAGATAGGGAACGGTATAGGCAACGCGTTCCGGAAAGAGAGGTGTGGCGTCCATCTTGAGAAGGTTCTCCTTCACCATGCGGCGCATGAGGTCCGAGACATCCACCTGATGCACGCCGTCGCGGAAACGTCCCTCGAACCGGTCACCGTCGAGGAGAGCGAGGAAGAGTTGAAAATCTTCCTCTTTACCGTTGTGTGGCGTCGCGGTCATGAGCAGAAAATGCCGTGTGATCCGTGAAAGAAGCTGGCCGAGGCGGTAGCGTTTCGTGTATTTGACCTCACCGCCGAAAAAGGTGGCGGAGAGTTTATGGGCCTCGTCGCAGACGATCAGATCGTAGCGACACTCCGACGCGGCGAGTTTCACCTGCACGTCCTCGTTGCGGGAAAGTTTGTCGAGACGCGCAATGGCAAGATCGTTTTCAAGGAACCAGTTTCCTGTGCGAGCCGCCTGGAGTTTGTCGTTGGTGAGAATCTCGAAGGGAAGATGAAACCTGTGGTACAGCTCGTCCTGCCATTGTTCGACAAGGCTGCCGGGGCAGACGATGAGACATCTCCGGAGATCACCCCGGGCAATGAGCTCTTTGATGAGAAGCCCCGCCATGATGGTCTTGCCCGCTCCGGGGTCGTCGGCGAGGAGAAAGCGCAGTGGAATCCGGGGAAGCATGGCCTCGTAGACCGCCGTTATCTGATGGGGAAAAGGGTCCACGGAGGAAGTGTGCACGGCGAGAACGGGATCGAAGAGATAGGCCAGGCGGATGCGGTAGGCCTCCGAAACGAGGCGGAAGAGCGCGCCATCTCCGTCGAAGCTCCAGGGACGACCGGATCCCGTCGTTTCAAGACGTGCCTCATCGTACCGGTACAGGATTTCCTCCGCCACTCGACCTTCCGGATTACGGTAGATCAGCGTGAGCGCCTCGGAACCGTGCCACTCGACATTGACGACAACCACAGAGGCATCGGGAAGAATACCTCTCACGACGGAATCCGGTTGCAGCTCTTCCAGCCTCAAGGGTGTCATCCTCCTTGTCCCGAAATCGAAAAAGGCCTTCCCTCAAGAATACGCCACTCCGTTTTTTTCAACGTTCCGCTTTCCGATGACTTCCGCCGCACTTAGCTCGCGGGCAAGGAGAACAAGCAGACTGCGCGCCGCTAAAACAATGAAAACACATTTCGAAGCTTTTACGAATTTTCAAAAAAATTTTTAATCCATTTGCGTAGTTTTCTTTGCTGTTCAGAGAAATTATCCCACACCTTGGGCACTATGCAAACGCCTCCGACGTGAAACAATACGGGCGTCTTCTGGCTACGATCGAATCCTGACCGCCGGGAATTCTAGCTGCTTACGCTCGGGCCGTCGAATTGGTTGTGGAGTTCGGCCCTGACCTGGGAATGCCGTATTCACGGGCGATGAAGGACGGTCTGCTGGAGGAAGAACAGGCACTCGCACGGGAGCTTCTGACGGCGCGAAAGCGCGCCGGACTCGCACAGGAACAGGTCGCCGCAGCGATGGGGACCACGAAAAGCGCCGTCTCGCGCCTCAAAGCCAACAACGACCACGCTCCTTCACTGCGAACACTCAGGAGTTACGCCCGAGCCGTAGGCTGCGCCGTCGAAATTCGCTTTGTGGCGAAATCCGGCAGGTAACGCGCCGGCATCGATTTTTTCGCTTCCGCATGCGTCGCGACCGCGACATTCCGGGGAACGCACCTCTCTTTCGCAGGAAAAAACGGGCGTTCCCCGTGAAGCGTGCGACACCGCAACACGAAAACAAAAACGGAAACGCAAAACGACAACGCAACACGAAAACCCAAAACAAAACATTCCCGGAAGTCCCGCGAGAACGCGCACGGGACATTCCGGGAACGTCGTGTGTCCGGTCGGGGCTACAGCTCCAGCTCGATGCCTTTTCCGGCTTCGATGGCCTTGCGCCAGACCAGGTGGCCGGTCATCACGTCGTGGCTGGCGATGCCCATGAGCACCGCGGCGCGGCGGCCCTCACGCACGGGGGGCTTTGTGCCGGCGCAGATGTCGCCCATGTCGGCGTAGAGGTCCGCCTCCTGGGGATAGCCCTTCTGGAAATAGACGCCGTGCTCCTGGGTCCAGAGATACTGGTGGCGGTCGTCGCAGACGAAGATGCGGGCGTCCTTCATGACCGGCGCCTCGAAGGCGGCGTCGTAGTCCACGGAGATGCAGAGCACGTCCTTCTTGAGCCAGTCCACAGGGATGAACCGCTGCGGGTCCGCGACGATGGGCGTGCAGGTGACCACGATGTCCGCGTCCCGAACACAGCTTCTCACGTCCGAAGCGGCGACGAACTCCACGTCGGGCGCGCCGGGGGACATGTCCGCCACGAAGCGCTTCGTCTGTTCGGGAAAGGCGTCGTACACCTGGGCGCGGGAGATGGAGGGGAGCACGTCCTTGATGGCGGCGAAGTTGGTCCGCCCCTGAACACCCAGCCCGACGACGGCGAGAGTGCGCGCCTCGGGCGAGGCGAGATGGCGGGCGCAGACGGCACTCGCCGACCCGGTGCGCCAGGCGGTGATCCAGCTCGCGTCAAGAATGGCCTTGAGAAAGCCCGTCTCGCTGTCGTTGAGGCACCAGATGCCCGTGATGTAGGGCAATCCCTTGGCCTGGTTCGGCGGATACCCTGCGACCCACTTCATTCCCGCCAGGTCCACGTCGCCCCCCACATAGGCGGGCATGGCGTGAAGAAAGCAGTCCTTCCTGGTGTGGATGCCGATCTTCGCCGGCATCTCCACCTTTCCCTCCCCTTTAAGACGGAACCCCAACTCCACCACCTCGGTGACGTCGCGCACGGAAATGCCCAGATCCTCCACATCCTTGCGGGAAAGCCACAGCACTTTCACGTCCGTTCCTCCCTTCTTCGTGTCGAAGCCTCGTCACTTCGCGCTCCGGATTCCCGCCGGGGCAGGGTCCGGAAGTCAAACTCCGCGTGGGGCGTTTCCGGAAGCCATCGTCGCAGAAACGCCCCGAAAAGAAAAGGTGCCCTTCCCGAAAGAAACCGGCACGGAAAAAGGAGAAGCTGCGCGGACGGGTCCAGGCCGCCGCGCACTCCTCTCTTCGTTGTTGTTGCGTCACCTCCGCCCCGCTGCCGGGAAAATCGCCCGGAAAAAAGGCGGGGGGCGAAAATTCCCGCTGCCCTGCCTGCGTTCCGCCGATCAGAAGAGGGTCTGCTCCGTCACGGGGGTGGTCATGGCGGTGAAGGCCCGCAGAAGAAGGCTTCGCCGCACCGCCCGATCCTCCTCGGGCCCCGCGGCGGGGTTTCCCACGGGATGGGGTATCGCCACGCCGGGGACGATACGGTTCGCCCCGACGGTGAGCATGATGGGCACGATGGTGGCGATCTGCACCACCGGAATGTTCGCCGTCGCTTCAATCTCCCGCGTCATCGATGCGCCGCATCGAGTGCAGGTGCCTCAGGTGGAGGTGAGAATCACTGCGTCAACACCGGCCTCCTTGAGGGCGGCACCGATCTCCCGGCCGAAGCGCTCCGCGTGCGCCACGGAGGTTCCCGTTCCGGTGGTGGTGTAGAGCACGGGGTGCAGTTTGCCGTAGGCGCCCTCCCTTTCCAGGGCGCGCATCACGTCCAGGGGAATCACCACGTCGGGGTCCACGTTCGCCCATACCCTGTCGTAGCCGCCGTGGATGGATTCGTAGTTCTCTGGGGTCAGGTCCTCCAGTGCGCTGATGTCATAGGCGCCGTAGGACTCCGCCGAGGAGACCCGGATGCGGTCCGGGTTGCCCTTGGGAACGACGCCGCCGGAGGAGACGAGGGCAATGGTGGCCCTGCGCAGATCCGCCACGGGAGGGGCCGGGGGAATCCGACGGAAGGTCGGCATGGGGTACTCCGTGACGAAGGGCTGCTGCCGCAGGCGGGCCAAAAGCATCTCCACCGCCCGCTCCGCGCCGCTTTTCTCGTGGAGGACGTTTCGCCGGATCCCCCGGGGGAGCAGGCCGCTCTCCTTCGCCGGGCCGAGGGGCTCCTTGCGGAGGAGCTTGCGCGTCACCTCCGCCATCTTCGCCAGGGCGTCCTTCATGCCCCGGGCGCTGTCGCCGGTTTTCACGAGCATCACGTTCCTGCCGTAGAGTTCCACGCCGGGATTCTCGGGATACATGCCGCTCACGACGGGGACCTTCAGCACGGCGGCGACCTTCTCCAGCACGGCGCCGCAGGCCGTTCCGTACCGCCCGGCGTTGAAGGCGGGTCCCGCGGTGACCGCGTCGGGCTTGTGTTCCCGGATCAGAGCGAGAACTTCCTCCGTGGCGGAGGTGAGGTGCTCCGCCATGTAGTTGTCCCCGCAGATCACCGTGGCGACAACGACGGCCTCTCCTCCGAGGGCCTGTTCGAGCCCCTGGGCGGGACCTACTGCGCCGGGGCGGACGAGGGGGCGCAGATCCGCCTTCTCCTCCCCGCCGAGCCCCGCGAAAAACTGATTGGTGTAGTGGACAATACGATAGATCACGGTCCGTTCCTCCTTTCCCGAGACACGCCTAGAATTCCGCGCAGCCCCAGCGACCGGCGCCGAGCTCGCAGGTGGAACCGATGACGGACTGCAGCTCAACGAACATGCTGCCGTCGGGGCGCAGGCTCTCCGGGGCGCCTCCGGAGAGAAGGGCGATGGCGTCGGGATAGCCGAGCACACGCTCCATGGCGGGCACCTCGATCATCTCGTTCACGTTGCCCGTGGAGACAAAGGCCGCTATCTCCGGGGCGGAATCCGCAAGCCCCTGGCTCGCACCGTCCGTGCCCGCCGCCTCGTCGGCGATGATCACCGTGCGAATGCCCCGGCACTCCATCTGCTTGGCGTTGAGACAGAGATCGGTGTCGGGATTGCCGTACCCCTCCTCGGTGACGATCACGCCCCTTGCGCCGAGGCTCTCCGCAAGGGCCGCGTTCATGGAGGCGGCCCGCTCCTTTCCAGCGAGACGCACATCCTCGGGGGTGACCACCACGCCGAGGAAGTTGAGGTCCTCGCCGTGGCGCCGATAGAGCGCGCGCACCACGGGGTCGTTCTGGTGGTGCCAGGTGGTGTTTTTATCGCAGGCGGAGACGCAGTTGCCCGAGACCACCGCGCCGTCCAGCACTTCATTGGGATGGAGCAGCACGGGAAGGGAGGCCTTCATGTCCCCGCCGTGCACGAAGGTGTCGTGCAGGAGCCCCTGGGTGATGGCCATGCAGACGTGGAGCACCCGGGGAAGATCGGGCAGGCGGATCGCCTCGTCGCTCACGTTGCCCTTCTCGTAGACGGAGATCGCGTCCGGGGTCGCGTTCCTGGCCGCCGTGGCGAGGTACACCGCCAGGCGCAGCCCAGCGAGCCGGAGTGCCTCCTCGTAGGCGTGCTTCGTCAGGCGCGGATCGGGCTCCACGGTGAGAACCAGGTTCGCCGTCTCGGAGAAGGGCGTGTAGGCCGCCCCAGGACCGGACATGTCGATGAACCCTTCCTGAAAGGCCACGATGGGACCGCAGGTCACCACCGCAGCACCCCGCAACACCAGGGTGACCCCCTTCCCCGCGGTTCCCGCGGGAGCGAAGAACCCGGGAAAATAGCCGAGGGGCTCCCCCGACCGGGCAAGTTTCACCCGCGGTTCCACCACGTCCTTCACCGGAATGATCCGCACCTTCTCGCCCGGATGGGCCAGATCGAGGCATACCGACGCAAAACGCTCGTCCTTCGCCACTTCCGCGGCGGCCTCCTCGCGGTTCACCGTCAGGACGCCGTTCCAGGCTCCCGTCCTGTCTCCCCACTGGATTCGCCGAATGACGACCTCGTGCAGTTCCAACCGCATGATGCGCCTCCCTCCCCCGCGCCTTCCGGCGCATTCGAACCATCCCGGCGCGGCGATCCCCGGAGTTTCCCACCACCGCCGCATCCGTTTCCCTCTTCCGTACCCCGTTCCACGTTCTCGCACGTTGTCCGTGACGCTCACGACACGCCGGGGCACGCCGCTCGCCGGTCGCGCCGAAATGCCGCATTTCCTTCATTCGCATCATAGGAAAGAATGTGTTCTTTCGCATCGGACCAGAGCGAGAACCTTAGAGGAGGAATTCGGACGTCTTTTGGACGTCCGCACAAAAGGGTGCGACAGGGCGGCGAAAAAAACGCCCGCGCAGCGCGCGGGCGGACGTTTCGATGTTCGGCGTAAAGAGCGTTTGAGGGGAAGAATGCCTCGGTCGCAGTCCGCTGTTTAAAGTCCACGGTTCGCGGCGCAGGGTTCACAAGAGAACTCCCCGCACCCGGCAAAGGACACGCCCCGGGCGCACATCTCCGAAGGGAGCGGGCGGAGTGACATACGGTCTCCACGCTCGGGGGGTTCATCAAGGCCGTTTGCAAGATTTCGGAGTGAGGTGAGTTCCTGTCCGCAGGTACCGCACGCCGTCTCCCTCCGCATTCGACACATTCCTTGAAACCTCTTCGAGAAAAACTGACGACAAGGCGGCCCGAAAAAAATCAGATTTCGGCGCGTTCTCGTGAAACATCTCGTCTGTGAGCGACGAGGTCCTCCACGGTCACCACGGGAAGTCCGTGCTCCGCGCCGAAGCGCAGGATCTCGGGCAGGCGGGCCATGGTGCCGTCGGGGTTGGTGAGCTCACAGAGCACACCGTAGGGAGGCAGCCCCGCGAGGTGCATGAGATCCACCGTGGCCTCCGTGTGTCCCCGCCGTTCGAGGACGCCTCCGGGACGGGCACAGAGGGGGAAGACGTGGCCGGGGCGGCGCAGATCCTCCGGACGGGCTCCTTCCGCCACGGCGGCCTTGACGGTCCGGACCCTGTCCGCGGCGGAGACGCCCGTGGTGACGCCCTCGCTCGCCTCGATGGAGACCGTGAAGGCCGTCTGATAGGGGCTGGTGTTCTTCGCCACCATGGGGGGAAGGTCCAGCTCGCGGATCTTCTCCTCGGGGAGACAGAGGCAGACGATGCCGCTGCACTCCCGGATGAGCAGGGCCATCTGGGCCTCGGTGAGGGATGATGCGGCGTAGATCAGATCCCCCTCGTTCTCGCGGTCCTCGTCATCCACGACAAGGACACCCTCGCCGCGACGCAGTGACGCCAGGGCTGCGCGGACCCGCTCGGAAGGCGTGGCCGGCAAGGTGGGAGCGGGAACGGAAGGGAGCGGGGACACCGCGGAAGAAGGTGAAGGCGCGGCAGAGGACAAAGAACAGGAGCAGGCACAGACATGGGGATTCACGGTAACGACCTCCTCGAATCGAGTCGAGGCCTGAATCGGGGGAGGAATGCAACGGGCAGGGCACGCCGCAGGGAAATGAATGCGGAGGGCTCGCTCTCTCTCGTCCGGACTGTCACCGTCGGCTCTGGCATCGCACCAGATCTGCTGACCTCCGCTCCCCCGAAGAGGAACGGAGCGCTCGCGGGCTCCCCGGCACAGCCGGGATACCGCCGGTGGGGATTCGCACCCCGCCCCGAGAACAGGCTCACCGTCAGTGTAGGCCGATTCGTCGTTCTGTCAAGGGCGGGGCGGCACAGTTACCTCGCGGTTCCACCCGGAGGAGGCGAATCCCCGGGAATCACGGCCCGGAGGGCGTCCGCGAGAGGAACCGGCGGAGCAACTCCAGATTCTGCGGATCCGTCTCGGTATCGAGCATGCGATGAAAGGTCTCGCGCACGGCGGGAAAACGGTCGCCCCCCTTCGCGAGGGTGCGGATCATCTCTCCCCGGACGAGAGGGCTCTCCTCCGCCTGCGCGCTCGCAGCGAGGGTGGAGACGATTCGCTCGTCCGGCTCGCGGGTACCCAGGCTGCGCACGAGCGCCCCCCGTACCTGGGGAACGCCTTCGGCGGCGAGGGTGGCAAGAAGGAGCGTCTCCACGGCCTCTCCAGGCATGCGCCGCAGCGCCGTCGCGGCGGCGGCCCGGGTGGCGGGGTCCTCCGCCCGGAGAAACGCGCCGACGCGTTCCGCCGCCGCGGGATTTCCGGTGTTGCCAAGAGCCTTGAGAGTCACCCGCAGCTCCGGCCCGCTCGCGCCGTCGAGCACCCCCAACAGCCCGTCCACGATGGACCGGGACGCCTCGGCTGCGGCGGGGTCGTCGGCGCTCCCGAGCGTCGCGGCGGTGACGCCGAGCGCCAGAAGAGACGTGCGCGCAAGGTCCTCCACCCGCTCGTCGCCTTTCGCCCGGGCGAGCCGCCACAGGCCGCTTTGGGCCTCCTCCGTGGGGGAAGCCACGCCGCCGAGGGCGATGACCGCCCGCAGTGCGTTCATGGAAGACGCGACGGGGTTTTCCGCCAGTCCCAGCAGAAAGCGCTGCGCCTCGGGCGTACCGCTCGTGCCGAGCAGATCCACCAGGGCCGCCTGCAGGGCGTCCTCGGTCCTCGGGTCGAGGATGCGGGCCACCACCTCCGCTCCCAGCTCCGGATCGGCCTGCAGCAGGGCGAGCAGCTCCTCGAACCCCTCCTGGTCGCGCCGGTCGAAAGCATCAAGCAGCAACGTGAAACGCCCGGCCTCGGAAGGCGGTGCCGCACCACTTCCGGATGCCGGAGAGGGCGCGGCTGCCCCCCCGGAAGAGGGCGTGGCCGCTCCCGGCGCCGGAGAAGACGTCGCCCTGCCGGATACGGACTTTGCCCTCGCCGGCGGAGCGGACAGGTCGGGCTCGCCGGAGATCTCCCGGAGCGAAAAGGCCAGGCGGGTCCGAAAAAGGGGCGCGCCGCCGCTCGATGCCGCAAGGAACTCCACCCCCTCCGCGGAGGCAAGCCACACCGTGGAAGAGAGCCGGGCCGTCATGTCCGAGGAGAGCACCTCCACCCGCACCGGGGAGGCGGCATCGAGATATCGTATCTTCCGCTTGCGGATCGCTCCGCCTTCGCCTCGCTCGTAGCGGGCTTCATACTCCCCCGTCCGATGGGACTCCAGGGCGGTCCAGGCGGCCGCGTCGCCGGAGAGCACGATCTCGGCGGCCCGAAGCGCTTCCTCCGCCACGATGCGTTCTCCCTCGGGAATCGCCTCGGGCAGGAGCACCGCATCAATGCGTCCGTCCCGGGCAAAGCGCACGACAAAGGGCGCGGACAGACGCTCCGCCATCTCGGGAGCAGGCTGCCCGAACACCTCGCAGGCAAGAGGCCCGAAGCGAAGGTCCGCCGTCACGGACTCCGCGTCCGCCGAGGCAACCCGGAGATGCAGCACTCCCGAGAAACGAAGGGTGGAAGGCGCCGCAGGATCCGGCGCCTCTCCGGAAAACATGTCGCTCTGCACCGCCACCTCGTACCGGGCTCCGCCCTCCCACCGCAGTACCGGCGCGGGGGCCTCCTCCAGGGGAGGTTCGGGTACTTCGCGTTCTTCGCGCTGAGTCCACCATCCCCAAAGGCCCATCCAGAGGAAGAGCACCACGAGAATGGCGAAGAGACGGTTCACTCGCATGAAAATCCTTCGCGGAGCTCCGTCACTGGAGCGGCACCGTCACGGACTGTTGCTTGTCGAAGAGCGTGTCGCTCTTGGAAAAGGCGGACCAGCTCACGAGCGATTTGGTCGCCTCGTGCCAACCGCAGGGATAGGGGATGACGTGCCATTTCCAGCAGGTCTTCGGCCAGTCCACATAGAGCTCGATCTTTCCGTTGGGACCCTTGAGCGTGTATCCCACCTTCTCGGTGAGCGTTCCCGTGAGCTGCGTCGCCCCCGTGTCGGCGGCGATGGTTCCGCCCAGCGTCGTGTCGAAGGTGCACCCCACCAGGTAGAGCGTACCCCGGACGCCTCCCTTGGCGACCGCGAGATTGACCGCCGCGGAGGCGTAGGCACCGACGTCCACGAAGGGCGACACGGTCCCCTCGAAGGCGGCGGCGATGTTCACCGTGGCCTTGATGCCCAGGGCTCCGCTCGCTCCCGCGCTCAGCTCCACGGGCACGACGGCGATGACGAACGTCTGGGAGTAGCCCATGCGCTTCTCGATCTGCCAGGTCTCCTCCCAGGAGAAGTTCGCATTGCCGCTCTTGCTGTAGAGCGTCATGCCCGCAAACTCCACGTCGAGATCGAAAGCCGAATCGGTGGGCATGATCGGATTGTAGTGCGCGTCCGACGTTGCCTTCAGGAAATCGAAGGTGTGCCCCAGAATCGTCACGGGAACACCACCGGAGACGGAGGCACCGATGCCCTGAATCCCGAACCAGGCCTTGCCCAGAAAATCCACTTCCGTGCCGAAATAATTGTTGCTGAATCCTTTGCTGAAGCTCGTCTGAAAGGCGAGCCCCGCCGCATCGGAGGCCGCCACGGGCACGCCCTCGTAGATGTTCACGGGATGAACGATCTCATTGTCGTCACCCCTGGTGGGAACGACCGCCGTCGCCTCGTTCTCCTCGATCGCGCCGAGGGGATCCACAACGAACTTCAAATTTGTGGAAGTCCGCCCTGCAAGGCGGTTCCGCACGGCCTCGGGAACGAAGACACCCACCATGAGCGACTGCAGCGTGTTCGCGTCGAGGGAGGGAAGAATCAGGTGTCTCACATAGGAACGGCTCGCGGAATCCCAGAGCAGGACCTCCTCGTAGCCTCTGTCGGTTTCCACGAAGGCTCCTAGGGCCACGTTCGACGCGCCGTATGCCACGGATTCCACGTCGAGCGTCCCGGCGATGTGGCTGCGTCGCACGTTGTCGGCGGTGTGCTCGTCGTGGTTGAGGACCAGATAGGCTGAATGGGGACGCAGCTCGCGCAGCACGAGGTCCGGCAGGTTCCGGTCGTCCGCGACGGTGACGAGGAGGCTCTCCGGAGCCTCGAAGACCACAGCCCGGGAGAGCACGGATTCGAGGGGATCCACCTGGACCACGAGGTTGTACGTTCCCGCGGGGACATCGTCGGAGAAGACGAAGGTCTGCGTGTAGGCCCCCTCCCCCGAGGACACCAGAGGAATCGATGCGCTGCCGAAGTGGTAGCTTTCGATCCGCTGCGTTTCTTCGTCCTTGCTGACGAGATAATAGGCCATGCCGAGGTCGCTCAGTTCCGTGGCGCTGTCGAGAGCCACCGTCAACGACACGGGACTCCGGAGATGGACATCCCCCTCGGGCAGGATTTCCACGGATGTCACCGACACCGACGTGTCCGGCGCGCCACCGCCGCCGCCACCACCGCCACAACCGCCCAGAACGAAGACGTTGAACACCAGAATCAGCCAGATCAGACGCTTTCCTTTCATGCCACCCATACCACGCCACCTCCCTGTTTTTTCACCGCCCGGTTCTTTCCGTTTTTCCGGTACGCCGCATGCTTCCGGGTACGTATTTCTACCGAGAGAGTACAACCCTACCACTGAAAAGGAACCACGTCAACGCACTCTGCTACGAAAGCAGGAAGAAGGTCACCGCCTGTTTCCGCGAGCACCCGCGGAGGGTTTCCGCGTCACCGCCAGAAAAAGATCCAGGTCGTCCAGCACCGCGACGGGTTCCGCCTCGGCCGAAAGGGTAACGTCAGGCCAAGAAACCAAACCAGCCAGAAAACAGGGCGACGAAAAAACGCCCGCCCGGCATACAAAGATCCCGGGCGGGCACGGGCGTCAGCGGGACCAGGCGGAAGAGGCCGCGGCGGCCTCGAGCATCCGGGTCAGCCCCTCGTCGGCGGCGGCGAGAGCGCTGTCCCACCGGGCGTAGAGAAATTCGTCGAGCAGCGCCTGGGCTTCCTCGTCGGCACCGTCTTTTTTAAGGCGCTGGTACTCTTTTTCCATGGCCTCCATGTCCTTGAAGAGGCTCGCCTCGTAGGGGTCGAAGACGATGCGGAGCGGGGCGTGGTAGAGCTCGTGGGAGCCGAAGGCCATCTTCGAGATCTGGAAGAAGCGCGATCCCGCCTCGGGGGTGCTGTACCGCCCGTCAAGGGAGGAGGCCCCCGTGTAGAAGGGGATGAAAAGGCTGTTGCACGGCTGCATGTAGGCGTGGAGCATCAGCCCCAGCTCGTTCGGCACGTCCGGACGGGCCGAGAGGATGGCCGTTGCGGCGGTGATTCCCTCGAAAGCGTGGTGGCAGATCGCCCTGGGGAAGACGGAGACTTTCACGGTGTCCTCCTCGGGAAAGGCGGTCATCCACTCCTGGCGCTCGTCCTGCGCGAGGGGGGTGCTGTAGTAGGGCACCTGCTTCAGTTCGAGCACCTTGCCGCTGGGAAGGGGGTAGGTGTCGTAGTGGTCCCGCATCAGGGGGAGCATGGCTGCGGGAGAAATGCGGCCGGAGATGCCCTGGAGCAGTTCCATGGCCCGACGGTACCGCATTTCCGTGTTGTACAGGGTCTCCGCGGCGGGGCGATCCTCGAGGTTCTCGTTGTCCTCGGGGTACAGTTCGGTGGTGCCGTAGACGGCGCGGAAGTTGATCTTGCCCGTCACATCCTTGCCGATCCATCCCTTGGACTGGGCGAAGGAGAGCAGATCCTCCGCGGCGAGGTCGTAGTCGTCGGTGATCTGGAACTGGTTGGACCGGGCCGTGAAGGTGTCCCTGTACTGCTTGGCCACCCAGCGCTTTCCCGAGACTTCCACGATCCACAGCTCGTTCGGATCTCCGATCTCGAAGATGATGGAGTTCCAGGCCTGGCCGTACTTCTCCGTCAGCTTCGTGAGCACCTCCACGCCCTCCCGGGCGGTCTTCGCCCGTTCGAGGACGAGGCGCACGTAGTCGTTGTCGTGGAGCCCCTTGTCGAAGGCGAGTTCGTCCCGGGTGGGAGCGTCGTTGTCCGCCACGGTGACCTGATGCTCGTTGATCCCCATTCCGTATCCCCAGCGCCCCGCGGAACGGGAGCCGACGAACCGATAGGCGGTCTCCGCCTGGGGAATGTCGATGTAGGCGGCCTTGTAGGCGTCGGTGGCGGCGAAGGTGCCTCCCTCCTCCATGGCCACTTCGCTGAGGGTGTTCGGCCCGAGATCGCGGTTCTTGGCAATGAGGGTTCCCTTGCCTCCCGCGAGGGCCTTTCCGGAGGCGACGAAGGTGGTGCACTCGCCCACGAACCCCGTCATCAGACGGTCCGCTGCGTTGTAGAGCAGCACGTCCTCGTAGGGGACACCCGCGCCGTCGGCCACGCCGCGCATCCACTCCACCTTGGCGGGGAGCACCTCCCGGAACAGCGCCTCCCGCTCCCGGGCCGCGGAGAGAACGGCGGTCCGGTCGATCCCGCGCGCCACGGAAGCGTCATGCATTACGGCGAGATTGCCCGCCACCTCGCTCCGGTAGGCGACGCCGAAGCGCCACCCTTCCTCGTAGGCGGAGGGCACCTCCGCCCAAAGCGTTCCCGCGGCAACGCCCAACAGCACCAGCGCCGTCAGCACCACACCGATACGCCGTTTCCACCCGAATCTGCCTTCCATGAACAGGTCGCCTCCTCCAGTCGTCTGTCTGATGTGTCCGGTCTGTCCGGTTTCTTCGGCCACTCCGCGGCGCCCCTTTTCGGGTCGCCGCTCCGTCTCATTCCTCGTCCGCCACTTCCCCGGCGAGCGCTTCTTCTGGAAGGACAATGCGGAAGCACGTGCCCTTCCCCCCGGGTCCGGCGAAGCGCTCCACCCTGGCATCGAGCTGTTTCGCCGGCGGATCGAGCAGGCGCAGCCCCGCTCCCGATGTGACAAGAAAGTCCGCCGCCGGTTCGGCTCCGCCGCCCTCGGGCACGGCCTCGCGGGCAAAACCGACGCCGTCGTCGGCAACGTCCACGAACACGGCCCCGTCCTCCCGGCGGGAGGCAAGGACCGCCATTGCCGCGGAAATGCAGTTTTCCGGCACGTCGAGATCCAGCAGGGCCAGGTCCGGCGAAGGACCACGCTCCAGAGTGTGCCCTGCCCGAATGACATCCGGAACGGCCGCCACGGCAAAACCATTTCTCTCGAGCGTCGCAACCACATCCGAAGCCTCCCGGAGAGACGCCACGAGGAGGAGATTTCCGTTCTTCACACGATCCACCCCCCTTCCCGTCCGTACTGAAAAAAAGCCCCCGAAAAACCCGCCGCACCGGCAAGGACCCGGTATTCGAACTGAGCCATCCGTGCCCCCGAACGTGCGATCCTCTCCAGAAGCACGGGGCGGAACCCGGTCTCGGCAGCGGAGAGTTTTTTCGTCGTCTTCACTTTCCCTGGTGACCGTTCCATCGTAGCATAAGGAGCAGCCGAAGGGGAAGAAGTCACGCCCGAAAAAACAACAAACCGGCGACCGCGTGCTCTGGTGGCCGCGGGAGTGCGCATTCTCGAATCGAGCTGCGGTGCCTGCATCGGCATGGGTTTCGTGCCGCCCACGGAGGGCGTGTCCCTCCGGACGATCAACCAAAGCTTTCTCGGCCGCTGCGGCCACAAGACGGGCCAGGTCTATCTGGTGAGCCCCGAGGTAGCCGCCGCGTCGGCCCTGACGGGAACGCTGACGGACCCCCGGGAACTCCCGGCGAGACCGTGGACGCCATCGTCACCGAGCGGGGCATCTGCATCAATCCCCTCCGGACGGACCTGCGCGAGGCGGCCCGGAAGGCGAAGCTCCCCGTCAAGGAGATCGCCGACCTCAAGGCCGAGGTGGAGGGCCTGACGGGAAAGGCCGAGGAGGCTCCCCTTCCCGACCCGAAACCGGAGAACGTGGTGGCGCTCATCGAATACCGGGACGGCACCATCCTGGACAGCCTCTTCCGCATTTCCTGAGACGGCCCGGAGCTTCTGACGTCCTGAGACAGAGAAAATGCGACCTCTCCGGCGACACGTGCGTTTCCGCCGGAGAGGCTTTTTGTTTTCTCGGAATACCATTCTGCTCCACTCTCGTGCTGCACACCGCCCCGCGTCACTGAAAAGAACCCCTATGCACACATGACCTTGTCCTGAAAAAGGAGAATGCTACAATGAAGAGCAGAATCCTTTCCCGAAGAGAAACAGCATGTGAAAAGCCACAGTTCCGGACGACGAAACGGGGTGAAAGGCATGCGCAAGAGTTTCGCGGTGGAGAGTCGGCAGGGCGTGGACCAGGTGACCCTTCTGTGGGATGCCTGCGTGGCCGTGGGCTACGCGGGACGAAATCAGGAGAGCGTCGCGGCCCACGTGCGGGAACTCGCCGAACTGGGCGTTCCCGTTCCCTCTCGGATTCCTTCCATGTACTGGATCGATCCGGAGCGGATCACCGACGGAAGCGAGCTTTTCGTCGTGGGTGAGGAGACCTCCGGCGAGGTGGAATTTTTTCTCGCCTCCGACGACGCGGGGCGCTGGTACGTGGCCCTGGCGAGCGACCACACGGACCGGAAGCTCGAGGCGGTCTCGGTGGCGAAGGCGAAGCAGATCTGCACCAAGGTGGTTTCGTCCACCGTCTGGCCGTTGGATGAACTGGAGGATCACTGGGACGACCTGATCCTGGAATCCCGAGTCGCCAACGGAAACGAACCGTTCTCGGAATACCAGCGGGGGCGGACGGGGCTGCTTCTGTCTCCGGAGACGCTCCTCGCTCTTGCGAAGGAAGATCTCCCCTACGAGGCGCCCCGGGTCGCCCTTTTCAGCGGCACCATCCCGCTCTCGGCCAAGGCGACCCGCTTCGCCTCCCGGTGGGAGCTACGCCTTTCCGATCCCGTCCTGGGGCGGGAACTGCGGGGGGCCTACCGCGTCCGGGTCCTTCCCGACCGAAACTGACTCTCCGAAGGCCACGACGGACCGCCTTGCCGCTGCGGGGCAGTGACGTGCGCCTTCGGCCTTTCTCAGGACGGAGCGTCTCCGAAGCGAAAAAGGACGAACGCGCCCCGGAAACCGCGGAGCATCGCATCTGCGCACCCGCTTCAAAGACCCGCCGGTGCGGCGTGAGGAGGTGACGCGAGGGAACAACGTAAAAGCACCGTTTCCCCATTTGTCGCTTCTGTCGGACGAATCGCCCCGGAATTCGGCGCGACGCCGTGTGCGTGCCGCCGGAACCGCCCGCCCCGCTTCCCCTGTGCGGGCTCCAAAGACGACGAACGAGAACGAACGGAGGGATACGCATGCGCAGAATCCATCCACTGCTCGCCCTGATCCTGGTCTTCCTCTTCGCGGCCTCCCCGGCCTTTGCAATACCCCAGCTCCGGGTCGTCGGAAGCTGGAGCAACCTCACGGCTTATCTGAATCTGGAGGAACCCTTCTGGACCAAAAAACTCCCCGAGGCCTTGGGAGGCAAGACCGAGGTCATCATGACCTCCCTGGGTCAGGTGAACCTCTCCGGCGCGGCGGTGCTCCGTGCCATGGACCAGTCCCTCTTCGACGTGGTGCACACCGTGGCGGATTACGTGGTCTCGGACTGCCCCGAGCTGGCCGGGCTCGACCTTCCCGCCCTGGCGCCGGACATCGAAACCGCCCGCAAGGTGGTCGAGGCCTACCGCCCCGTGCTGGAGAAAACTCTTGAAGGGTGCTTCAACGCGAAACTCCTCACGATCATGCCCTATCCCGCCCAGGTGCTCTTCTCCAACGAGAAGATCGGCAGCCTCGAAGACCTGAAGGGCAAGAAGATCCGGGCCAGCGGCTGGACCACCGCAGAGTTCATCGAGGCCCTTGGCGCCACGGGAGTGAACCTCGCCTTCTCGGAAGTGCCCCAGTCACTTCAACGGGGCGTGGTGGACGGCGCGGTGACGGGGAGCCTCTCCGGCTTCAACGCCGGCTGGGGCGAGGTAGCCAAGTACCTCTATCCCCTCCCCATCGGCGGCTGGGACTACATCATCGGCGTGATGCGCATGGACACGTGGAAGGGGCTTTCTCCGGAGGAGCAGCAGACCCTCACCGCGCTCATCGAAAAGGAACTGGAGATTCCCGGCTGGAACGCCACGGACCGGGAGACCCAGCTCGGCATCGCCTGCCTGACCGGTCAGGGGGAGTGCCCTGGCAAGACTCCCGCGGCGCTTGAACTGATCCCCGTCGCCCCGGGCGATCTCGAACTGGCCCGGAAGATCCTGGTGGAGCGGGTTCTTCCCGCCTGGGCACAAAAGGCCGGCCCCGAAGCGGTGGCGCGGTGGGAGAGCACCATCGGCGCGGTGACGGGACTTAAGGCGAAATAGCGGCAACGGAGACGGGGGCGGAAACACCGCCCCCGTGGGAAACCGCACGAACGGCGCGTTGGCCGCGTCTTTTGAAAAACCTCTGCGCAAAGGAATTTCCTTCTTCCTTAGGAATCTCTGAATAAGGCTGCGCCAGCCCCGCAGGGCGCCTCGCAGAGCCTGATGCGACTCGAGTCAAGGGAAAGCGAAAGGTCTTTATTCAGAGCTTCCCTTAATGTAATGTCCCGACTTTATCCCGAGCGCATCGCCTTTTCCCGAGGGCGATGGGGCGTTTTGCAGAGGCTTTTGGGTTCCTGGAGATTCTCCATGAAGCCATCCACGCTCGGACCGGAAAGCGACACATCCGGTCTGGGCTGTGGAGATGGTCTGTCAACGACACACGGAGGAAGCGAACGTGACGACGACAAAAGAAGAAACACCCCGGCAAAGATCGGCGCTCCTCGCCCTGAGTGAAAGATTCTCCGTCCTGGCGGTCGTTGCGGGAGGGCTTCTGCTCTTCGGCATGTCCTGGTTTATCGGCGTGGAGGTGCTGCTCCGCAAATTCTTCCGCATCAGCACCGGAGGGGCGGAGGAATACTCCAGCTATGCCCTGGCGATTCTCAGCGCCTGGTCCTTCTCGTATGCACTCTTCACCAAGGCCCACATCCGGGTGGATGCGGTCTATTTGAAGCTGCGTCGCAACGTCCGACTCGTCCTCGACGTGGCGGCCCTGGGGGCCTTCGCCGCCTACACACTCCCCATGACCTGGTACGGCTGGAAAGCCTTCTCCCTCTCCTTCACCAAGGGCTCCCTGGCGAACACGCCGCTCCAGACCCCGCTGTGGATTCCCATGCTGCTCTGGATCCTCGGCATCGCCTTCTTCGCCTGGGCGGTACTCCTTCTGCTCGGAGAAACCCTCACCGCCCTCCTCCGGGGGGATACGGCAACCGCGTCGGCCCTCGCGGGCTGCCCCCTTCTCGAGGAGGAGATCGACGAGGAAAAGGCCCTGGCGGCAAAAACTCTCGGCGCGACGGAAACGAAAAGGGAGGAAGACCGATGATCTGGGCCGTGGCGTTCGTTCTCCTCGTGGCGCTTCTCCTCTTGAGCATCCCCGTGGCGGCCACCATGGCGGGACTCGGCCTTATCCTGGGAAAGGTGTTCACACCCTTTCCGCTCTATCGCTCTCTCGGGGAGATCTCCTGGGAGGGAAGCACCAACTTCACCCTCTTTGCAATCCCCCTCTTCATCCTGCTGGGTCAGTTTCTCGTTCATTCGGGCATCGCCGACCGCACCTACAAGGCGGTGGACACCTGGCTCTGCGGGCTGCCCGGCGGACTCATGCACGCCAATGTCGCCACCTGCGCCCTCTTCGCCGCCACGTCCGGCTCCAGCGTGGCCACCGCGGCCACCATGGGCACCGTGGCCATGCCCCAGGCGAAGAAATTCGGCTACCACGACGGCCTCTTCGCCGCCAGCATCGCCTCCGGCGGCACCCTGGGAATCCTCATCCCTCCCTCGATCAACATGATCGTCTACGGCTTCATGACCAACACGTCCATCCCCAAGCTCTTCGTGGCGGGCATCGTCCCCGGCGTGATTCTCACGGTGCTCTTCATGCTCTTCATCCTGGGAGCCTGCGTGGTGAAGCCCGAATTGGGCGGCGTCCGACGGAGCACGTCCTGGCGCGAGCGCGTGCACAGCCTGAAAGACCTCCTCCCCGTGGGGATCATCTTCTCCGTGGTCATCGGGTCGGTCTACACGGGGTTCGCCACCCCCACTGAATCGGCGGCGCTGGGGGTGCTCGCGGCGTTCTTCATCGCCCTGTGGTACCGGAGGATCTCCTGGCAGATTCTCGTGGATTCCATGAAGGGCACCATGAAAACCACGGGCATGATCATGCTCATCCTTCTGGCGGCGAACTTCCTGAACTTCATCCTCGTCTTCCTGGGACTCTCCCAGCAGATCACCCAGCTCGTGGGCAGCCTGGGCATGACGCCCTTCGTCACCCTTATGATCATCATCGCCATGTACGTGGTTCTTGGATTCTTCATCGAGACCCTCTCGCTCATGGTACTCACCATTCCCGTGGTGCACCCCATCATCCAAAGCCTGGGCTACGACCCCATCTGGTTTGGCATTCTCCTCATCCTCCTGATCCAGATGGCGCTCATCACTCCACCGGTGGGGCTGAACCTCTACGTCATCCAGGGCGTGCGCCAGCGGGGTTCCATCTCCGACCTCGCGGTCTGGATCATCCCCTTCGTGGCCATGCTCTTCGTCATGATCGCCCTGCTCATCCGCTATCCCGGCCTCGCGCTCTGGCTTGTGGGATAGCGGAAACGGACGGCATCCCTCCGAACGCGACACACCGCGGGGGCTCTGAAATTCGTGTTATGATCCTTCCCGAACGCAGTGGACCCGCCGAACACGACATTCAGGAGGCCCTCGATGATTGAAAAGCATTTCGACATCCCCTTTATCGCAGACCTTGCACTACGGGAAAAACAGATTCAACAGAACTACAGACCGATCATTGCAGTTCACAAATGGTTTGCCCGGCGACCGGGAACACTGTTTCGGGGCCTTATGCTGGCGGAGTTCGCCGGCAACCCTTTGAGAGAGACGTTCTACGCCCCGCACAAGTTTCACGAACTGAACATCGCCGACCCTTTCATGGGCGGCGGCACACCCCTTTTGGAAGCGAACAGAATCGGATGTAACACCACAGGCTGCGACATCAACCCCATGTCCTGTTGGATCGTGGAGCAGGAAATGGCGTTTCTCGACCTCGCGGCCTATGCGGATGCCGCACGCGACCTCCTTCTGCATCTTGAGGATGAAGTCGGCCATCTCTACCGCACCCGATGCACTCTCTGCGGCAACGAGGAGGCGCATGTAAAGTATTTTCTCTGGGTAAAAACCGCCTCCTGCCGCACCTGTGGCAAGGTGACCGACTTGTTTCCCGGCTATCTCCTCGCCGGAAACGCTCGGCATCCCAAAAACGTCTTCGTCTGCTCCGTCTGCGGAAAACTGACGGAGACAGCCGACCGCAACGAACCGGGACACTGCATTCATTGCGGCGAAAGGCTTTCCACAAAGGGAACGACTCACCGCAACACTTTCGAATGTGCCCATTGCGGAGACAGGAATTCGTTTTCCCAGGACGCGACGAATCCCCCCTCTCATCGTCTCTTCGCTCTCGAATACCACTGTCCTGCCTGCAAGCCAGGACATGCCGGCCGGTTCTTCAAGAGCCCGGACCAGCAAGATCTTTCCCGTCTCGAAGAGTGTGAAGATCGGTGGCGAAAGATATCCCCCCGCTTTGTCCCGGACGACACCATTCCACCCGGGGACGAAACGAACCGTCTTCACCGCTGGGGGTATCGACACTACCGGGAAATGTTCAATGCCCGCCAGTTGCTCGGCCTCGAACTCTCGGCCAGATACATCGCGGCGGTCACCGACCCGCCCCTTCGAAACGCACTGGCCACAAATCTTTCGGATCTCCTGCGCTATCAGAACATGCTCTGTCGGTACGACACGTCGGCGTTGAAGTCCCTTGACATCTTCTCGGTACACGGTTTTCCGGTGGGACTGGTTCAGTGCGAATCAAACATCCTGGGGATTTCCGCCCAAGCGAAGGAATCCTGCATCGGCAGCGGGGGATGGAGAAACATCATTGAGAAATACCGCAAGGCAAAGACCTATTGTTTCACCCCCTTCGAAATCCGCCACCGGGGACGCAACAAAGAAACGGTTTCCATCACCGGGGAAAAGATTGAAATGGCCGGTGGAAACGCACCTTTCACGGAGGGACGACAGGTCTCTCTCCACTGTATGGACGCAGCGGAACTCGATATTCCCGAGTCCTCTCTCGATGGTGTGTTCACCGATCCCCCCTATTTCGGGAACGTCCAATACGCGGAACTGATTGATTTCTGCTATGTCTGGCTCCGTCGCCTCGTCGGAACCGAACGCGCTTTTTTTGCTCCCGTATCGACTCGACACGACAGGGAATTGACAGGAAACCAGGAGCAAGGAAGAGGCTTACCCCATTTCGCGGAAGGACTCTCCGCCGTCTTCCGACGTATGGCTTATGCACTCAAACCAGGCGCACCGCTGGCCTTCACCTATCACCACAACTCGCTGGAAGCCTATTTCCCCATCGCAGCGGCTCTTCTCGACGCGGGCCTGACCTGCTCGGCCTCCCTCCCCTGCCCCGCGGAGATGGGTGCTTCCATCCACATCAACGGAACAGGATCGTCGATCATCGACACGGTCTTCGTCTGCCGGACCACTGGCACCGTTTCGAGATACAGTCTTCCCGACTCTTCGGAAGAACTTTTTCCTCTGATCCGAAGGGACATCGAACACCTTCGTCAAGGCGGCGTCACGCCGACGCTGGGTGATGTGCGATGTCTCATCTACGGCCATCTCATCCGGCTCGCGGTGTGGTACCTTCGAAAAAGCTGGGACAGTCACATCGACACGGAAGAAAAACTCAGCATCATCGATGCCTGGACACGGCAATTCGGCATCCCTCCGGCCACGGAGGCTCACCTCAATACCGCAAATCTCTCCCGTCTCCACGAACCACGAAACTTTTTCCGGAAGCGACCGGATGAACAAGGAGCCGACCATGACGACACCGACATTTCCTTTTGAAGCAACCCCGGAGGAGCTGCTGCAGAACCCTGAAAGCTACGTGGACGCCGTTTTTTCATGCCTCGAATCAGAGTTTCTCGTCATGCCCAAAGGGACGGGATTCATCACCTATCCTGTCTTCAGCGAAGGATACGAGGCATTGAAAAGCGCCACATCCGGTTTTCGGAACTTTTCGACAGAGAAGGTTCTCTCTGCGGTCCTTCGGATTCCACTCGCTTTTCTCGTCTTGCGTACCATGCTCGGCTTCACGCCCCCAGAATGGGGATACGTGACCTCGCAAAGAACGGGCGTTTCGACACCCCAGGGATTCATTCGCACTCTCGACCGAAAAATCAGAATGCGCCCCACCGAACCGCTCAACCTCTCCGAAGGAACGTCGGCACGAATTGAAGCGCTTGTGGAGACAGCGTGTCGCTTGATCGAAACGGGGGCACCCGACGTTGACGGGGAGCACCTTCATCGCCTTGACAAAGCCGACACAAAACACGGCGCGGAAAGCGTCGGCACTCTCGCCGATCTTGGCGCACCCTATGCCATGTTGCTCTATGAACGTTTTTTGGGAAGACCCTTCGCGGGACATCGTGATTCCGTGAGCGAGCTGGTCGGAGACGGCCTTGAATCCGCCATCGAAGGAGTTCTCACCGCCAAGGGCATCAGCTTCCGAAAAACCAAGAGAGCCGAGAGGCTCCCCGGATTCGACCAAACTCCAGATTTCGTCATCCCGGACGAATTTGCTCCCAAGGTCGTCATCGAAGCGAAGATCACCGAGGACGACGGCACGGCCCGCGACAAGGTCACTCGCATACAACATCTCGGCGAGCTGAGCATCTTGGGTCGAGATCCGAACGACCCGAAATTCGAGGTCATCGCGTGCATTGGCGGCCGAGGCTTCGGTGTCAGAAGGGAAGACATGAAAAAGATGCTCCTCGCGACACGAGGCAAGGTTTTCACGCTCAAGACACTCGACCGACTCGTGACGCACACGCGTCTCCGCGAGTATCGAACCAAATAGCTCGGAACGAAACGGTACTTCTCCGCCACGGCGGTGCTCCGCACCGCCGTGGCGTTTTGTTGTGACGCCGCGCCTCCTGTTTTTCGCCGTCTCAGGCCATCTCCGCGTCCAGGGCGGCCCGAAGACGTGCGACACCCTCGTCCATGGCATCGAAGGAAAGGTTGCCGTAGCCGAGGATGACCCACTCCCCGTAATGCCCCTTGCGAATCGCGTGCCCCTCCACGGGATGGATCCGCACACCCCTGGCCTCGATGCGGGAACAACGCTCCGCGTCGAAGACGAGGCCGGGAAAGCGTACCACCAGGTGCAACCCGGCCCCGGCCCCGGCACTCCTGATCTCGTGCCGCCCGGGAAAGGCGTCGGCCAGGTTTCGGACGAGCCGCTTTCGTCCCTCCCGATAGAAGCGTTTCATCCGGGCGATGTGTCGCTCCACCACTCCCTCGTCGAGCAGGTCCGCCACGATCCGCTGCTCCACCGAGGAGGTGTGGTTGCTCACGTCGTACTTGATCCGCCGGAAGACCTCCCCGAGGTGCGCCGGAACGATGGCGTAGCCCAGGCGGAGGGCGGGGGAGAGAATCTTGCTGAAGGAGCCGATGTACACCGTCGCGGACGGGGCAAGCTCCCGAAGGGAACTCACGGGCAGCCCTTCGAAGCGGAACTCGCTCTCGTAGTCGTCCTCGATGAGGAGACATTCCGTGGCCGCCGCGTAGGCGACGAGGTCGATGCGCCGCTGGACGGAGAGGGTCCCTCCCAGGGGAAACTGGTGCGAGGGAGTGAGGAAGACCGCTCCGGGGCGAACGTTCCGGGGCAGTTCGTCCGTGCGTAGTCCCGCTTCATCCACGGAGAGGGGGTACAGCTCCGCCCCGGCGAGGCGCAGCGTCTGCTGGAAATGGAGGTGCACCGGATCCTCTGTGACGACGAGGGTTTTGCCCTGCCGGGCGAGAAGGAGAGCGGTGATGCAGAGCGCCGCGGCAGCGGCGCTCTGGGGAGTGAACTATCCGGTCAGCAAATAGGTGCTGCAAGCAATTTATTTTTCCCGCACGTACCGGGCCTCGACGGCGACGGAGGATGCGGCGGCGCGCACCGCGGCCTCGTCCTCCGGAGCAAAGCGGAGGGCGAGGCCGCAGCTTCTGGAGAGATGGCGCGGCGTGGGGCAGAGGGTGCACGTCGTGCCGCGCCGCTTCAGTTCAGCCGCGAGACGCATGCCGTCCGAGGCGGTGACGAAGAGCGCGTAAACCCACGGAACGGACGGAGGAGGCACGGTTCGCCGCGACGCGCCGCTAGCGGCGCAGGCTCTCGCCGAAGGCTTCGATGCGGGTCTTGAGCTGCTCTTCGTCGCCCGGCGCGTAGTCCGTCTCCAGGGAGAGAAAGGGGATCCCCTCGGCGGCGAGGCGCTTCCGGAGGCGCTCTTCCTCCACCTGGTAGGTAGTGCAGAAGCTCAGGGAAAGGTTCACCACGCCGTCGGCGCGGTATTCCCGGGCAAGGCGCACCACGTCGTCGAGGCGCGCTTCGTTGGGGGAGAAACAGGCGCAATTGATGCCGTCGAAATAGCGGTGGGCCAGCGCGTCGAGGAGGGAGGACACGTCCTTCGTCTCGGGAAGGGCCACCTTCTGCTCGAAGTAGCGGGTGCCCGTGCAGTTCTCCTCCACCACCACGGCGAGGCCGCTCGTCTCGGCGATGGTATGGAACTTCCAGTTGGGCACCACGATGGGCGTTCCCGTCACGAGGATCCGCGGCGCTCCCTTGGGAAAGACGCCCTCACCCCTGGCAACCCGGGCTTCGCACTCCGCCGCAAGGGCTTCCGTCTGGGCGATGAACCGCTCGGGATCGTCGTAGAAGGCGATCTGGCTCACAAGCAACGCGTCCCGACCGGAGAGGGGCACGGGATCGGCCTTGCGCAGGGCGTAGAGGCGGTCGAGAACCCGCCGTTTCCGGTCCACCAGCGCACATCCCCGAAGCAGGCCCTCGGCGGTGAGCGTTTTTCCCGTCAGCTCCTCCAGACGCCGGGCCAGGGCGCCGAGTTCCTCCCGGAAGAGGGTGAAACCCGCCGGGCTTTTGCGATTGGGCATGTCCATGACGTACAGGGGTGCGTAGTCCCCCAGAATCTCCCAGGCCTTCTTCTTGCCGTCGCAGGTGTTCTCTCCCACGATGAGATCCACGGACTGGAAGTAGGGACAGGTTTTGGACAGTTTGGCTCCCAGGCCCGCCTTGATGAGCGCGCAGAGGTTGCGGGGCAGCACCGCCTCGCCCGCGGGCACCCAGAACCGAGATCCCGCGCAGAGCCCCACGAGAATTCCCTCCAGGGCGAGGACGATCTCCTCCGGAACATAGATGCAGAAGGACCCCACCACCTTGCCCCCCTGCTCCTTGTGGGCGAGAAGCTCCGCAATCCGCAGGCCATGCACCTCGGCGATGACCATGTTGTAGTAGTCCATCCCCGCCGGGCGGTTCTTTTGTTCGAGGAAAGCCTCCCCGAACAGAGCCGGAAGCGCGTCGCAGAGCTTGTCGTGCGTCTCCAGGTCCATGCCGAGCCCCTGCCACATGCCGTGATAGTCCGCCATGTTTCCATTCCCCCCCTCGCACGTTTTGGAATACAGAGTATTGCATAAAAGCATAGCACGAAACCGGCGGCGCGAAAAGGACAGGCGGGCTTCTCGTGACGGACAAAGGGCTTTCCACTGCGCGAGGTCCGGACGGTCCGAACCGCTACAAACGATGCATATGGCGGAGGCATGTCAGCGCCTGATACGGGCACTGTGCGTCGAAATCTCCGAGGCGTGGCTGGAGCCCAGCCCCTCCCCGCTACCTCAGGCATGGGCCTGTCGCTCGAACACAAAAAGGCACTCCTGGAAAAGTGCGGCTAATCGCCGCAGACGGCCGCCGAACACCATGAAACCCTTTTTGCGCAGGCAGAACGCACGCAACGCTTTGTGCAGAGGTTCCACAGAAAAGAGCGGCAGAACGGAGGGCATCGCTGCGGGCAAAGCGACACGAGCAGGTCTGGACCGCGACGAACGAGGGTGCCACTCCGAATCCGACCCGACGATCGCGGCGGTCCGAAGCGGGCTTCAGAAATCGGGAGAGGCGGCGAGGACGGGCTTGATGTCCAGAACGGGCGTGCCGGAGAGCGCTTCCAGAGGACGCACCCGGAGGCGACATCCTTCGAGGGAGAGCACCTCCACCCGATGCAGGCCGATGGGATTGGGACGGGCCGGAGAGCGGGTGGCGAAGACGCCCCGAAGCGGACGCGTCGCGTCTCCCCGGGGATGGACGCGCAGCAGATCCCGCCGGGCGAGGTGGAACCAGGTGAGAACGATCACCCATTGCCCCGGCTCGATGCCATCGAGCCCCTCCGCGAAGGCGGGGTCGAGGTGGATCTCCGCGGCGGGCGCTCCCTCGAATCCCTGGGGAGGGCAGTCCTCCCGGCGCGTCAGGGGCGACCGCACCACTCCCACGGGGCGCAGGACAAAGTCTCCGGCGGCCTCGCCGGTCCCGCTCCGGGAAACGTTCTCCCTCCCGGCGTCACGGGAGGACGGACACGCCGTTCCAAGGGCCTCTTCCGTCGAAACATCCTTGTCGTTCCGCGTGTCGTCACTCTTGTCCTTCGCCTTCCCCATCACGGCACATCCTCCTCGAAGAATCTCGTCCCACCCGGAAGTGAAAAGCCCACAAAAAGGAGCGATGCGACGAGGGGCATGCAGGGGCATGCAGAGGAAGGCCGGGTGCGGCGTTCCACGTCCTCACGCCCGGGTCCCGGAGCCTTCCTGCGTCCGGGCGAAGGCGGCCAGGGCCGCGCCGAGCGCGCCGGCGATCTGGGAATGCGGCGAGGTGAGAACGGGAAGCCCGAGTCGCCGTTCGAGAAGCGCCGCGAGATTGCGGCTCTTCGAGACGCCCCCCGTGAAGGCCACGGCATCCCGCACTCCCAGCTTGGCGAGCATGCCGCAGGCCCGTCCGGCCACGGCATCAAGCAGCCCCAGGGCGAGGGCGGCCTTGTCCGCGCCTCCCGCCAGCAGTCCCACCACTTCCGACTCGGCGAAGACCGTGCACATGCTGGACACGGCCAGCGGCTCCAGGTCGTCGGGCAGACGGCTGAAATCCTCCAGCTCGTACTCCAGGTGGGCCGCCATGACCTGGAGAAACCGGCCCGTTCCGGCGGCGCACTTGTCGTTCATGAGAAAATCCGTCACGCGCCCCGCGCCGTCGAGGGCAATGACCTTGCTGTCCTGCCCGCCGATGTCGAGCACAAAGCGCACCTTTGGAAAAAGATGCGCCGCCCCGAGGGCGTGACAGGTGATCTCCGTGATCCGGGCGTCCGCCTCGGCCACGGCGCCCCGGCCGTATCCGGTGGCCACCAGGTGGCCCAGATCGCCCCGGGAGAGCCCGCGGGGCGCGAGAAGATCTCCGAGAGCCCGTTCCGCCGCCTCCCGGGAGTTCCAACCCGTGGGAATCGTCACGGCGTCCACCAGTGCTCCGTCGTAGAGCACCGCCTTGGTCCCCATGGACCCCACATCCACTCCGGCCACGAAAGACAGGAAGATCGCCTCCTTGATGTGTCGTCGAAATGCACTGCACCGCGCCGCCTTCGCTCCGCACGGCCGCAGGCGCACGCAGGGCACCCTGCGCTTATGCGCCAATGGTACCACGCCGGAATGCCCAACCGTGCGCATCAGGTGTGTCAAAAGGGTTCCATGGTCTTCGGCGGCGAGAATCCGACCGGTCCATGCCGGGGGCTTCACCTCCGGAAGGAGGGAAAGGCCGGAGCGCTCGTGTTCTCCCCGCTGGGCCGGGCAAAAAAACGCGACCGGGAGACCCCTGGCGGGCTTCTCCCGGTCGCGCCCGGTGGCGTTATCGCCGCCCCGACGAAAAGAACACGCTCAAGAGCCTCCCATCTGCGACGTCACAAAAGGACGCGCGCGCTGCGGAAAGGCTCTTGAAGAACTACTTCAGACCGTAGCGGGCGAAAATCTCGTCGAAGGTACCGTTGGCCTTGATCTCGGCGAGCCCCTTGTTGAAAGCGTCGATGATCTCCTGGCACCGGGGGTTCTTCAGGCCGCTCGTGACGTGCAGCCAGTTCTCGCTGAGCGCGTTCTGTGTGAACTCGATCTGGTCGAGCAGCGCGGGATCCGCCGCCGTAATGGCATTCCTCGCCACGATCTCGTCCTCCAGGGTGAGGTCGATGCGCTCCGCCACGAGCTTTTTCACGTTGGTGACGAAATCCGGCACGGGATCGCGCTTGAAGTCGGGGTTGTTCATGAAGTCATCGCCGTAGCCGTAGTCCTTGATGATTCCCACGGTCTTGCCCTTGAGGCTCTCCATGCCCTGAAATTCGAAAGGGTCCCCCTTGCGCTTCACGAACTTCACCTGGTTTGCCGCGTAGGGCTCGCTGTAGAGCAGATAGGCCTTGCGCGACTCGGTCATCCACGTGTTGGGCAGAATGTCGTAGGTCCCGGCCTTCACGCCGTCCTCCGCCCGGGCCCAGGGCATGAACTCCATGGTGACCTCGTAGCCCTGGGTCGCAAAGGCGGCCCGGACGATCTCCATGGCCAGCCCCTGTGTGGGGGAATTGGGGTCCATGAAGGGGGGCCACGGATCGGAAGCCGCCGTAATGGTCTTCGTCTCCGCGAAGCAGAAACCTGCCGACAGGATTACCACAAGCAACGCCAACAGAATGCGCCGTACCATCCCCGCGTCACCTCCATCGCTCTCGGTGCCCGGTCTGCCGGGCACGACAAAAACCCTCCCGCCGCAAAGAAACGATGAAACGATTCTTCGAGCCGCAAACCACCACCGCAGAGGCGTGCGCCGCCTTTCGCCACAATCCCGGACATCCCCCCTTGCTCTCTTCGGCATTGCCTCCCGCGGAGGAGGCGCCGTTCTCTTCCGGTGAGGATTTCCCGCACCCGGGGTATTCCGCAGGTGCTCCGGAGCACGGGCCGTTCCGAGAGAGCCAGCCCGGTTCCGCTCAGCCCCGCCTCGACGCGGGAGGAAGGGCCCGCAGCTCCTGTTTTCCGCCGGGCTGTTCCTTCGCGATTTTGAACTGTCCGAGCAGCTCCCGAAGTCCCGCGACGCTCTCGGAAAGCGTTCCGGCCCCTTCCACCACCGCCTCGAAGGCCTCGGCGGTGGCCCCCGCGGACTCGCGGATGCCGCCCAGATGTTCCACCGTCTGCGAGGTGGATTTGGCGATGCCGTCGATGGCCTTGGCCATTTCGCCGCTCGCCGCGGACTGCATGGCCGCCACGGCGGCGATGTTCTGCATCACCTCGTTGACGCCGGCGATCTCGCCGAGACTGGCGGTGAGTTTTTCCTGCACGTCTCTCGCGGAGGAGGAAACCCCTCCGAGAATCCGTTCCGTCTCCGACGCGGCGGAAATCGCCTCTTCCGCGGAAGCGCGGAGCGGCGCGATGATTCCCCGGATCTCCTGGGCCGCCCGGTTGGATTCCTCCGCCAGTTTCCGCACCTCTTCGGCGACCACGGCGAAGCCCCGCCCCGCCTCGCCCGCCCGGGCCGCCTCGATGGCGGCGTTCAGGGCCAGAAGGTTCGTCTGGTCCGCGATCTGCGTGATGGCGCCCACAAGCCCCGTGATGGTGTCCACCCCTTTGGAGAGTGTTCCGATCTTGGTCCGGTTCTCCGTGGAACTGTTCTCCACCCGGTCCAGGGCGGTCACCACGTCCTTCATGCGCCCAACTACGTCCTGGGTGAAGGAGGTGGCCTTCGCGGAGGATGCGGCCCCCTGCTCCGCCGAGCGCGCCGCGGCGTTCGCGTTGGCCGCCACTTCCTGGACGCCCGCGCTGGTCTCCTCGACGGCGGCGGCGTTGGACTCGGAAAGGACGTAGATCTGCTCCACCGCTTCGGTGACCTTCTCCACCGCCGCAAGGGATTTCCGGGCCAGCTCGTCCAAGCGGCCCGAGTCTCCACCCACTTCCTCGGCGATCTCCACAATGCGCCGCACCAGCTCGGAGAGCTTGTCGAGGAACAGGTCCAGCGATGCCGCAAGGCGCCCGACCTCGTCCTCGGAACGAAGCAGCAGGCGCACCGTGAGGTCGCCCTCGCCCTGACCGAGGTCCTCCACGATGCCCGTCATCCTTCGAAGCGGCGCAACCATGCGGAGCAACACCGCCATGACGACGGCGATGACTCCGCCCGTTCCGGCGAGAGCCACAAGGAGAATTTTCCAGAAGAGCGCCTTTCGGGCCTCCTCCGCGCCACCCACGAAGGTCTTCACGAGGGCCTCCTTGGTGGCCACGTTCTCCCGGTGAAGCGTCTCAAGGTAGGAGACGTCCATGCCGATCTCGGCCTTGCCGAGGACTTTGCCGTTCTGAACGACCTCCTTCGAGAAGGAACGGATCCCCTGGCCGCTTTTGGCCGCTCCCGCGGCAACATTTCCCTTGTCGTCGTAGACCACCGCGTAGGCAAGGTTCGGAAGCTGCTCCATGCCCTTCGTGTACTCTTCGAGAATGTCCAGCGTGAAGTTCCAGAGAGGATTTGCGGAGATCCAGGCGAGATACTGGGCCAGCGTCTCGCCGTAGGCAGTAAGGGAGTGTTCGTTGCTCGCCCGTTTGTTTTCGTTTTCCTTGTCGAGAAGCACCTCCGCGGATCTCGCCAGGGAAGTCCCCATGTCCTGAAGCCCCCGTGCCGCAAGAAAAATGAGCGAACCCGACAAAACCGTCACACCTGCAACAACGAGAAGGGCGATCTTTGCGACAAGACTTTTTCGCACGCGACACTCCTCCGTTTCTCTGAAATGTTTTTCGGAGATTGCCCACTGCATACGCCCCATATTTTTGACTCAGTATAGCGCACTTTCCATGCGTTCTCAATTTTTACAATTCGCAAATCCCTCGCCCGATTTCTTTTAAAAAATTATTGAAAATAAACACCCACAGCCTCCCCTCTTGCTCTTTTTTATTCCACAAGAGTATTTTTTTCATAGAAGATCTTTTCTCGCCGTCGTTTCTTTTTTCTTTCCGAAAAAACCACCAGCGAAAACGCGTTCTTTTCGGGCCTTCAAAACGCAACAATCAGGATATATTTTCATCTTGACAGATTGCCGCCAGAGCACGACACTGTTTCGCGGTGTCCCAGGCAAGAAACACAGCAACGCCTCTCCAACACCTCTCCCGGAAGGATTTTCCGTTTTACAACGACGCGCGCCCCCCGGCGCTGCACCGCGGAGAAAGGATTTTTTTCCGGTTTCCTGATCACGAACTTTTCTGAATTCTTCCATCGATTTGTAAGGTCGTCTCCGGCGAAAAAAGAGCGGAAAAGTGCGCTTCGGAAAAACATTTGAAGCAACGGGAGGGATCCATGACGACAAGGGACCTGTCGAAAGCGGCTCTCGCCGTGATCGAAAAAAGCGGAAGGGCTTTCATCGCCTCCGTGGACGACGAGGGGTTTCCGAATCTGAAGGCCATGCTCAAGCCGAGGGAACACAACGGCATCAGCTCCTTCGACATTTGAAAAAATGCCACGCCGATCTCGGAAAAACGCGATGCAATCGAAAATCGAGAGAGGGCGATTCCTACTTGATCAGGATTTCCTTAAGCCTATGGAAGCCCTGAATAAAGACCTTTCGCTTTCCCTTGACTCGGGTCGCATCAGGCTCTGCGGGGCGCCCTGCGGGGCGCCCTGCGGGGCTGACGTAGCCTTATTCAGAGATTCCCTATGATGCGTTTCCGCCCAGGCCGCCCGGATTCTCCGCGTGCAGTGCCGCTTCAAACGGGCGGTCCCGCCCGCCGCCTACGCGACGGGACGGGGCGGCACAACGGCACGCATGGCCCTCCGAAGCTCCCCGTCGGTGAAGGTGCGCAGCACCGCCCGACCGATGGCCCGGGCCCCCGCCACGAGCGCCTGGTGTGCCTCGGGCTCGGTGACGGCAGCGGCGAAGTCCCTGGTGTGGAGCGCAACCTTTCGGGGCGTGATGGCGAGCAGGGGATGCAGGGCGGGGCAGCGCCGGCTCGTGTTGCCCATGTCCGTGGAGCCCGACGGCAGAGAGGGCGGCACAAAGGAAATGCCCAGCTCCCGGAAGATCTCCTCGATCATGCGCTCCCCCGCCGGATTGGGCACGATTTCGTCGAAGCTCGCCTCGAAGGTCTCCCAGAAGACCTCCGTTCCCGTGGCGAGGGCCGCTCCCCGGGCGCAGTCGAGACAGCGCTCCCGAAGGCCGTTCAGGTAGTCCAGGGTGGGTGCCCGGAACTCGAAACGGCACCGGGCGACCTCGGGAACGATGTTGGGCGCGGCGCCTCCCGCGTCGATGACGCCGTGAATCCGCGCCTCGGGACGTATGTGCTGGCGCAGCATGTCCAGCGCGTGGAACAGAAGCTGTACTCCGTTGAGGGCGTTCACGCCCTCCCAGGGTGCCGCGGCGGCGTGGGCGGGCCTGCCCCGGAAGGTGAAGCGATAGCCGTCCATGGCGAGGGAGCGGAAGGCGGGGCTGCTCGTCGCCGCGTCGGCGTGAATCATGATGGCCAGGTCGTACCCGTCGAAGAGTCCCTTGTCCGCCATGGAGCACTTCGCGCCGTCCACCTCCTCCGCGGGGGTGCCCACCACGGAGAGAGTTCCCCCCGCCTCGCCCACAAGGTCCGCAAGGGCCAGCGCCGCCAGCACGGACATGGCGCCGGAGACGCAGTGACCGCAGGCGTGTCCCATCTCGGGCAGGGCATCGTACTCGACGAGGATCGCCACCTGCGACCCCGTCCCCGGGCCCGCCACCGCCCGGAAGGCCGTGGGCAGATCCCCGTAGGGAAACTCCACGGCAAACCCCGCCTCGGAGAGAATTCCGACGATCCTGCGACTGCTCTCGAATTCCTCTCCGGACAGCTCCGGATTTGCCGCCATCCAGTCCGACAGGGCGCAGGCCTTTCCGGACAGCGCGGCGATGTTCCGGTCCAGGAGCGAAACAAGTTCCTCATAGCGCATCACGGGCGAAACGCCTCCTTCGGGTTCTCTCCGGAGCAACACGACGGCGCGTCACCGGAGCGAAACACGGGGACACGCACCTGCTCCGAATTTTTTCATATACTATCACCACCACCGACGAGGCCGTACCCCTCTGTCCGAAAACGGCGAGCGAAACATCGTAAAAACACCTATACTCCTTCCATGATGAACGCGGATGCACTCTACCAGGCCCTCAAGGCGCGGGATTCCCGGTTTGACGGACGCTTTTTCGTGGGCGTCACCTCCACGGGAGTCTACTGTCGCCCCATATGTCCCTCCCGCACGCCCCGGGCGACGAACTGCCGTTTCTTTCCCAGCGCGGCGGCGGCGGAGCACGCGGGGTTCCGCCCCTGCCTGCGCTGCCGCCCCGAGACGGCGCCCTCCGGAACGGCCGCTCCCGCCGGAGAGGAAGCCCGCCTGTCCCGGCTCGCCGCGGATCTCATCGACGCGGGCGTCTTCGACGAAGAAGGACTGGAGGGAATCGCGTCACGCATGGGCATGACACCGCGGCATCTGCGGCGCCTCTTCACCCGCGCCTTCGGCGTGGCCCCCGTGGCCTACGCCCAGACCCAGCGTCTCCTCCTTGCCAAACGGCTTCTGACGGAGACGAGTCTTCCCGTAACGGATGTGGCGTTCTCCAGCGGCTTTTCGAGCCTCCGCCGCTTCCATGCGCTCTTTCGGCAGCGCTACGGCATGACGCCCACGGAACTCCGCAAAGGGACTCCCGCACGCCCGCAGGCACTGGTACTGCGCCTCGCCTATCGCCCACCCCTGGATTGGCGGCGCCTCGCGCTTTTTCTGGCCAAACGGAGCATTCCCGGCGTGGAGGCGGGAGACGAGAGACACTACCGGCGATCGGTACGGCTTTCCTTCCGGGGAAAACACCTCGCGGGAAAGCTGGAAGTTCGTCCCGCGGCAACAGGACATGCTTTGGAACTCGCCCTCGACTCGAGTCTTCTGGGTGGTCTGCCCCAGGTTCTCCTCCGGGTGCGGCGACTCTTCGACCTGGGTTGCACGCCGGACCAGGTGGAGACGGTGCTCGGCCCTCTCGCGGCACCGAGGCCGGGACTTCGGGTCCCCGGCGCCTTCGACGGCTTCGAGATGGCGGTCCGTGCCATACTGGGACAGCAGATCTCCGTGAAAGCCGCACGAACCCTCGCGGGACATTTCGTCGCCCGCTTCGGCGAGCGGCTTCCCTCCGCCGATGCGGAAGTGACACACCTCTTTCCGCTTCCCGAGCGCGTGGCGGGAGCGACGCAGGAAGAGTTTTCCTCCCTGGGGATCACGTCCCGGCGGGCGGAGACGCTCGTCGCTCTCGCCAGGGCACTCGTGGAGGAACGGTTCTCGCTGGACCCCGGCCCCGACGTGGAGCGGACCCTCGACGCGCTGCAACGCATTCCGGGAGTGGGACCCTGGACGGCCCAGTACATCGCCATGCGCGCCCTGGCCTGGCCCGACGCCTTTCCCGACACGGATCTCGCGGTACGCCGGGCAATGGAACGCCTTTCCGACACCGCCGGGGACGAACAGTGGCGCCCCTGGCGTGCCTACGCGGTCATGCACCTCTGGTGCGGATTGGAGGAAGAAGAATGACCATCCATGCCACGACATGGACAAGCCCCCTGGGTCTCCTCACTGCGCTGTCCGACGGAACGGCACTCGTCGGACTGTACCGGGAGGGACAGCGCTTCGCCCCCGCCCGGAGCGGGGAGTGGCGGCGCGACGACGCCCGCCCCCTGTTCCGCGAGCTGCGGAGACAGGTGGACGCTTTCTGCGGAGGGGCACTGCGACAGTTCACCCTGCCCCTCGCCCCGAGGGGCACTCCCTTTCGGGAGCGCGTCTGGGAAGCGTTGCAACGCCTTCCCTTCGGTGACACCGTCTCCTACGGGGAACTTGCCTCACGAATCGGCGCACCCGCCGCATACCGGGCCGTTGGCGCCGCGGTGGGCAGAAACCCCCTGCTCCTGCTGCTTCCCTGCCACCGCGTTCTCGGCCGGGACGGCACACTCCGGGGGTTTGCCGCGGGAACGGCGCTGAAACACGCGCTCCTGGAGTTCGAGCGGCGGATTCTCCGGGGGGAAGAGACGCGCCTCTGGGATTTTTCGGCGTGATCCTGCTGGTGTGGAGCAAGGGAAGCTTTTCCTCCGGCGCGGGCATCCTCGCCGTGGCGGCCTCACTTGGGGCGACCCTCTGCTACGGCGTGGGCGTGAACGTCGCCAAGAAGCACCTCGCCGGGGTTGATTCGCTGGTGCTCAGCGGAGGCAGCATGCTGGGCTCGGCGCTCCTGCTCCTTCCCGCGGCGGTCTGGACGTGGCCTGCGGTCACCCCGCCGGCGGGAGCGTGGATCTCCGCCCTGCTGCTCGGCGTGGTGTGCCCCGGCATGGCCTACGTGCTCTTCTACCGCCTCGTGGACACCGTCGGTCCGTCCAAGACCGTCGCGGTGACCTATCTCATTCCCGTCTTCGGCATGCTCTGGGGCGCCGTCTTCCTGGGAGAGAAGGTCACCTCGGGCATGCTCGGCGGCGCCGCGGTGATCCTCCTCGGCACGGCCCTCACCACGGGACTGCTCGCGCCGCGAAAGGACCACCGCCCCTGAGACACCGTTTCCGTCCGCGAAGGCACGACAGGTGACGCCGCCGCTTTTCACACTCCGCTGAAAGGAATGATCATGCAATGCAAAAGGACATTCTCGACTTCTACGCGACGCCGACGGAAACCACCCGTCTCGGAAAGCACGCCCATCTCGCCGCGTGGCTGACGGACGACGTGCGGGCACTCTTCCAGGTCGTTCAGGGGCTGATCGTCCACGACAGGTGGCTCGAAAGATACGGGACCGTGGAAACGGCGGCGCAACACTACCCGGGGCACATCGCCTTTGCGGAGGACCTCCTCGACAGAGCCTTCGTCCTGGATCCGCGTTCCCCGGCCGTTCCCCGCCCGCCGGAAAAGAGGGTCATCGCCTGCTGCAGAGAATACGCCCTTCTCCTGTGCGCCCTGCTGCGCGCAAAGGGCATACCGGCGCGGGCCCGCTGCGGCTTTGCGACCTACTTCGCGGTACCCGGACGCTACGAGGACCATTGGGCCTGCGAATACTGGTGCGACCGCACGGAGCGGTGGATCATGGTCGATCCCCAGATCGACCCCTACCAGCAGAGTTTCCTCCGTGCGGATTTCGATCCTCTCGACGTGCCCGACACGCACTTCATCCCCGGGGGAAAAGCGTGGAACATGTGCAGAGACGGCCGCCGGGATCCCGGCAGCTTCGGCATCTCCGCCGACCCCACCCGTTTCGGCCTGGATTCCCTTTACGGCATGTGGTTCGTCAGGGGAAACCTTCTGCGCGATGTGGCGGCGCTGAACAAGTCCGAACCCGTTCCCTTTCTGGTACGTCTCGAAAAACATCTGACGTGGCATCCCTGGCGGCTGGTGCATTGCACGGACGAGGAACTCTCGAGGAACGACATCGACCTGCTGGACAGGGTTGCGGCCTTTTCGGCGGATCCCGACCGTTTCTTCGATTCCCTTCGGTGCGACTACGCCATCCACGCCGATCTCAGGCCGCCCCGGGAGATCCTCGTCCGGTGAGGGCAACGCCCTGGCGAAAGCCCGGGATGACGGACCGACGGACCGAAGAGACGCCGCCGTCACGTCCTCCGCGGAACGGCGGCGTTGTTCCCGAAGCGGCGACAGGCGTCCAGAAAGAGGAAATAGAGCGACCCGCCGCCGTCCAGTTCGGGGTGGAAGGCGGCGACGAAGAGGTTCCGCCACCGCAGGGCCACGGGTTCTTCCCCGAAGCGAGCGAGCACCGTCACGCCCTCCTCCGGCTCGTCGAAGCGGGGCGCCCGGATGAAGACGCCCCGGGAGCTTTTTCCGTCGTTCCAGGAAAGAACGCCCTCGAAACTGTCCCGCTGGGTTCCGCTCTGGGGCGCGCCACCGCCCCAGGCGTTGCGGCGGACCAGAAAAGGCACGCGGGGGATGCGTCCCTCCGGCGCAGGTCCCTCCAGGCGCCGGGCGAGGAGAATGGCCCCGGCGCAGGTCCCAAGCGCGGGAAGTCCCGCGTCGATCCCGGCCGCCAGCGCAGCGGAAAGTCCCGAGGCCGCAAGGTGCCTTCCGATGACGGTGCTCTCCCCGCCGGGGAGCACCACCCCAGCCAGATCCTCCGGCAGCGGCCCCGAACGGAGGGGAAACCCCTCCGCACCGAGCCGCTCCAGCAGACGGAGATGCTCCCTCCAGGCTCCCTGAAAGGCCACGACACCGATCCGCACCGTCACACCCCCCGCTCCTGCAGGCGCTCCTCCGGCGCGAGACGGCGCACGTCCGTTCCCGCCATGGCCTCGCCGATCCCCGAGGAAACCCGGGCGAGGACCGACGGATCGTCGTAGTGCGCCACGGCCTCCACAATGGCCTCGGCGCGACGGCGCGGATCCGAGGAGGTGAAGATACCGCTTCCCACGAAAACGCCGTCGCACCCCAGCCGCATCATGAGCGCCGCGTCCGCGGGCGTGGCGATGCCCCCCGCGGCGAACTGCACCACGGGAAGCCGCCCCGCCTCCCGGCACCGGAGGAGCTGCGCCACCGGCACGCCGAGTTCCCGGGCCAGCGACACGAGCTCCTCACCGTCGGCGGCGAGAACCCGGCGCAGGTCCCTGGCGACGGCCCGGACATGGCGCACCGCCTCCACCACGTTTCCCGTTCCCGCCTCTCCCTTGGTGCGAATCATGGCCGCTCCTTCGGCGATGCGCCGCAGAGCCTCGCCGAGATTCCGGCAGCCGCAGACGAAGGGCACCGAGAAGGCATGCTTGTCGATGTGCACCTCCTCGTCCGCGGGGGTGAGGACCTCGCTCTCGTCGATGCAGTCCACGCCGAGGGCTTCGAGAATCTGCGCCTCCACAAAGTGGCCAATCCGCGCCTTGGCCATGACGGGAATGGAGACGGCCTCCCGGATCTCCAGAATGCGCTCCGGAGCGGCCATGCGGGCCACACCCCCGGCCTTGCGGAGTTCCGAGGGAACCCTGTCCAGCGCCATGACCGCCACCGCTCCGGCGCTCTCGGCGATGCGGGCCTGCTCGGCGTTCGTCACGTCCATGATGACGCCCCCCACCTGCATGCGGGCCAATCCCTCCTTGAGCGTCTCCGTTCCCCGGCGCACCCGGGGAGGCGACGGATCGTCCTCTCCGGGGCGCCCGTTTCCGGAGGGGTACGCGTCGCATCGCGCCGCCCGCGGCACTGCCGCATCTCCATCTCCACCCATGCCTGCGTCACCCGCCGCGCCGCCGTTCCGCTCTTCCCGCGCATGTACGTTCAGGTTCATCATCACGTCGCTCCTCTCGGATCTGTCTTGCGCGACGGGCCCGTCACGCACCCCATTCTCTCCGGGACGGCACGGAGGGAAAAGTACCAGGAACGGGCTCTTTCGGAACACATCTGGAACGGACCAGACGGGACTTCTTCGGCAGGGTTTCTGGCCCCGTTCTCCGGCCTTCTCCGGCGCGGGGTTCCACAAGCGGGTCACACCCGCCCTGTCCGGCCGCAGGGAATTCCGGAGCGGAAGAATCTTCCGAAACGCTTGTGAAAACGCTTTTTTTGCGTAGCATGCACTCTGAAAGGCTCCACCCACCGCCCCCGCGGAGGAAGGAGTGTTCGTGGACATGGCCGGAATGGGACAGGACCCGCCGGGCTTCGCACTCGCACGCGGCGCACGGCGTTGCGCTCCCGCACCTCTGCTTCTGCTGCTGCTCACGGCGACCCCGAGTGGATTCTCTCCGCCTCACGGAACGACCTGTTCAGCCTGCTCCGCTTCTTCTCGGGCTTTTCCTTCGCTGGAATCCATCTGGACCTGGGGCCGGACTCGCTCGAGGAGGCAGAAACGCGACGGGAAGCGCTGTTCGGGGATCTTCTCGCCACACTCCGGATGAAGGCGGCAGCCACGCGTACCGCCATCGAGGACCTGTTTCGCAAGGGGACGGCCATCTGGAGGAAGCGACGCTTTCTCAGCGCTCCAGCAGGGCCAGCACCTCCACGGCGTCGGTGCGGGGAAAGAAGTCGTAGGGGAGAAGGCGCGCCACGCCGAAGCCCAGCGCCTCGAAGAGGCGCAGATCCCGGGCGAGCGTGCCGGGACTGCAGGCCAGGTAGGCCATGCGCTGGGGGCGACAGGCGGCGAGCCCCTCCGCAAGGCCCGGTTCGAGCCCGGACCGGGGGGGATTTGCGTAGACGAGGCGCCGGTCGGGAGGCGCCGCCTCCAGCCACGGACGGATCTGGGGAAGGCGCGCCGCGCAGGTTCCGCGCAGGAGCGTGATCCCCGGGGCGTTCTTGGCGGCGCAGTCGAGGGCCTCTCGGGAGGTCTCCACGCCGAGGGCTTCGGCGCCCCGGGCGCGCCACAGGGCGAGGCTCGCCCCGATGCCGCAGTAGAGGTCCGCCACGCGGTCCCCGGGCTCGGGACGGAGAAAGTCCGCCGCCGCCGCGAGGGACGCATCGTGCAGCTCCGGAAGAAGCTGGGCGAAGGCCGTCGGACCGTGGCGCAGCCCCCGCTCGTCCCTGGAGCGGGGCGTTCCCCAGAGAAGGCGCCACCCGTTCCTGGCGAAAAGGCGCACCCCCGCCGCGGGATGCAGGTGCAGCCAGAGCCCGTCTCCGCCCGCCGCCGCGAGGGAATCCCGGAGCCGCGGAAGCCCCAGGGCCGCGTCGCCGGGATCGCGGGCGCTCTTGAGAACGAGCGTGGCCTGCCCGCCCGAGAGGACGACGAAGGCCAGAGGCAGCGCTCCTCCGGGGTCCGCAGCGGAGAGGGCGTCGCCGAGGAGGCGCAGCACCGCCTTCACCCGGAGGGAATGGAGCGGGCAGTCCATCAACGAGACGAAAGGGCGTGCGCGGCTCCCGCCGGCCCGCCGATGTGCGTCGCGACGGTCGGCGGTCCCCTCCATGCCGAAGCGCCACCCCGCCTCGGGGTCGTGGCGCGCCGCAAGGGCAACCCGGTCCCGGTAGGCGAGCTGCCGCTCCGGTGGGGCCGTCACCAGCGGAGCCAGGCGTTCCGCCCAGGGAGCGAGAGCCCGGCGCGCCCGGGCGACCTTACGCTCTTCCAACGCGGCGGAAGAAAGCCGCCCCGCGAGGCATCCGAGGCAGGCGGGGTCGCACCCCTCGAAGGACGGAAGGGCCTCGCCGGAAGGGCCGCCCGAAGACATCCCGGCGCCACCTTCCACAGCATCCCGGAAATTCCGGGAGTCCAACCCGGACGGCCCCGTTCCGTCCGCGTTGCCGGCACCGCAGGCGCACTCCGCCGGGGTGTCCGACGCCGCCTCATAGGCCGTCATTGTCCGTCCGCATCGCCTGCTGCTTCGTTCTCCCCGCCGCACCGCCTCCACACCCGGCGGCGCACTCTCCCGCGCCCGCCCCGGAGGAGCCGTCTTCTCCGTTTCGCCGTGTCGTTCCGTCGAGCCCGTTTCTTTGGGAGTCATCGTCGTTTCCCGCCTCGTTCAGGGTTGTGCTCTGTCCGGATGTTCAAAAGGGTCCTCTGTCGGGCCCCTGGTCCTTCCCGTGACAAAGTTTTGTTCTATTCTAAAAGATTTGTGGCAACCGGCAGCTTGTGGTTGCCTCGAACGTTTTGACCTGTTTGCAGCGAAGCCCCAGTTTCCTGCGAATCCGTTTGATCCGGTGAACTCCAATGTGAACGCCGTGGCAGGCAAGCTCTTTCTGCAGACGTTCCGGACCGTAGGTTTCTTCCGTTCTTTTATGAGCCGCTATGATTTCGAGTTCGAGCCGTTTTTCCTCTTGATTCCGGGGAGAATCCGGTCGTTTCAGCCAGGCGTAGTAGCCACTGGTTGAAACCTCCAGAACCCGACATAGCCGAGGAACCGGATACTTCGATCGAAACCGCCTGATTACCGCGTACCGGGCAGCGACTCCCAGGCAAAGTACGCTGCGGCTTTTTTTAAGATATCGCGCTCCTGTTTTACTTGAGCAAGCTCTCGTTTGACGCGCTCAAGCTCCTCCTCAACCTGAGTGAGAGGCCGCTGCTCGCCGCCAATATCGGAAAGTTTTCCGGCCTTGTACGCTCTCACCCAGTTTTCCAGGGTCGACTTGGGCAGGGAGAGTTGACGCGATGCTTCATATGCTGTCAAGCCGCCTTCAATGATCATGTTGACGGCTTCATGCCGAAATTCTTTCGAATAGCGACCGTTCGTTGCGTTCTTTGCCATTCAGACACCTCCGTTTTGGTTGGATAGTAACTTTGGTGTCCGATATTTTCAACGTACCTCACCCTTGTTGCGGTTGAAGTGTAAATCCATCGGACAAATGACACGGTTTTTTCTCGGCCTTGTTACATGGCGCTGGTACGCTTTTCCCGAACAACCATTTTGAGGAGGGTGAGCGTAGTGAAGCGACATCTCAAGGGAATCGGCGTGGTGATGGCAACGATGTTTCTGCTCTGCGGAGCCGCATGGGGGGCTTCGGGGCAGACGACGAACAACGAGTGGAAAGGCGAGCAGGCCAAGTATGTCTTTCTGTTCATCGGTGACGGCATGGCTCTGCAGCAGGTGAACGCCGCGGAAATCTACCGCGGGTCAGGTTCCGTCGAGGGCGGCAACGCCAATCCCAGCATCAAGAAACTTTCCTTCACCCAGTTCCCCGTTCAGGGCATGATCACTACCTATTCGTCGAACTCCTTCATCACCGATTCGGCCCCTGCGGCGACATCACTGGCCTCGGGCTACAAGACGGACAACGGTGTTATCGGCATGGATCCCGGCAAGACAAAGAAATTCACCACCGTAGCCCAGATGGCCCGCGACAAGGGACAGAAGGTAGGCATTCTCACCTCCGTGTCGCTGAACCACGCAACCCCCGCATCCTTCTACGCCTCCGTCCCTTCCCGGAACGACTACTACGGCATCGCGCTCCAGATGTTCGATAGCAATTTCGACTTCTTCGGCGGCGGCGGCATTCACAAGGCCAAGGGCAACAAGAAGGAGGAACCCCAGCCCGACGCGTACGAACTGGCTGCCTCCAAGGGATACAAGGTCGTCCGAACCCGGGAGGAGATCCTGGCCCTCAAGCCCGGCGACGGAAAGATCATCGCGGTAAACCCCGTTCTCGACGCGGACAGCGCCATGCCCTACGACATCGACCGTACCGATAAGGAACTTTCTCTCGCGGAGTTCACGAAAAAGGCCATTGAGCTTCTCGACAACCCCAAGGGTTTCTTCATGATGGTCGAGGGAGGCAAGATCGACTGGGCCTGCCACGCCAATGACGCCGCCACGGCCATTCAGGACACCTTCGCCTTTGCCGACGCAGTGCAGGAAGCGGTGCTCTTCGCGGAAAAGCATCCCAACGAGACGCTCATCGTCGTTGTGGGAGACCACGAGACGGGCGGCATGAGCATCGGCTTCGCCGGAACTCAGTACGAGACTTTCTTCAACAAGATCGGCTTCCAGAAGGAATCCTACCTCGCCTTCGACAAGCGCGTGGCGGACTTCAGAAAGAACAACGCCCCCGACAAGGCCTCCTTCGACGCATTCTTCCCCCAGATCACGGAAGTCTTCGGCCTCACCAACCTGCCCGCCGACGAAGCGAAGACGCTGGAAGAAAAGGCCAAGGGCGGCGACAAAGAGGCGAAAAAGCTTCTCGCCATGAATCTCTCCGAACTCGAACTCCAGCAGCTTCAGGATGCCTTTGCCCGGAGCATGAAGGGTGAGCAGGAGCGCTCCAAGGACGAGCAGACCTATCTTCTCTACGGCGGCTACGAGCCCCTCACTGTCAAGACGACCCATATTCTGAACCAGAAGGCGGGCATCGGCTGGACATCCTACGCCCACACGGGAATTCCCGTTCCTCTCTTCGCCATGGGTGTGGGCGCGGAACTTTTCCTCGGCTACTATGACAACACCGACGTGGCCTGGAAGACCATGTCCATCCTTGGCGTGAAGCACTAAGGAAGCTTTGAATAAAGGCCTTTCGCTTTCTCTTGAGATTCGGGTCGCATCAGGCTCTGCGAGGCGCCCTGCGGGGCTGACGCAGCCTTATTCAGAGATTCCCTAACTAGCCGGTCGCTCGAAGGGAGCTCCACCGCTCCCCGAAAACAAAACGACGCACCTTCCTCCCTCCGGCGCCGAAAAGGCCACCCGGGTGGAGAAGGAACAACCAAACGCAATAACGACAGACGAAAGGACGGCCCAAAGGCATCGAACGTCGCCTTCGGGCCGTCCTTCGGTTACATCCACTCTCCGGGAGGGATCGCTTCGTGGGAACCACGCGAAAGGACATGCTCTTCGTGCTTTTTCTGGCGCTGCTCACTGCCGGACTCGCCCTTCTGCCCTCGGGATTCGGGGGGCGTTCCGAAGGAACGGGCGGAGCCGAACGAGAAAAAGCGCTGATCCTCCAAACCGACGATTCGAACATGCGGCAGTTCAGCATTGTCCGAACCGGCGATCAGGGACTCACCATCCGCGTTCTTTCAGGCCGTTTCGCCGGGCAGGAACTGGAGGCAGTGAATCACCTCATGGGGCGACTGGAGTTGGACAAGGTTTTCGCGCCCGGGGACAAGGCCTTCGTCGTCCTGGATCCCGACGAGAGCGGCAGTGCCGTCGCCAAGGCGAACGTGCTGGATTTCTATCGCATGGACATCGAACTAGTCGTTCTGGCTCTGTTCAGTCTTTTCCTTCTGGTCTTCGCGGGATGGACCGGAGCGAAGGCGCTTCTGTCCTTTCTCTTCACTGCTCTGATGATCTGGAAGGTCTTCCTGCCCGGGATGTTGCGGGGATGGGATCCGGTCCTCACCTCTCTGGGGGTCGTGGCGGCTCTCACGGCAGCCATCATCCTTCTCGTGGGAGGCATGAACAGACGCGGCGCGGTGGCTTTCGCGGGCTCCATGGCTGGAATCGGCATCACCTGCGTCCTCGCTCTTGTCTTCGGCTCCGCCTTTCGCATTCACGGCGCGGTGAAACCCTTCTCGGAGACACTTCTCTACAGCGGTTTCGCCCATCTGGACTTGACAAAGATCTTCCTCGGGGGAATTTTTCTCGCCTCTTCCGGAGCCGTCATGGATCTCGCCATGGATGTGGCAGCGGCCATGACGGAGATTCGAAGCAAGAATCCGAACATCACCAGAAAAGAGCTCGTTCTCTCAGGCTTTTCCGTGGGACGCGCCGTGGTGGGCACCATGACGACAACACTCCTCCTGGCCTACACGGGAAGCTATTCGAGCCTGCTCATGGCCTTCATCGCCCAGGGAATTCCCCTGGCGAACATCCTGAACATGCAGTACGTGGCGGCGGAGATCCTCAACACCCTCGTGGGCAGCTTCGGCCTGGTTACCGTGGCACCTCTCACCGCCCTCGCCGGTGGACTCCTTCTCGTCGGAAAATAGGCAAACGCACGAGGCGGCATCCCCCCAAAAGGGCACCGCCTCGTAAAAAAGCGTTTTCGGAAGTGCGGAGAACATCCCGGCGGCGGAAACGCTACGCCCGCTCCCGCAGAAGCTCCGTCGTGGAGATCACCCTGGCGAAGGGCGACGCAAGAGCCGCAAGAAAGGCGGCCTGCACCTGTGCCGCCTCCACCAAAACGTCTCCGAAGCGGAGATTTCGCGTCGCACAGGCATCGCCCACCACGACACAGCGAAATCCGAGGTCGAAGGCCGCCCGAACGGTGGTGTCAATGCACATGTGGGTCATGGCTCCGCAGAACACAATTTCCTCCACGTCGTTCTCCCGAAGAAGGTCCGCCAGCGTCGTTTCCCGAAAACTGTTGGGAAAGTGCTTTTCCAGCACCGGTTCTCCCTTCAGGGGCACCACGATTTCGGCGATGTCCGCCCCCGCCGTGCCGGGAAGAAAGAAGGTCGATCCCGGACGCGTCGCCACATGTCGTATGTGAAAGGCCGGCGCAGCCGTCCTCCGGAAAGACGCGAGCACCTCCGCCGCGTTCCGGGCCGCCTCCTCCATTCCCGCCAATTCCATGCTCCCTCCCGGAAAATAATCGTTCTGCACATCCACCAGGACCAACCCGCAGGCCATACGCATCCCCCCCCTTGTCCGTACAGGACATCTCTGAACGCAACCCGGACGAGACCTCGCCGCAACGGAGAGCCCCATACCGCACCTCCCTTGCAGAAGACCGACCCTGCGGAGTTGAAAGTACCCGCAGTTCCGCTCTCTCTCGGGCAATCCTTCGCAGTCTCGTGACAGCCTTTTACAGAACGATCCGATTCAGAAACAGCCTGCTATGCCGAGCCGTCGCCCTGGTCTCGTGCCAGCAGGCGACGGCTTTTTTTGAACTCCCGAATGGAAAAGAGGACTCGGTGTTCGGGATCTCCAAGGCGGTTCGCGAAGGCGGCGATGCTGCGCTCCACCGTATCCCTGGAGGTGCCGTGAAAGACCGTATAGAGGTTGTAGGGCCAGGTCGGGGTGGTTCCGCGACGATAGCAGTGGCTCACCTCGGACATGTTCCGGAGGAGATCCCGGAAAAGGGGAAATTGCTCCTCCTCGACGCGCCAGCAGACAAGAGCGTTGGCGGTGTACCCCGCCCGGAGATGGCGCACGGACACGCCGATACGGCGCAGGACGCCCCGCTCGCGAAGGGAGCGCACTGCGTCCAGAACCTGTTCTTCCGTGGCGTCGAGGCGGGAAGCGATCGCCGCGAAGGGACGCCGTTCCAGAGGGAATTCCCGTTGCAGCGCCTCCAAGACGCGTCGCTCGAAGAATGAAAGGATCATGACCGGCTCCCGGGAAGACGGAAGTCGGTGCGCAGCTTCCACACCTCTTGCGACGGCAGGCGCAGCGCCACGGTGCATTCCGTCTCCTCCTCGATCTCGGTGAGAACCCGGTCCAGCTCCCCGGAGGATCCGGCGTTCAGAGTGAACCAGAGCGCATAGTCTCCCTCGCGCTGGTAGTCGTGTGTCACCTCGGGATGGGCGTCCACGAGAGCCGCTACGACCTCGACGCGATCTTCCGGCACGGCGAGAGCACAGAGCACTCCCTGCATGCCGAGCGCCGTCGCATCGAAAAAGCCGCCGAAGAAGCGCACCAGGCCCGATCCGATAAGCCGCTCCATCGCTTGAAGCACCTCTTCCTCGGCAACCCCCAGCTCTTCGGCGAGGTCGGCATAGGGAACGGGAGAAAGAGGCAGTCCGTCGCCCTGAAGGCACGAGAGAAGACGGTCCTCCAGCTCGCCCGGCGTCATAACGGCATCCAGCAGAGCGGGTCCCTTCCCTGGGCATTTCCCGATTCGGCAAACGCCCGGGCGCGGCACCCTCCGCAGAGTTCGCTCCACAAACAGCCGCCGCAACCGCCAGGGTACTCCGGAGTGCGCATGGCCCGAAAAAGCGGCGCATTCCGCCAGAGGTCCTCGAAGGGCGTGTCCAACACGTTTCCGGCGACCTGGTCGAGATAGGCGCAGGGACGCACCTCTCCCGAGGGAGTCACCACACAGTAGGATTTTCCCGCGAGGCATCCTTTGCCGAAACGATGTTCCGGGGGGAGGAGCGTCGTGATCTGGGGCGCACAGACGGCCTTCACGTCCAGGGCGCCTTTCGCCGCCAAGACGGCGATCTCCTCAAGGAGCGTCCGGTATGCCTCGGGAGACTCCACGATGCCCCGGGCGTCCCGACCTCGTCCGGTGCGGACGGGGAAAAACAGATGGAGCGCCGCGGCACCCAGTCCGAGCGCCAGATCGTGCATGGCGGAAAGTTCCGACGCGTTCCAGTCGAGGAGGGTCATGTGTACCTGAAAGGGAAGGCCGAGGGAGGCACACCGGCGACAGGCCGCCACGGTGGCGTCCCAGGCGCCATCGACACCCCGGAAGAGATCGTGCGCTTTCGGGTAAACGCTGTCGAGGCTGAACCCCGCCCGGGCAAGCCCCGCTCTTTGAAGCGTCCGGGCAAGGGGCTCATCGAGGAGCGTCCCGTTGGAACCGAGAACAGGGCGCATTCCCCGGGAGGCGGTGTAACGCACCAACTCCGGAAGATCCGAGCGCAGAAGAGCCTCACCGCCGCTGAAGATGAAAAGACGAAATCCCGCCCGCGCCGCTCCGTCGATGAGCTTCTGTCCCTCCTGAAAGGAAAGTTCTCTCGGAGCGGCCTGCCCGGCGTCTCGGGAGCAATGGGGACAGGAAAGATTACATGCGTTGGTACAGTTCCAGGAAATGAGCATGACTCCTCCTCCCATCTTCTGCGGTCAGGCCGAGCGAATCTCGCCGTCCTCCAGAGGGCAGCCTCCGTCCTCGCCCCAGAAATCCCCCGTCAACGCCTCGGCCCGGGCGCGCAGGTTGCCGTTGCAGCAGTCGAACCACCGGCACTCCCGGCAGCGCCCTTTCACGAAGGATTTTCTGTCCCGGAGCATGATGGCAAGGGGGAACGCGCTTCTCCTCAGCGCATCCTCAAGGGATTGTTCCGGGAAACGGCCGAGCGGATGCCCCCAGGAAAACTGATCGGGAAAGAGGAACCCGTCCCACCGGAGGGAAACGATGTGCTCACCGCTCCGGTTACCCCCGCTTCGTCGCAGGAGTTCCAACACCGCGCCGGCCCTTTCCTTCTCGCCCCGCCGCAACAGGGAGAGCGCGAAGAAAATGCCGTCCGCGGCATTGTCCACCGTGAGGACTTCCAGATCCGGCGCCCCTTCGGCAAGGGCCGCAAGACGGGTCAGCGCAGCACGGGTTTCACTCCGGGAGAGCATCTCCGCCCGGTCCGCCGCACCCCGCCCCGCGGGAACGAAATGATAGACGCAAAGGCGTGCCGCATTCCATTGCCCCGCAAGGGAGAACACCGCCTCCAGCGCCCCCGCGGTGGAGCGGGCGAGGGTGAAGCGCAAGCCCGTGCGAACTCTCGCCTCGGTGAGGGCGACGATACCCCGCTCGGCACGGCGGAACGCACCCCGTACACCCCGGAAGGCATCGGAAGTGCGCTCGTCACCGTCGATGCTCACTCCGGCGTAGACGATGCCCGCATCGCCGAGACGCCGTGCGGTTTCTCCATCGATGTGTACGCCGTTGGTCGAGAGGGCGACCCGCAGGCCTCTGCGCCGAGCCTCGTCGAGGATCGTCCAGAATCGGGGATGGAGCAGCGGCTCGCCTCCCGAGAGAAGCAAAACCGGCACGCCCAGCGCGGCGAGTTCATCCAGAAGGCGCCGCTCTTCCTGCGGCGTCAGCTCACCCCGATCCTCCGTTGCGGCGTAACAGTGACGGCAGCGGAGATCACACCGGGGCGTGAGGTGCCACACCACCACGGGAGCCCCTGGCCTGGAAAAACGAAGCCCGTCTCCTCCGCCGGAACGGCCGAGGAGAAACCGCGTCACGGGAATCATGCGTCCCTCTCCTCTCCTGAAAATTCCCCAGAGAAGAGCCGCTCCATCTTGTCCTCTTTCTCCTCTTCTGCGTCCTTTTTCCCGGCGAGGGCGACGAAAAGGGGGAAAGTGCGCCAATGCGGCAGAAAACGCGCCGCAAAGGCCGCGGTCACCCGGAGCAGTTCCTCCGGGAGCAACGCGAGCGCCTGCAGGGCCATGGCCTCGGGAATGCCTCCGTACCACGCCTCCGCCACCGCTCCGGCGATGCACGCCTGGGTGTCCGCGTCGCCGCCGAGGGAAATGGCCTTGCGGACCGCATCCTCGAAACTTGTGGATTCCAGAAAGGCGAGCAGCGCCTCGGGAACGCTTCCGGGACAGGTGGCGTCGAAGGTGTAGCTCTGGCGGACAAGGGAGAGAGGGCGGGACAGATCGTAGCCGAAGCGTTCCTGCAGAAAAGAGGCGATCCCGTCGCGAGAGACGCTTTTCCTGGCGAGAAACACCGCAGCGGCCACGGCCTGGGCGCCCTTGATCCCCTCGGGATGCCCATGACTGGGCGCCGCGCTCCGCCGGGCACCGTCGAGAACCTCTTCAAGCGTCTCGAAAGCGTATCCGACAGGACTGACACGCATGGCCGATCCGTTGCCGAAACTGCCCCCGGGAACCCCCTCGCCTCTGAGCCAGGCGCGGAAGGATCTTCCGAAACCGCACTCGGGATAGCGCGAGCCGTACTCGCGAAAAAAAGCCGCGTACCGCTCCTCCGTGTCCCTCCCGGAGAGGAACGTCGCCGCCACGGCGACGGTGAGAAGTGAATCGTCGGTAAAGCACGTTCCCGCTCCGAAGAGAGGAACATCCTCCCGTTTGACGGGGCGTCGTTCGAAGGGAGAGCCGAGAATATCGCCGACCAGTGCTCCAATCATGGAAGAGACCGCACCTTCCCGAAATGGGAAACGGCGCGTGCACACGCGCCGTTTCTTCACTTCTCTCGACGAGACCGCCTAGAACAGCCCTGTGATGTTGCCTTCGGCGTCGATGTCGATGTTCTCCGCGGCGGGGCGCTTGGGCAAGCCCGGCATGGTCATGATGGCGCCGCAGATGGGGACGACGAAGCCCGCTCCCGCGGAGAGCCGCACTTCCCGCACGGTGACGCGGAATCCCCTGGGGCGTCCCTTCAACTCCGCGTCGTCGGAGAGAGACATCTGCGTCTTTGCCATGCACACCGGAAGCGTTCCGTACCCTCGGGTCTCCAGCTCCTCCAGCGTCTTCGCCGCACCGGGGGTGAAGTCCACCCCGTCCGCACCGTAGACGCTCGTCGCGACGCGGAGAATTTTCTCCCGAAGAGGCAGCTCGGAATCGTAGAGAGGGCGATAGGTCTCACCCCTGTCGATGGCCGCCAGGACTTCACGGGCGAGCTCCAGTCCACCCTCGCCTCCCTTTTCCCACACCTCGGAGAGAGCGATGCGTGCACCACGCCCCTCCGCGGTGCGGCGTACAAGAGCAAGCTCCGCGTCGGTGTCTGTGATGAAGCGGTTCAGAGCGACCACCACGGGAACGCCGAACTGGTTCAGGTTGTCCAGATGCGCCTCCAGGTTCTCGATACCCCTTTCCAGGGCAGGCAGGTTTTCCTCCCGGAGCGCCTCCTTCGCGACACCGCCGTGGAGCTTCAGCGCCCGCACGGTGGTGACGAGGACCACCGCCGAGGGGTGGAATCCACCATAGCGGCAGGCGATGTCCATGAATTTCTCTCCGCCGAGGTCGGAGGCGAATCCAGCCTCGACCACGGCGTACTCCGCAAGTTTGAGGGCCATCTTGGTGGCCGCCAGGGAGTTCGTGCCGTGAGCGATGTTGGCGAAGGGGCCGCCGTGGACGAAGGCGGGAACGTGTTCGATGGTCTGTACCAGGTTCGGATTCAGCGCCTGCTTCAGGAGGGCCGCCATGGCTCCCGCCGCCTTGAGATCCGCCGCGGTGACGGGAGTGCCGCTCCGGCTGTATCCCACGACGATGCGGCCGAGGCGCTCCTTCAGGTCCGTCAGATCCCGGGCAAGGCAAAGGATGGCCATGACCTCCGAGGAAACGGTGATGTCGAAGCCGGACTCCCGGGGAATACCGTTGGCCTTGCCGCCGAGGCCGAGAACGATGTTCCGGAGCGCCCGCTCGTTCATGTCCATCACGCGGCGGAACACGATCCTTTGGGGGTCCAGATCGAGGGCGTTTCCCTGTTGCAGGTGGTTGTCCAGCATGGCGGCCAGGAGATTGTGGGCCGCGCCCACGGCGTGAATGTCCCCCGTGAAGTGAAGATTGATCTCTTCCATGGGCAGCACCTGGGAATAGCCGCCTCCGGCGGCACCTCCCTTGACGCCGAAACAGGGACCGAGCGAGGGCTCCCGCAGACAGATCATCGCCTTTTTCCCCAGTTTCACCAGTGCCTGGGTGAGACCGATGGTGTTGGTGGTCTTCCCCTCTCCGGCGGCGGTAGGCGTCGTGGCGGTGACGAGGATGAGCTGCCCGTCGGGACGGTCCGCAAGAGTCTTCATGAACCGGAGATCGACCTTCGCTTTGTCGTGCCCATAGGGAATGAGATACTCTGTGGGAATACCGAGCTTCGCCGCGATCTCCCCGATGGGCTTCAGCTTTGCCGCCTGTGCGATTTCCAGATCCGACAACACCATGTACAAACCCCTCCCTGAACGTTCGGCTCTCGTCTCGCCTCACCTCGCTTCGCCGTCATCCCGTTGACGACGACGAAAAGGGCCGCGGAATGTCTACACCGCAGCCCATGATACCATGAAAGAAAAAACCCCCGAGGGGGAATTTCCGAAATGGCGGAAGCCGCCGCTCAGGGTTCGATGACCACTCTGGCCTTGAGGGCGAGACGGGCCTTCACTTCCTCCACATGATCGTTGCGGAGACGAATGCATCCTTCGGTAATCATTTTGCCGATGGAGGACGGATCATGGGTACCGTGAATGCCGATGCCCTTCCATCCCGTCTTGAGCCGGATGAACCAGGGACCGTAGGCGCCGGCGATGGGGCCCTTGCCGTCTCCGAAGTCGTGAACCCAGGCGGAGGAGTTCTGGATCTGTTCCACCGAAAACTCCCCCTCGGGAGTGCGTCGGTCTCCCACCCGGGCCTTGTTGCCGGGGTTTTCCCCTATGGCGATGGGATACGTCTTCACGAGCTGGTTTCCCTTGTACAGGTGCAGGGAATAAGTACTCTTCACGATACGGATCCAGTAGCTCTCCTTTTTGCCCTCCACCACGGCACCGAGGGGCACGTCGGGCGAAGCGGGAAGACCCGCGGCGATCCTGTCCGGCTGCGCGTCGGAGGAAAGCACGACGGACGGAGCGGAAACGGCCCCGTCTTCCGCCGACGGCACCCCGGCGTTCCGTGCCGCCGTGAGCAAGCCGTAGACCCTGCTTCCTCCGTAGAACACCCCCGCCAGCACACACAGCACAATCATCAGGGAGAGAACTCCCCGGCCTCGTCGCACTCCCGTCGCCCGGGAGGGGCGAAGCGACGCGCTCCCGGCGGAAAATCCGTTTCTCTGCTGCACCATGCCGCATCTCCTCCTCCGGAATCTCTCCTCCGTCCTCAATGCCGTCGAAGAGCCCTCTTAGTCTGGCAGAAGAGGCGGCATTCGTCCATCCGCCGTTTATCGCTTTCCGGTCCGGCTTCCGGGCTTGACAAGGGGAAGTCCCTGGACACAGAGAGGACAGGACGCAGGCTCATAGACGGGAAATGAGACCCGAAGCAGACTCGTGAGGGAATGCGGAAAAGCGGCGCGTCCCGCGCTCCGGTCGACGATACACCCCGAGCCGACCCAGTCGGCCCCTCCCTGGGCGAAATGCTCCCCCACCTCACGAAGGGAGCCGCCCGTGGTGACCACATCCTCCACAACCACGACCCTCACCTTTCCCGGGTGGGCAAAACGGCGAAGCACCATGCGCCCCTCCTCGCGCTCGCAGAAGAGAAAGGGCACACCGAGAGCCCGGGCCGTCTCATGGCCGATGAGAAGCCCGCCAAGGGCCGGTGCCGCCACAAGGTCGGGCTTGAGGTGCGCCAGTGCCCGGGCCAGACGCACCCCTGCAAAAGCCGCGTGCTCGGGATAGCGCAGAAGAAGCGCGCACTGCATGTAACTGCCGCTATGAAGCCCTGAGGTCAGAAGAAAATGTCCCGAGAGAAGCGCTCCGGTCTCCACGAAGAGTTTCTGGAGCTGTGCTTCGTCGTCGGAACCGCGAGAACAGGAATCACTACCGCAGGCCATACCCTCGTGACAATGACAACCGTCGCTGGACTCTTCTCTGCCGTTCATCGTGTTTCCGCCTCCTCCATGTCGCGCTGCAGTTCCTTCCAGGTCAGGACTGGATCCTCCGCCGCCAGGAGCGGACGTCCCACCACGAGATAGTCCGCACCGTTCCGAACGGCGATTCCCGCCGAGGCGGTGCGTTTCTGGTCGTCTCCTCCCGCGACCGGGCGGATTCCGGGCACGACGGTCAGAAGCGCTCCTCCCACAGCCTGTCGGACCGCTTCCAACTCCCTTGGAGAGCAGACAAGACCGTCCACGCCCGCATCGGCGCAAAGCCGGGCCCGCAAGACCACCGTTTCGGCCACGGAGCCGCCCCCACCGACACTCTTCCAGGTCGCGTCGTCCACGCTGGTCAACACGGAGACGCCCAAAAGATGCATGGCGCTCCCCGCCGCATCCCGGGCATTCGCCGCAGCGACAAGCATCTCGCGACCGCCTCCGGAGTGAAGCGTCAACGCCCAGAGCCCCAGGCCCGCAAGGGCGTCCACGGCACCCGCGACGGTGTTGGGAATATCGTGCAGTTTCAGGTCGAGAAAGACCTTGTACCCATCCCGTACCAATCCTTCCACGAACCGCCGTCCCTCAAGGGCAAAGAGGCGGGGACCCACCTTCACGTACTCGAGGGGGACACACGCCCCGGCATTTGTTCCGCAAACCATTTTTTCGAGAAAACGCAGCGCCGCCTCTCCCGTCGGGAGATCCAGCGCCGCAATGATCTTCGCTATCCCATGCCCGTTGCTCATGCGTCGCACCTGCCTTTCACGGACACACGTCTCTCCATTTCCCGCCGGGAACACCACCGGCCGCCAAAGCAACGGAAAGAACCGCTCCTCGAAGAACGTTCCTCCGACGCAAGAACATCAAGGAACGACACCGGTCGAGACACCCAAGAGGAAACATGGGTGTTCACCGATATTCGGAATATTTTCTTCCCGCTCCGACGAGGTCGGAAATTTCTCCGAAGCCCGAGGATGCCGTGTAGGCGGCGAGCCCGTCCACGATTTTTCCGGGAAGATCCAGGTCCCGGAAGAGTCCCGAGCCGACCTGCACCGCCGTCGCCCCGGCGAGGAGCATTGCCGCGGCATTCTCCCAGGACGCGATGCCGCCGGAGCCGATGAGCGGCACCGTCGTCGCTCCCGCGGCCTCCCAGACGCACCGCAGAGAGAGTGGAAAGACGGCGGGGCCGGAAAGACCCGCGACGACCCGATCGAAGACGGGACGGCGCCGTTTCAGATCCATGGCGGCGCCGAGCCAGGTATTGGCCACCACCACCGCATCGGCACCGCAGTCTTCAGCAGCGCGCACCGCCGCCGCCATGTCGGGCGCCTGGGGCGTGAGCTTCACCCACAGAGGGCCGGGCCAGCGCACCCGAGCCGCTCGCACCGCCTCCCGTATGCCCTCGGGGGTCTTGCCCCAGGCCATGCCGCCGTCGGCCACATTGGGGCAGGAAAGGTTGAGTTCCACCGCCGCAACAGACGCCCCCGCACTGCGCAGGGGCGCCAAAAGGGGTTCCATCTCCGCACTTCCCGCAGGCGCCACGTTGGCGATCACGGGAATCCCCGTCGCAGCCATGCGGGGCAACTCTTCCTCCACGAAGACACGTACACCCCGGTTCTGAAGACCGATACTGTTCAGAACGCCGCAGGGAGTCTCCCAAATGCGGATGCCGGAATTCCCCTCCCGGGCTTCCAGGGTCAGTCCCTTGGAGCAGATGCCCCCGACGCCACGAAGGGTCTGAACCGGCCAGAGGGAGGGGTCCATGGGCCAGACTCCCGAGGCCAAAAGAACCGGCGAGGCCAAGGTCACGCCTCCCAAACACACGGAAAGGCGCACCCCGGGTTCGCTTTTTCCACAGACGTCATCCCAGCTCATGCCAGCGCACCTCTCTTCCGGCAAAGACAGGCCCCTCCACGCAGGCCCGGAGACGCCCCCGTTCCGTCGGAACGACACAGCCGAGACAACCGCCGTAACCGCACCCCATGCGGGTTTCGAGGCTCGCTTCGTAGGGCAGGGAGGGAGGAAGCGCCTCCGCAAGGGCAGCAAGCATTCCTGTAGGGCCACAGGCACAGATCCGCGTGTTCGGAAACGCGAGCAACGCGGAGCCTTTTTCGGAGGCGAGGAACGAGCAGGGATTTCCTTTTTCGCCGAGGCTGCCGTCATCAGAGAGAACCGTCACCTTCGAGGAACCGATTCTCGAGACACAGTGACGGACAAGTCCCTCCCAGGACGCGTCGGGAACCCCAAGGAGCACGGAACCGCCCCACCGTTCCGCCAGAAAAAGAAGCGGTGCCGCACCCACACCCCCGGCGATGCACAAAAGCCGCTCCGCTTCCTTCGGCGTGGTGAAGGGAGTACCCAACGGGCCCCGAAGCCGCAGTACACTCCCCGGCGCAAGAGCGGCGAGGCGCCGCGTTCCCTCCCCTCGGACCTGGACGAGCAGGGAGAGAACCTCACCCTGGACGCCCGCCACGGCGAGAGGCCGCAGGAGAAAAGGGTCGCTTCCCTCACCGCAGGTGACGAGCAGAAACTGCCCAGGCAGGGACTTCGCGGCGATCTCCGGAGCGTCCAGTTCCAGAAGGAGCGGCCCGCGTTCCCGGGCCGCTCCGCCCCCCAGAAAGGTGCGCGCCACCAGCCTGGCCGAGCGCTCCTCCACCGTGCCGCTACACACGCACCGCGCCTCCCTCAAGAGCGGAGAAGACGATGCTTCCCGCCACGACGGTGAGCACGGGGCGCCCCGTGAAATGTCTTCCTTTGTAGGGCGTGATGCGGGCCTTGCTCCTCCAGAGCGTGGGGTCCACCCGGAAAGCACTCTCGGGATCCACCACCGTCACATGGGCGGGAAGCCCCTCCGCAAGTCGCCCCGGAAACGCCGCGCTCTGGGGAATCAGTGCGCCGGGGC